>JAMPEU010000029.1 GCA_023664865.1 Butyrivibrio sp. | reverse complement strand
GCTGTATGTAAATCCGGCGGAAGTGGAAAGCCCCGCGCCCGCGCCGATAATTACTACCTGCGCGTCTTCAAGTTTTGCCCTTAATTGTTCAAGCTTTTCGGTTGTAGTAGTAGATTTCATAATTATCGTTCCTTCCTTTTTACTGCGCCTGTAATAATACATTCATTTTAAGCTATTATGAAAATTTAATCTACAATTAGGCGGCGATTTTCTTTTCGCGGGTTTTAACGGATAATCTTCGTGCTATGGAAAAGGATGGCATCATTACGCGCACTGTTTATCCGGAAGTGCCTGTGCGGGTAGAGTACGCCTTAAGCGAATTAGGCGATACGATGCGCCCGATTATTGATTCTATGTCTGAGTGGGGGAAAATGTATCAGGGTTTAGTAAGGGGCTAAATGCAAAATGAAATATATGCGGATTGCCGGAAATTATAAATATTTAAATATGCGGATTACTGGAATTTATAGATAAATTAAATATGCGTATTACTGGAATTTGTAGATGGATTAAACTTGCGGATTATATGCTTCTGTCTGTCCAGTATGGCGTTCAGCTCTTAGAGCGCGAAAGCATTATTATTTTTGACGAAGTCCAGTTATTTCCGAAAGCTCGTGAGGCTATTAAATACTTGGTTGCAGATGGGCGGTATGATTTTATGGAGACAGGCTCATTGATTTCTATAAAAGAGAGTGTAAAGGATATTGTAATTCCGTCAGAAGAACGGCATATCAAGATGTATCCGATGGATTTTGAAGAGTTTTGCTGGGCATTAGGTGAGAAGTCAATCATCAAGTACATTCGTGAGTGCTTTCAGGAAAAGATTCCACTTGAACGAAGTCTTCATGAAAAAGCGATGCTCCTGTTTAAACAGTATCTTCTGGTCGGTGGAATGCCAATGAGCATTGTTGCGTTCTTGGAGGGCAAAAAAGATTTTGGAAAAGCTGATGTTGAAAAGCGTGATATTTTGGAACTATACCGCAGCGATATTATGAAGATTAAGGCGCAATATCGCTCTAAGGTTTTGGCTATTTTTGATCAAATTCCCGGCTTGCTTTCCAGACATGAGAAACGGGTAGTATTCAACCGTATTGTAGAGGGTTCTGTGGCAGAGCAGTATGAAGAGACTTTTTTCTGGCTTTCTGATTCTATGGTTGCAAACGAGTGCCGCCGCACCAACGATCCCAATGTGGGTTTGTCTTTAAATGAATCAGCTTCTTATATTAAGTGTTATATGAGTGATACAGGTTTGCTTGTCAGCCACGCCTTCGATGAAAACGAACTGCTGGAAGACGAAGTATACAAGCAGATTCTTATGGGAAAACTGGGACTTAATGAGGGCATGCTTTATGAAAATGCTATTGCGCAAATGCTGGTTGCAAATGGTCATCGGCTGTTCTTTTATACACACTATAATGAAGAAAAACGTCGCAATGATATTGAAATTGATTTTATTATCTCTAATAACAGTAAAACAAAATACAAAATGTATCCTATCGAAGTCAAATCCGGTACACACTACTCTATGGAATCATTGCTCAGATTTAAGGAGAAATACAAGGGAAGGATTGGCGGCTGCTATATCATTCATCCCCGCAATCTGGCAATGAAAGACGACATACTCTGTATTCCGCCATATATGACAATATGTTTGTAGCAAAATTTGCACAAAATTCGTGCTTTTTTGCATTTTTTCATACCATGCTCCTATTTTTTGCCAATATTTCTTTTGGTATGATATTGCCGTAATCAAAAAGTTACGGCACGAAAGGAGCATGTTTATGAAAATGAAGAACATAGGACAAGGCTATGTTGACGAATGGCTGAAAGGACACAACATCACCCTTAAGGAGGGCTTTGCCGCCTCGCTTGCGCGGCTGGCAAAAGAGTATAAGAAGGAAAACGGCATCAGAACCTTAAACGAAATCTATCACAAAATCGGCGCATCAAAGGAATGTCTGCATTATTGGAATATGAATCCCTATGGCGTACAGACAAAAAAAATTAAAGTATAACGTCATAAGAAACGCAGCGGACTTATTCGGTCTTGATGAGTGCGCGGCAGAGACGTTAGCAAACAGCGGGGGGCTTTCATTGAAAGAACGCCCTGATTTTAATCTGCATCTTGTCAATCTTATCAGAGAAAAATCCAGACACAAAAAATTATATGAATATGCACAGATAAGCGAAAGGATGTTCCAGAGAATAAAAAATGGGCGGAAACCGACGAAGGAATCGCTGATTGCGATTGCGGTTTCATTGGAACTTGGGCTTGACGAAACCAAGGGGCTGCTTAATATGGCGGGCTATGCCTTGTCTGAGGCTATCGCTTGGGATGTTGTGATAAAGACACTGATACTCGAACTGGAAAGCACGGACAACTATGAAGGCGCACTTATAAGGATTAATGATGTGCTTTACGATATGGGGCTGCCGCTTTTAATGACGCGTGAAAAAGATTTAAAAAGTGAAGATTAATGACGCTTTTTTCTTCAAGGAAAGTTTTAAAATGTGCCTGTAGCAGGGAAAGCGGCCGCTTTACAGCTATAAAATTAATTTCAAAATAGGAGGAAAAAGCAATGGGAAAAATAAGGGAACTGATTAACGGTGTGGACCAGTCTAAGGAAACGGAGAGGGAGATAGGCGAACAGCTTAAAATCTTAGCTTCACTTGGCGAGTCAAAGGCAACGATTTTTAAATCGGAAATAGAAACTTCGTTAAAAGACGGAAAGACGACCGACGATTTAAAAGTGCCTATCACAAAGGTACTTGCTTCTTATGAGGACTACCGTGCATATACTAAGCGCTCTCAGGAAGATTTGATGAAAGACGTCGTTAATTCTTTTAAGACCATGTTCAGCGGCGGTACAAAGATTGCCGACGGAATAGGCTCACTGATTACTAAGAGCCTCAGCATCCTGCTCGGCGCGGGCTATGGCGAGGAATTGATGAAAAAGGAATATTTCGTTATCGTGGAATATCCGGCAATCGTCAGATATGACGTATCTATGTGGGTAAGAAATATATCCGTAAAATCTTTGCAGGAGCGCGCCGAGGACGTGATTGCCTGCGTGGCTTACAAATCTGCCGTAGATGTGACAAAGCTGGATTTCAACACATTCCTTGGCTGCTATGCCACTGTTTTGCAGGAAAGCTTTGGGACTGATAAGGAAAACATCAAGATAATGATTCAGGAGGCGGCGGAAGTGTATGGCTTATTCCAGACCAGCGGCGGAAACAAATCACTCAGCCAGAGTGAACAGGAGGCACTGGAAAAGTATACGCAGCTTGTGTTGGCGATAAAGTAATCGTGGTTAAAGAAAAACATCGCAAAACTGCAAAAATGGTAAAGTAGTTGCGAGTAAAAATGGAGGATTATTGATATGGGAAAAACACGGGTTTATGGTCTGCTTTATGATGAACATTATATTTATCTGCCCATCAAGGCTGAATTTTATCCGAATAGCAAGGGAATGACAAAAATTTCGGCATATCTGGGGCTGTTGCCGAATATTTTCGGCGGAAAGGTTGAAGGACGTAAAAGTATAGCGGATACTTTGCAAGATGAAATATCTCAGGAAAGCCAGAATAAATTCATCATTAACAATATCAGCCTTCGGGACGAAAATATATTGAATCATGCGACAATAACATATGATGGTGATTACGATGAATATTACTTCTGGAAAGTGGATATTACAGGAGAGGGCAATGTTATCCCTGATTTTGGGGAAAGTAACAATCTGCTTTTATCAGATGAGACAAAGTATCCGGCTAAATGCAGGGAGATGAAGTGTATAATAAGGGTGCCGTTTAGTTCTTTGGATAGCGTATTAACCAGCTTGACAAGCGCAAGTGATGAGGCTGACGAAGAACGCGTCACAAGGTTCTTAGGAGAATGTGGCACAAGCTATGATAAAAGCGACTATTTTAACGGCAGGCTGGATAATTTAAAAAAGCAGTATGGGGAAACAGGAGACAATCCGTATACTGACTGGCAAAAGAGCGAGACGAAGAAGACTTTTGTTAATTATCTAAGGGATTTGAAGGGCATAGAGCATCCGGAATTTACTTTTACGGCTGCTGATTAATGATTGAAAAATATGCTTTGGGGGGATACAATACTCTCAAGGCATATTTTGAATCTTCAAAAGGTAAAATCAAAATATTGGGAAGAGAGTGTGTTGTATGTCCGTTTCAGTTTAGATTTTATTAAGATTTATGTGCTATCCTAAATTCAGGATGGATTTGACATTCATTATTTTTGTGGAGGTGCATTATGTTTCATATATTAGTAGCTGATGATGATAAAAACACCCGTAGATTGATGCGGGCAGTGCTGGAATCAGATGGTTATACTGTCACTACAGCAGAGAACGGTGACAAAGCGTTGGAAATTATAGGCTCGGAGCATATTGACCTGGTAGTCCTGGATATTATGATGCCGGTCATGGACGGGTATGAATTTACCAAGACTCTGCGGGAAACTGACAATGATATGCCGATTTTGATGGTAACAGCGAAACAGCTGCCTGATGACCGGTACACAGCGTTTCAAGCGGGAACGGACGATTACATCACAAAGCCTATTGATAAAAAGGAAATGCTCCTGCGGATTAAGGCACTATTGCGCCGTTCCAAAATCGTCAGTGAACGGAAAATTGAAATTGGGAATATTGTGTTGCGGTATGACGATTATACTGTCACAAGAAACGGTGAAACGCAGGAACTGCCGCAAAAGGAATTTTTGCTCTTGTATAAGCTGTTATCTTATCCTGACAGGACATTTACACGGATCCAACTGATGGACGAAATCTGGGGCACGGACAGCAACGCCGGATGGGAAACCATCACAGTGCATATATCGCGGCTGAGGAAACGTTTTGATGGTTGGGAGGAATTTGAAATTCAGTCAGTACATGGACTGGGATATAAGGCGGTAAAAAAAGTATGAAGATGAAAGGCAAAATAAAAGCAAATCCAAGACTCGCCCTCACCATTTTTTTCGCCATTATTATTTTTTTTGTGTTTTTCCTCGCCTCTTTGATTGCAGGAGGAATATTATTTTTTTTAATTAAATATGACTTGCCGGTATTGGGCAGAGAACTGCCACGACCGGAGATGGTCATTTTCCGTATGATGGCTTGGAGTACAGTCTTGGGTGTGATCCTTAGCTTTATTCTGAGCAAAATTTCCTTGCGCCCTGTTAATCGCGTGATTGATGCTATGAATATGCTGGCTCATGGTGAGTTTAAGACAAGGCTGGAATTTCATACAATATTTGGCTATCATCCAACTGCCACCGAAGTTGCTGACAGCTTTAACCACATGGCCGAAGAACTGGAAAAGACCGAAATGCTGCGCTCGGATTTCGTAAATAATTTTTCCCATGAGTTCAAAACGCCCATTGTTTCCATTGCGGGTTTTGCTGATTTGCTTTTAGAGGAAAAATTAACTGATGAAGAAAAACAGGAATACCTACGGATTATTTCGGAAGAATCTCATCGGCTTTCCGACATGGCGACCAATGTGCTGAATTTGACGAAAATCGAAAATCAGGCCATACTTACCAACGTGACACGGTTTAACATTTCTGAGCAGATTCGAAACTGCCTTTTGCTGCTGGAATCCAAATGGACGGAAAAAGACCTTATGCTTGATGTAGATTTTGCGGAATACCAGTACAGCGGAAACCGGGAAATGCTGCAGCAGGTATGGCTGAACCTTATTGACAATGCTGTAAAATTTGCCGATCCGGGCGGTATTCTGCAGATTGACATCACGGAGACGCCGGATGACCTATTCATATCAGTGAGTGACACAGGACAGGAAATTCCTCAAGAGAGCATATCCCATATCTTCAACAAATTTTATCAGGCAGACAAATCCCATGCAGCAGTGGGTAACGGCATTGGCCTATCCATTGTAAAAGCAATCATCGAATTGCACGGTGGTAAGGTAATCCCTATGAGTGATGGGAGGAAAACCGTTTTCACCGTGGTATTGCCTAAAATGTGAATGACTATTTCTCATAGCGGACAGATTGAAAAATCTGCTCGCATTTTCTTTTTTATCCGTAAGATTTTGTTTAGATTTGTATGTTACACTATAATCTACGCAGTTGAAAAAAGAGTATAAAAATTTATGAATTAATGACCGAAGGCAATTTTGAGCAGATTAAAGGCGCAGCAGGCCGTTTGAAAATAAATCATTGGCAAAGGAGAGATTAATATGCTTGAACTTAAAAATATCACCAAAGAATACCCCGCCGGAACGGGCGTGGTAGAGGCGCTCAAAGGCGTTACGCTGGAATTTCGGGAAAGTGAATTTGTTTCGATTCTCGGTCCATCCGGATGTGGTAAGACTACGCTTCTGAATATCATCGGCGGTTTGGATCAATACACTTCCGGCGATCTTGTAATCAATGGTAAGTCTACAAAAGATTTCAAGGACAGGGACTGGGATACTTACCGCAATCATTCGGTCGGCTTTGTGTTCCAGAGTTACAATCTGATTCCGCATCAATCCGTACTGCAAAACGTGGAGATAGCATTGACGCTTTCCGGTGTCAAAAAAGCTGAGCGCCGTAAAAGGGCAAAAGAGGCTCTGGAGCAGGTCGGACTTGGCGATCAGTTCCGCAAAAAGCCATCTGAAATGTCGGGAGGGCAGATGCAGCGCGTTGCCATAGCCCGCGCCCTTGTCAATAGTCCTGATATCATCCTTGCGGATGAGCCGACCGGTGCGCTGGATACGGAAACCAGCATACAGGTCATGGACATTCTCAAAGAAGTATCCCGTGACCGTCTTGTGGTTATGGTTACGCACAATCCGGATTTAGCGGAAAAGTATTCAACCAGAATTGTGCGTCTGCTTGACGGAAAGGTAACGGATGACAGTGCCCCGCTACAGGAAACAGAAATTGCAGCGGAGCGTACTCGAAGTGAAAAAAAAGCGGAGATTGAGGCTGAAAAGAAACGTCCGTCAATGTCTTTTGCCACATCATTTGGCCTTTCCCTGAAAAATCTTTTCACGAAAAAGGGGCGGACAGCCCTGACCAGTTTCGCCGGTTCCATTGGCATTATCGGTATTGCACTGATCTTTGCGGTGTCACAGGGCATGACAAATTATATAAACGTTGTGCAGGAGGAAACACTTTCATCCTATCCGATTACCTTACAGGCGCAGGAGATGGATATGTCCTCTCTGCTGTCCACTTTTATGGGGCAGGCCAAGTCCACCGGAGAGCATGAAAATGACGCGGTTTATCAAAAAGCCATGGTCTATGAGATGATGAATAGTCTCAATTCCATGGAAACCAAAGAAAACGATTTGCAGTCCTTTAAGGTGTTTTTGGATCGGGAAAGAGGGGATGAAAACAGTTCCACCGGTCTGTATGATGCCGTGAACGGTGTCCAGTACACCTATGATGTGGATTTGCTTATTTATACGAAGAATGTGGACGGTGATATCATTCCTTCTGATGCCCAACAACTCATGCAGGATATGATGCGGGATTACATGGGGATAGATATGTCCTCTATTCTGGAACTGCGTGAAAATTCCGCACTTGGTTCATCATCATCTTTGATGGAAATGCAGGGCAGCCTTTGGCAGGAAATGCTTCCGGGCGACAATGGGAAACTAATCAATCCAATTGTTGAAAACCAGTACGATGTGATTTATGGGAACTGGCCGACACAATATAATGAAATTTTGCTGGTACTGGATGAAAATAATGAATTAGACGACTTGACGCTCTATGCGCTGGGGCTGAAATCTTCAGAGGAAATAGACAGACTGTTGGAAGCCGTGAAAAACCAGGAAACAATAGAATATGAAACACAAAGATGGAGCTATGAGGAAATCTGTGATATGGATTTCAGGACAGTGCTTCCGTCGGATTGTTATACCTACGATGAAAATGGCGGCATATACACGGATCTTCGTACAACAGATGCAGGACTGCAATATCTTTATGACAATGGCATGACATTAAAGGTATGCGGCATCATCAAACCTAAAGAGGATGCACTTTCCCCTATGTTGGCCGGCTCTATCGTATATACTTCGGAGCTTACCAAGTATATTATTGAGAAGGCACAGGAATCAGAGGTTGTGAAAGCGCAGCAGAGTGATCCAAACACTGATATCTTTACCGGATTGCCATTCAGTGATCAGGATGGAAAATTAGATGAAGCGGCAAAAGCTGACGCATTCAAAGAATACGTTGCTGCCCTCGACCAAGCGGGTAAGGCAGATGCTTACACAAAGATTATGTCAATCCCAAGCGAAGAAATGATTGAACAGTCTGTTTCACAGATGATTTCAGGAATGACACATGAGGATATGGAGAATAGCTTAACTCAGGCTTTGACTGTTCAAATGGGTATGGGCGAGGAGGATGTTTCAGAATATATTACATCTATGGGTGATGAGGAAATAGTGTCTCTGTTTTCAGAAATGGGCAGGGAACAGTTTAAGGTCCAATATGCGGCTCAAACTGCTGAACAGCTATCCAAAATGACTACTGCCCAGCTTGCAGGGATGTTTGATGCGTCAATGCAAAGCTATACGGAGGAGCAATGTGCCGCTTATTATGATGGGATTTTGGAGTTTTCCGAATCAACTTATGAGGATAATCTGATTTCTCTTGGCTGCGTTTATCTTGACAGCCCGTTCAGCATAAATGTTTATGCTGCATCTTTTGAAGATAAAGATGTAATTGAGGATGCAATTTCTTCCTATAACGAAGGTGTGGACGAACTTTCTAAAATCAGTTATACCGATTATGTGGGGCTGATGATGTCTTCCGTGACGATGATTATAAATGCGATTACCTATGTGCTGATTGCATTTGTGGCGGTGTCACTTATAGTATCGTCCATCCTTATTGGCGTTATCACTTTGATCTCCGTGCAGGAGCGCACAAAGGAAATTGGCATCCTGCGGGCCATTGGTGCATCCAAAAAGAATGTATCCGGTATGTTCAATGCAGAAACTGTCATTATCGGTTTTGGCGCCGGACTCTTAGGCATTCTTGTAACCTATCTGCTCTGCATTCCGATTAACATCATTCTGCATCATCTGACCGGGATTGGAAATCTGTCGGCTTTCCTGCCTGTGAATGCCGCTTTGGTTCTCATTTTGATTAGTATTGTACTGACAATGATTGCAGGCCTCATTCCGTCAAGAAGCGCAGCTAAAAAGGATCCGGTCGTGGCTCTGCGGAGTGAGTAAGGTGAGCGCCTGTCGTAATCGCTTTCCCGCTAGAGATTTTGACAGAAAGTCATTATCGTATATAAAATATAATGATTGAAAAATATGCTTTGGGAGGATACAATACTCTCAAGGCATATTTTTTTATGGAACTGAAAGTATGGACTCAACCAATGGTAGAGCCGTGAAAAATCAGTAATTCAACCGCCGGTTCGTGTAAAAGCATTTTAAATTCGGATATGCTGAAGTCTGAAAGGAGGAGCCCGATATGGATCAAATCAAAATAGGAAAATTCATAGCATCTTGCCGAAAAGAACAGGGCATGACTCAGGCAGCGCTTGCCGAGAAACTCGGACTCAGCGACCGGGCGGTATCAAAATGGGAAACGGGGAAGTCTATGCCGGATTCGGGAATTATGCTGGAATTGTGCGAACTCTTGAAAATCAATGTCAATGAACTCCTGTCGGGCGAAAGGATTATGACAGAAGCGTATGATAGGATGGCGGAAGAAAATCTGCTCGCAATGAGAAAGGAAGTTGAAGAAAAGAACAGACAGATGCTTAGGACAGAACTTTGGATCGGAACTCCGGCGACTGCTGCAGGGCTTGCCATGTGTGTATTGGCATCATATGTCGATATGCCGGCGGGGGTTAGAATTTTTATTATCACATTTGCAATAGTGATGATATTTGCCGTGGCGTTTATAGCTGTGGGTATCGAGCAGAAGGCAGGGTATTATGAGTGTAGGAAATGTCATTACAGGCAGATTCCTGCATACTGGCAGACTAACCTTGCCCTGCACATAGGCAGGACGCGATATATGAAATGCCCTGAATGCCATAAATACAGTTGGCAGAAAAAAGTCCTCACAAAGGAGGACAACTAATATGAACACAACCAAAAAACAGTTTACGATTTATATGATATTGGCATTTGCGATTGCGTGGATTTTACAGATTGTCGGAAGTATTTTTGCCGGGCAGGGCAATTTGTCTGTGTTCCGGATCGCATTGGTTGTAACGATGTTTGCTCCGCTTGCTGCGGCACTGATTGCAGGGATTCCGTTAAAAGGCATGGGCTGGATTCCGAAACTCAAGGGAAAAGTAAGATATGTATTTGTCGCATTGTGGTTTAATTCCGTCCTGATGATACTGGGAGCCGCGCTTTTCTTCTGCATCTTTCCGAAGGCTTTTGATGCCGACCTTGCCTATTTTGCGGATGTATTGGTTTTGCAGGCGGGGGAGCAGGCGTTAGAGCAGTTAGAAGCTCAGGGGCTGACAATGCCGATGTATCTGATAGTCATGGCAGTGCAGGCGCTTACAGTCTCTCCGTTTTTGAATATGTTTGCAGCTGTGGGCGAAGAAGTGGGCTGGAGGGGCGCGATGACGCCGTACCTAAAAGACAAACTTGGCATAGTAAAAGGTCGCATTTTAAGCGGGATAATCTGGGGAGCGTGGCACTGGCCCGCCATGATTCTTGCGGGTTACGAATACGGAACGGAATATATTGGCGCGCCTGTACTTGGACCGATTGTTTTCTGTCTGTGTACGGTTGCTATGGGAATCTTGCTCGATGATATCTATGAAAAGACAGGCTGCATCTGGTTCCCGGCGTTGATGCACGGTTCCGTAAACGCATTTGCGACGATTTTCCCATATCTGGTAAAGGCAGAGTACAGTACATATACAATTTTCGGACCTGCCTATAACGGACTGATTGCGATGATTCCGTTATGGATTGCGGCAGCAGTCGTTTTGATGAAGTCACGGAAACAGGAGATTGCTTGATTTTCTTGATTTTCGATATGTAATTATTGAAAAATATGCTTTGGGGGGATACAATACTCTCAAGGCATATTTTTATTAAGGGATAAGGAGCATAATCATGAGGAGGAAAGACAGGGAAGTCACAGATATTAATGAAATAACAGGAATACTGGACAGGTGCAGGACCGCGGTTATATCTATGATTGATGATGGCGCGCCGTATGCAGTGCCGCTCAGTTACGGATATGAATTTGAAAAAGATGCGCTTATTCTTTATTTTCACTGTGCGAAAGAAGGAAGGAAAACAGATATCCTAAAGCGCAATAATAAGGTGTGTTTCACTATTTTTAATGAAGGAAAGCTGCTATATTCGGAAGTTCCGTGTGGTACAGGGCAGGAGTATTCAAGCATCATAGGCAGCGGCGAGGCGGTATTTATAGAGAATCCTGCCGATAAAGGATACGCCCTTGCTAAAATGTTTGCGCACCAGACCGGAAAAGATGTAGAATTTACCACAGAACAGGTGGACGCTGTGTGCGTATTTAAGATTGTGTCAAAAGAGTATAGCGGGAAACGTAGGGTTAAGTAGATATTGAGTTCAGTGGCAAAACAGAAAATTTACTTCGTAAATTATCTGTAACAAAAACGGGGTTCCAATGCCTGAAAAGCGGTAAGTCACCACTTATTTTGTTAATGTTGCCTGAACTCACGACAACTAATTATAGTGTTGCAGCTATGAAAGGAGAACAATAAACATGATAACAACAATTATTTTTGATATAGGAAACGTGCTTGCGGGATTTACGTGGAAGGAATTTTTTGCAGGGAAGGGCATAACCGGGGAAAAGTTTGAGCGCATGACTGAGGCGACCGTGAAGAATGATAAGTGGAATGAGTATGACAAGGGCGAACTTACAGATGAGGAGATTTTGCAATGCTTTATTGATAATGCGCCTGAACTGGAAGACGACATACGAAGATGCTTTTCCAATGTAAAAGGAATTGTCTCAAAGAGCGACTACGCTATACCGTGGATTAAGGAATTAAAGCAGAAAGGCTACAAGGTTCTGTATCTTTCCAATTTTTCAAGAAAAGCGGATATAGACTGTGCCGAAGCGCTGGATTTTATTCCCTATACGGACGGCGGAATACTCTCCTATAAGGAGAGAGTTATAAAGCCGATGCCTGAAATTTATCAGCTTTTAATTCACAGATATAATCTTAAGCCTGAAGAATGTGTCTTTTTGGACGATACGGAAAGAAACCTGATAGGGGCGTCGAAATTCGGAATACATACGATTCATTTTAAAAATCAAGAGCAGGCGATAGAGGAACTTAAGAAATTAGGGGTAAATTAGGGGTTGAATATTAATTCGGAATGTGCCTGTACTGTATGCAGACTAAGTGAATTATGTCAACCTATTTAAGAAAGGATTACAGGAATTATGAATACATTGAAACTTCCCAGACTTATAAGCGACGGAATGATATTACAGCAAAAGAAAAAAGTGCGTATATGGGGTCGGGACGAGCCGGGGCGGCGTGTTACGGTGGCTTTTCTTAAAAAAGAGTATACGGCAAGCGTAAGGGATGATGGCTGCTGGGAGATATTCATGGAAGGGCTTGAACCATCGGAGACCTGTGAAATGTACATATCCGACGATTCAGGCAGTGAGAAGACCATCAGGGATATTCTTATCGGCGACGTATGGCTGTGTTCAGGACAGTCCAATATGGAACTTCCCATGCGCCGCGTGAGCGATAAATATCCCGATGAAATTAAAAACTGCGATAATCCGTGTATTCGTACTTTTAAGATAACTGAGCACAGCGATTTTCATGCACCGTTAAAAGACCATTTGACAGGCGAGTGGAAATCGGCGTGTGCGGACACGATTTTGGATTTTTCCGCAACGGCTTATTTTTTTGCCGAGCAGATATATAAGATTACGGGTACGCCCGTCGGACTTATCAACGCCAGCCTTGGCGGTTCCAGAATCGAGTCATGGATGGGGAAAGATATGCTGGAAGGCTGCGATGATTTGCTTTGGCTTGCTAAGCAGTATGCCGACGATGAATTTATAAAGCGCAGGATAGGACAGAATATGCGGCAGGCGGCGGACTGGCATAAAAAGCTGGAAGACGCGGATTTGGGAGTTAGGGATAAGTGGGCGCAGAGTTTGGACGAGATTCCTGAATTTAAAGAAATAGAAATACCGTGTTTTTTCAGTGATAATGAAGAATTAAACGGCTTTATCGGCAGCGTGTGGTTTCGTCGTAAGTTTAATGTTTCCGGGAGTTTCGCCGGCAAGGAAGCGAAACTGTGGCTTGGAACGATAGTGGACAGCGATACGGTGTTTATTAACGGCGTGAAGGTGGGGCAGACGGATTACCAGTATCCGCCGAGAAAGTACATAGTGCCCGCGGGGACACTGGGGGAAGGTGAAAATATTATAACAATCCGTGTAAAAAGCGAGATTGGACACGGAAGATTTACTGTTGGGAAGGTATATGCGATTTTTAATGATGAAGAGAGGATAGAACTGTCGGGGACATGGAAATACCGAATCGGCGCAGCGTGTGAGATGGTTCCGGAGACAGACTTCGTAAACTGGAAACCGACAGGGCTTTATAACGGCATGACCGCGCCCTGCCATAAATATACGATTGCAGGGGTACTGTGGTATCAGGGCGAGGCTAATTCGTGCAGACCGGATTCATATACGGACTTGACGCAAAGGTTAATAAGCGGATACAGGGATAAATGGAATGACAGCGAACTGCCGTTTCTGTATGTGCAGCTCCCTAACTTTTCTACGGAGAAGTTTGACAAAGACAGACACGGAACATTCAATAACTGGCCTGCGCTCAGAGAGGCGCAAAGGCAGGCTTTATCCATACCGAATACGAGAATGGCGGTCGCGATAGACTTAGGGGAAGACAACGACTTGCACCCCCTTAATAAAAAGGGCGTCGGCTCGCGCCTTGCCATGCTTGCCGCCGATATGCTCTATGATTATAAAACGGAATCTCAGGGACCGCAGATAGAGAGAATAGAGTGTAAAACAGTGGATTCTAAGTGTTTTGCGACGTTATTCTTAAAGAATGTAACAGGCGGCATCTACGCATTTTCCGAGGATAAAGGCGAGGAAGTGACCGATTTCGAGATAGTGGACGAAAAAGGCATAGTCCATGCGGCGCAGGCTGAGCTTATGCCTGACAGGATAGTGCTTTCATGCGGCGGCAGTCATGCAGGGGAGACAGATAATATAAGTCATTCAGGAGAGACAGGCAATATAAGCAACGAAGAGGATACGGGCAGCATAGACAGGATAAAGGAAGTCAGGTACATATACCATAATACCAACAGCGGCGCGATTATTTATAATAAAGAAGGCTATCCGATGAGTCCTTTTTGTATTTCTGTTTCTGAAAAATAAACAGGCTTAATTTTGCGAATAGTATGTTGTTATGGCTTTTAGGCTAGGAGGGAATATTCAGATGAAAAATATACTTGTAATACAAGGCGGCGGAAGACCAAAAGGGAATACAGCGCAGCTGGCAGATTCTTTTATAAAGGGTGCAGAAGACGCAGGGCATAAAGTGGAATACATTTCCCTTCTAAAAAATGAAGTGAATGGTTGTATTGGCTGTAACGCCTGTCGTTATGGGCAACCGTGTATTCAAAAGGATTCTTTTAACGATATGGTTCCCAAAATTAAAAATGCCGATTGCATTGTTTTTGCATCACCTTTATATTTTTGGACGATTTCGTCCAGGCTGAAGGCGTTTATTGAAAGATTTTATTGTATTGCAGAGGAAGACGCCAATCCACCGCTGGGGAGATATGAAAAGTATCCTGTGAAGGACTGCGCCTTGTTGATGACTTCTGCCGATAATTTTTTCTGGACATTTGAACAGGCGGTTTCTTATTATCAATTTACATTGGTAAATTACATAGGATTTCATGATAGGGGTATGCTGCTTGCCGGAGGCTGCGGTGATACAAACGGCAGTCCGCAAATAGATAAAACGGATTATTTAAATCAGGCATATGAGTTCGGGAAGAGTATTTGAAGAGTTATCGTTGTGTGTCTATTCCCGAAAAATAGGGAAATTTAATTTTCGGGAATAGCGTGCTATTAAATATTTTCATAAAACGGCGGTATTTTTTGCCCGTCAAGGTATCCTTTGTCATAAAGCCTTAGCAGGGCGTCTTTGTCACGGCTTAGAGTGCTGACGCCGCAGGTATCGTCGGGAGCGACAATCAGAACTTTTCCCTGTGCGGCATAGCGTTTTGCATAAGCCACGCTGTCATTGTATTTCTGCGCGCGCAGTTCCAGCTTTTTTGCTGCCTGCGGGTATTTTTTCTTAATCCGTGCGGCAAGTTTTCTGTCTTTGTCAGACGAGCGGATGGTATCTTCCGGCATGGTTAAAATCAGCACTACTTTATCGCAGCCCATCTGAAATGCTTTTTCGATAGGGACAGGGTCGGCTAAAGCCCCGTCGTAGTATAGTTTTCCGTCCACCGGGTAAGGAGGACCGACGAAGGGTATTGAGCTGGAGGCTTTCAGGATATTGTAATTATCCTGAGATACGTCGCTTTTAGTAAAATATTTTACCTCTCCTGTTTCGGCTTCGGTTGCAACCGTCAGAAATTCCATAGGATTTTTAGCAACAGCAGGATAATCCAGAGGGTATTCGCCGTCTGAGTTGCTCAGCGTACTGTAAATATAATCCAAATCCACAAATGATTTTTTGAAAAGAAAGTTTCTGATTCCGGCATATTCTTTGCGGAGTCCGTATTCCGTATAAAACTTATGGTTGCGCCTATTCTGCCCTGCTGCATAAGAAATTAAATTTGCACTTCCGGCGGAAACGCCGATGCCAAGGTCAAAATAAATTTTATGCTCCAGACAATAGTCTAACACTCCGGTAGCATAAGCGCCGCGGTATCCGCCGCCTACATCTACTATGCCGATTTTTTGTTTCATATTGAAACCTCCTTTACTTCATATCATAGCGGAATTTATAAAAATACTCAAGTGACATGGGGAAGTTTTTTTGTCTTAATTTTATAGTAATATCGGTGTTTTTGTGGTAAAATTATATTCAGAAATTATATTTAAAAATCATGATATGGGGGTGTGGTTATGTCAGGTGCAGGCATTGTCGGATTAGTCAGTTGTCTTTTTTGTGCATTTCCGCTGTTTGTAATAGGGTATTACAATAAAAACAGCAGAGAACCCATTGTTTTTTGGGCGGGAGATAAGAGTTTAAAAGAAAAAGTGAAGGATATTCAGGGATATAACGATGAAATATCCAAGTTATATATAAGGTGCGCTTTGGCATTTGTGGCAGCAGGGATACTTTGCCTGATATATTTTGAGTTTGGAATTGTCTGCATTTTACTTGAAAGTACGTTGGGGATATATGTTGTGTGGCGGATATATAAAAATATTCTTTTGAGGCATTCGTGAGAAGTTTACCGTATTTCATATAGCCGGCAATATATAATGAGAATTATTTCAAAGGAGAGAGCCAATGCCGCCGAGAGCAAAAATCACAAAAGAGATGGTAGTGGACGCAGCTTTTGAGGTTGCAAGAGCCGATGGCATAGATAATATCAACGCACGGACTGTTGCGGGGAAGCTTAACTGCTCCACGCAGCCTGTCATGTACCATTTTGCCACGATTGAAGAACTTAAAAAAGCTGCTTACGCAAAAGCAGACGATTATCATACTAAGTATTTGATGAATATTCCGAAAGCGCAGGAAACGGTTATGCTTAGGATAGGACTGAATTATATACGCTTTGCTGTGGAAGAGCCTAATTTGTTCCGCTTTCTTTTCCAATCGGGATATGCCGTCGGAAACAGTCTGCCCGATATGATAAATTCAGAAGGGCTTACGCCTGTGCTTTCGGCGATGCAGGAAGCTATGAAAATGGACTTAGAGCAAACAAAAGAAGTCTTTATCACGCTTGCGATGTTTGTCCACGGATACGCCAGCATCATCGCCAACAATTCTTTAGAATATGATGAAAAGCTTATAGCGATGCATTTAGAGCGCGTTTATAAAGGCGCGGTTTTGGCGATACAGGAGAAAAAATATGATGAATCAGACAGAGATTGGAAAATTTATTGCCAAATGTCGTAAAGAAAAAAATTTAACTCAGGCACAGTTGGCAGAAAAGCTAAACATTACAGACAGGGCGGTTTCCAAATGGGAAACAGGGAAAAGTATGCCCGATTCATCTATAATGTTGGAACTTTGTGAAATATTGGGAATCACAGTAAACGAATTGTTGAGCGGGGAGAAAATTGACATGGACAGCTACGAAAAAGGGCAGATGAAAATCTGCTTGCCTTAAAAAGAAAAGATGAAAACAATTTAACGAGGAATGGGATTATTTCCATTCTTTTTTCAGCAACGCTTATGATAGGAATTATGGTATGCCTTATCTGTAATCTTGCAATATCCGGAAATTTGACATGGTCGCTTATTCCGGTCAGCTCCATTATTTTTGCATGGGTTATATTGTTCCCAAGCATCATATTAGGTAAAAGAGGAATTACAGTAAGCTTAATATCGTTAAGCGTTTTTACTCTTCCTTATTTATTGTTATTAAGCAGATTGGTAAATGTCAAAGAAGTGTTTTCGATAGGTGCGGTAATGGCAGTATTTTCAATCATATTTATGTGGATAATAGCCACATTGTTCAGACGATTAGGAAAAGAGAAGAAGTTAATTGCTTTAGGGATAACTTTTTTATCAGCCATTTCATTTGTATTTGCCGTCAATGCTGCCCTGTCAAAAATGCTGGCGGAGCCTGTCCTTGATGTGTGGGATATGCTGACTGTATTTGTATTATTGATATTGGCGTTTGTCTGCTTTATCTGCGACTATGCAGGGAAAAAGGGGTTGCTGAAATAGCGGTCTTTATTATAATATTGAATTAGTGTAAAGGTTTAAAAAGAGCCGCTTGAAATTCAAGCGGCCCTAGTGTATAATTTACTTGGAAGTAATCGGAATTGAATCTCCGATTGCCCTCAGTGAAGAGAAAACTATAAGAAATAGCATCCACACTTTAGGCGGTTGGGATGCTTATTTCTTTTTATGATTGTCTATGTAAGACAGAGCCGTAAACAACACGAGTAATAATGTAAGAACTTCCATTATACTCATAGGCATCACCCTCTTTCGTAATACTAGAGGGCATCTATCGGAAAATCGCATCCTAATTTTCCTTTCAATTACACAATTAGATTTTATCATATAAGGAACAAATGTTCAATCATATATTTTTGATTTATAAACCGAATTATATCTAAGATTTGGTTTGCCGGTTTGTTGTTTGTATGGAATATCCGATAGCAATATCAGCGGAGTTGTGGTAGAATTGTATTCAAGAAATCGGGATATAATGAGCGTTAGCGAGAAGAATGAGCTTGCTCATTCGGCGAGCGGCGAATGGCGATTAAAAATCTCTGATTTATAATATAAAGGAGCAGATTATGAAAATAATCGCGGTTGGGGCTGTGACGGCAGGCGGAAAAACAACAGTTGTAAATGCAATTAAAGAGCGGTTGCCAAGAACAACATCTCTTCACTTTGATGACTATTCATTTGAGGGAGAAGTTGAAGACTTTTCCAAATGGGTATCAGAGGGTGCAGATGTTCATGTATGGGATTTGTCTCCATTAAAAGCGGATATTGAAAGGATTATCCGCAGCGGTGAATATGACTATCTACTGTTGGACTATCCATTTGCATACCAGCATCAAATGATTAAGGACTATTTGAATTGCTGCATATTTATTGATACGCCATTAGATATAGCAATGGCTCGAAGAGTTCTTAGAGATATGAAAGAGGCTACGGCAGATGAAATTCGTAATGAGATGGATACATATTTGAAATATACAAGAGTTGCTTATGCTCAAATGTCGGAAAATCCAGTTTCTGATTATGATTATGTGATTGATGGTGCAAAGGAACTTGAGGATATTATCAGTGAAACTATGGAAATCGTTTTAAGATGTTAAATAGGAGTTTGTAAAAAGAGCCACTTGAAATACAAGCAGCTCTAGTGTATAATTTACTTGGAAGTAATCGGAATTGAATCTCCGATTGCCCTCAGTGAAAATACTAAGTTAAAGAGATAGCATTCACTTTGGACGGTGGGATGCTATTTCTTTTTATGATTGTCTATGTAAGACAGAGCCTCAAATAACACAAGTAGTAATGTAAGAACTTCCATTATATTCATAGGCATCACCCTTTCGCAAGACTAGAGGGCATCTGTCGGAAAGTCGCATCCTGTTTTCCTTTCGATTATACAATTTGATTTTATCATATGAGGAACAAATGTTCAATCATATATTTTTGGTTTATAAACCGAATTATATTTAAAATTAAGTTTGCAGGCTTATTGCTTATGTTTATGTGGAAATCAGATAGCAATATCAGCAACGTTGTGGTAGAATTTTATTCAGGAAATTAGTGTATGAGGTGATAGCGTGAAAAATAAATTTTTCACACGCAAGTGAAGAAATGGAATATATAATTCAAAAATATCTTCAGAATTGGAGCTTGGTATTATAAAAGAGGAAACATTACGAGGATTTCAAAAGATAATAAAGCGTATAATGAATTGTTGAAAAATTGGTATTTTTAGGAGATAAGATAAAGATGAGCGAAATTGTATTTTTAAGATGTGATGGGAATAACCAAGATTTTATAGAAAACTGCAGGCTGCTTGACGAGAACTTAGATTTGCGAGTGGGAAAAATAATTAAACGGGATAAGTACGCTCAATATAACCTAATTGATAAAATAAATGAAGCGATAGTTGTTTATCGTGACAATAAGCCGATTGGCGGCGGTTCGATACGTCCTTATGATGAAAATACGATAGAGTTAAAAAGAGTGTTTGTTATACCAACTGAACAGGGAAAAGGCATAGGAACAGAGTTGGTTTCTAAACTAATAGAGTGGGCGAAGGAACTGGGATATAAAAAAATGATTTTGGAAACAGGAGAACTTTTAGCGGAATCCTGCCATGTATATTCCAAATTGGGATTTAAGCAAATTCCTAATTACGGTGCGTATGCGGATATGCCGGAATCTCTCTGCATGGGAAAAGAACTGTAAATTGAAACATCGTATTCAGGAAACTGACAGGAGAATTGAAAATTATGATATTGCACAATGCGGGAAAATATGACGGAGATGAAAGTAAATTGCCACAAAGGGAACACCCGGACAATGCAGTGCCGTTTAAAGAAATTGAAAATATTAAATTATTATCGCTGATTTCAAATGGCGGCTGTATATTAACTATGCTCATATTAGCAATCCCTTTTGCAATATTAGGAAAGCAATATATGGCTGAAAATGTAATATGGTTGAGCATTGCAGGAGTATGTGGAGCGTTATCCCTGTTTCCGCACGAATTGTTACATGCAATTTGTTATAAAAAGGATGTATATTATTATAACAATATTAGTAATGGGCTGGTATTTGTTATCGGTACAGAAGACATGGGCAAGTTAAGATTTATATTTATGTGTTTGTGTCCGAATATCTTTTTAGGGATGCTGCCGTATATTATATTTTTAATTTTTCCTAATTTAGTATATTTGGGTTTATATGGATTAATATGTATAGGAATGGGATTTGGGGATTATATAAATGTATATAATGCAATTAAGCAAATGCCTAAGGGAGCAAAAACATATTTAAGCGGTATGCATTCATATTGGTATTTAGAAAGATAAATTCGGGTTTTCAATAAGAACACATGATAGAAATTTACCTTATGACCAAAGAATATAAGCATTGATAATGAAGACAGACTAAGCGGAGGGCGGATATGATATATCAGGTTATTGCAGTTTTGATCATGATTGTTTTTTACGGAACGTATTTTATCAAACTTTTCCATCAGCGGAAACAGGGGATACAGACTGATTTGCTCGGAAAAGGAAAGACGGGATTTATAAAAGTTATTGAGGTTACTTTGAAAATAGTGACATATATGGTTCCTGCCATTGAAGCGCTTAGTATTTGGAACAATACATATCTTGATTTAACGTGGCTGCGGGCAGCAGGCGTAGGCTTGGGCGTTTTAGGAACCGCAGTGTTTGTCGTATCCGTACTTACAATGCGTGACAGTTGGCGTGCGGGCGTGCCGCAAAATGAAAAAACTAAGCTCGTCACATCGGGGATTTACACATATAGCCGCAATCCCGCATTTCTGGGATTTGATTTGATATATATGGGGGAACTTTTGATGTTCTTTAACCGGTATTTATTAGTGGTTACTTTATTGGCGGTTGTTATTCTGCATCTGCAAATCGTCAATGTGGAAGAAGATTATTTGATTACGGCTTTTGGCGATGAGTATTTAGCGTACAGGAAAAAGGTGTGCAGATACATCGGAAGAAAGTTTTAACTGACTTATGGCGTTGGTATTGGCTGAACTGTTACTGATGAATTGTCAGACTGTGAAATTTAGATTGACAAATCAAACACATCTCCATATAATCAATGTTATATAACAACGATTATAAAGGAGAAAACATGGATACGAAAAAAATAAATAAATCAGTGCTTATCTTGATTATAGTAATGACGGTTCTGTCGTTTACCAATCTTTTAAATCTAAAAGTAGGCGAAGAAACATTAAAGTTAGCAGGAATATCAGTTATTGTCGGAATTATAGCATATTTTACAACCAGAAAAACCAATGAAATAAAGACCGAAGGGCTGGATATAAAATCGATTATCAGTTCGTTAAAAGATATAAAAATTATCGTATTGATTTTAATGCCGACCGTAATGAATGTACTATGCTTTTCCGTTGCAAAGTTCTGCCTGCCCGCGTACCTTGAACATCTAAATTCCAGAACCAATTTCGTAGATGTGTCCGAACTGATAAAATCAGTTTTGGAAGTGTTTGTGCTTGCATTGGGGGAAGAAATAGCTTGGCGGGCGTTTTTCCAGAAACAGACTTCAAAAGTAATGCCGTTTATACCATCGCTTATTATCACATCAATTCTGTTTTCGCTGGGGCATTTTAATCCCGGAAACACAATTATTGTTTTCTATGACTTATTGTTTGTTTTTATCAATGCACTGTTCTACGGTATTGTATTCAAAAAAACGGACAACGCATGGTGTAGCGCTGTATCGCACTTTATTGCTAATCTGTCCGGGCTGTTCATATTGAATCTGTTTATATAAGTATCAGAGTAAATCTGTTTATATAGATATCAGCGCAGGGGATTTTATGAGATTATCTCTAAATTTATTGAAATAAAAAGCGTCGCTTGAAATTCAAGCATTCTTACTTTATGTGGTAGGAATGCTTGTTTCTTTTTTATGGGTATAAGAAGTTTGATAATTCTTGAAAAAATTGGAGATAGTGCATATAATATATGTATTAATGAGAAAGGGGATATTTGTTTATGAGTGAGCGAGAACAGGCAAAACAGATAATTGACCAGCTTCCCGAATATAAAATGACAAAAGTTTTATATCTCTTAAAGGGTATACAAATTGATGATGAAATAGAAGACGAATTATTTTGCGAAAGGTTAGCAGAAAGATATTTGAATAGTTCAGATCATGAGATGATTGCTTTTGAAGATGCTATAAAGGAAGTGGGGCTGACAATAGATGACTTACAAAATTAGCATTGATAAAAGAGCCCAAAAATTTATTTTAAGGCAGCCCAAAAATAAGCAGAATTTAATATATAAAGCAATTTATAACTTGCCGTCTGGAGATACAAGGCCATTAGAAGGTCATAAAGGTTTAAATCGTCTTCGCGTTGGCGATTATCGGATTATTTATACAATAGACAATGGAAAATTAATTGTATGTGTGGTAGATGCTGGGAATCGTGGAGATATATATAAAAGATATTAGAATAAGCATTCACGTTTTCATACGGTCAGGACAGTAAATGCGCAGATATGCTGAATAGTTATAAGCATTCTTACTTTAGCTGGTAGGAATGCTTGTTTTTATGATTGGTTATATAAGATAATATACAGCTTTTTCACTTTTGAACATAAGTACCCGATGTAACAAAATTTCAAATCTACACAATAGATTCAAATTACCCTGTTACAATTGTAGTTAGGAGGTATGCTATGAGTAAAATTTTAATTGTCGAGGATGATTTATCCATACAAGCATTGCTGCATGATTTTGTAAAAGAAGCAGGATACAGTGTTGTGTTGGCTTCTGACGGTGTGGAAGCCCTTGCGAAATATTCCGAAGAGGATTTTGATTTGGTACTGCTTGATATTATGCTGCCCAAAATTGACGGTTACGGCGTTTGCGAGGTTATCCGGCAAAAATCGGATGTGCCTATCATCATGCTTACAGCATTGGATGGGGAAGAAAATCAAATTAAAGGATTGGATTTACAGGCGGACGACTATATCACGAAGCCTTTTTCCATGCCCATCCTGTTACGGAAAATTGCAGCCGTCCTGCGCCGCGCATCGAAACAAAATGACGTACCGCAGACCATAAGTTATAAGGACTTGACTCTGGATTTAGCAGCATATAAGGTCTATGCAGGGACAAAAAGCATTGCTCTCACACCTCGGGAGTTTGAAATACTGCGGGAACTGCTGCTTCACAAAGGAAGGATTTTAACACGGAAAAATCTTTTGCAAATGCTTTGGAAGTATGAGTTTTACGGGGAAGAACGGATTATTGACACGCATATAAAAAATCTCAGGAAAAAACTTGGCAATGCTGATTACATAGAAACAATCAGAGGGGTGGGATATAGAATTGATAAAGAGAATTAGGAGCAGTTTATCTGCAAAAGTTTTTATGATTACCGCCCTTCTGATGGCGGCATGCTGTTCTGTCACATATTTTTGCATAATCCAATTTGCTCCATACATTTATACGCATGACATTTCTGAGATAGACGAAGAGTTCCCTTATTTAGTTGAGGAATTTTCCCGCTATACAAAAGAGGAAGCATTATTTGCCATTGAGGACTATTCTAATCAGATTGTTGAGGGAAATGACGGTGAGTTTGTTTTTCGCATTTTTCAAAGTGACAGTGAAGAACTAAGGGCTTTCGACAAGAATGACACATCAATGTGGTGCAAGCTGACATTTGCGGACAGCCCGGAAGAGTACATAGTATTTTTTTCTAAAAACACGGAAAAGGAAAGCCAGGTTGTCTGGGCGCTTAAAAAGGCAATTCCTGTTTTGGGCGTTGTGATTATTGCTGTTTCTGTCATTGCAGCTTTTTTCTATACCGTCTACATGACAACGCCGATTAAGAGGATCAGCAGAATATCAAAGCAAATGGCGGCATTGGATTTCAGTGGACTGTGTGCCATCAGGCGTACTGATGAAATAGGTATTCTTGCGGATAACTTAAATGACCTGTCGGGAAAGTTATCGTCCGCCTTGTCAGAGCTGCAAAGCGCCAACAAACAACTGCAGGCAGATATCGATAAGGAGCGCGAACTTGAGCGGCAACGTGTGGACTTCTTTTCTGCGGCATCGCATGAGTTGAAGACGCCGATTACCATTATCAAAGGGCAGCTTCAAGGTATGCTCTATCAAGTGGGACGTTATAAAGACAGGGAAACGTATCTTGCAGAGTCTTTAGCAGTTACAGATACCTTGGAAAAAATGGTGCAGGAATTGTTGACGGTTTCCCGTTTAGATACGCCGGGCTATGTTTGTAATAAAGCTGGGTTTGATTTAAGCAGCCTTATGGATGAGCGCCTTTTGGCACATGAAGATTTGTTTATGCAGAGAGAATTAACTGCCCATATATTTATATCCCCGGCGGTTTTTGTTTTAGGTGATGCGAAACTTCTTCAAAAAGTGTTGGACAACATTTTGGAAAATGCCGCTGCTTATTCTCCAGCAGGAAACCAAATATTTGTCAAGCTATGGCAAAATAATAATAAAGCTGAATTAACTGTTGAGAATATGGGCGTACATATCCCTGATGGGGACATTCCGAAACTGTTTGAAGCGTTTTATCGTGTAGACCAGTCACGCAACCGTCAAACCGGCGGTATGGGGTTGGGCTTATATATTGTAAAGACAATCCTTGATTTGCATGGGGCGGAAATAAAGATAGAAAATACCGATATAGGCGTTATAGTTTCCGTACAATTCTAAAGAAACACGGATTTAGCCGGCATTTCTCCATATAAAAAACATATACAACACAATTTAGGTTCAAATTAAGCTGCTATGATAAAACTGTGACCGGAAAAAGGAAAATAATGATTAACCGTTGTTCACAGAAAGGAGAATTTTGTAATGAAAAAATATTTATCATTCGTTATCGTAGTGTTGCTTATCATGGGGGTGCTGGCAGGCTGTGCGGAGCAGAGCAAAACACCAGCGCAGGGTATTGCATCAAATACTAATGTTTCTGACAACACGTTGGATTCACTGGATGTGAAGGAGCATTCCGTCAGCCAAGAGGACTATGACGAAGAAGACTATGAAAAACTGCTGACCTTGCAGTTTGACGATTACCAGCATATGACAATTTCGGAATTTCAAAACAAGGTTTGGGAGATGACAGACACGCCAGAGTACATGGAACTTTTGGAAAGGCTTTCCAAGAGTGAAACGCTGTACCGGATGAAAGACAGCGATGAAACTGCATCGTTCCTGTATTATGTACTGTATCCGCTTACTGCAGCAAAGTGGCAGTCGTGGACTTACAGCGGATATGCTGAAAGCGACTTGCACGCTCCCGCTGAAAACGCATGGTTGGAATACAACTATACGCTTACTATCCTGGCGGCTGATAAAGTTATGGTCAAGGATTATAACGATATACGATTAAGTATAGAAGACATGATGCAGGATATTCTGCGAAACAGGACAAAAGAAAAGTTGCAAAATGAAGCGTTCATGCTGACAGAACTCCAAGCCTATGTAGACGAAATGCTGACCTATATGCAGACACCGGAAGTCAGCATTGCCATTGAATATGTGTACTTCCCCCTGCCCGCAGAAAATGATGATAATTCAGGCGTATATTTTGATGATAATGTAGAGCAGCGCAGATCCCCTGACGGAACGGAGGAAGATTACCGCGCCTTGCTTTCTTTGAAAACATCTGATTATCAGGATATGACGCTGGCAGATTTTAACAGCGTTTTATTGGGATGGACAAATGAAAATCCCGAAAGAATGGAAAGGATCAGCGAGGATGTCTGCTGGAATGATTTTCAAGTTGCTTTATCAGACGAGGAACTTTCTTTTGTGAAGCTGACGGTATTCCTATCCGGCATGGAAAATGGAAAAGCCATTCAAAGCAGTTATGCCGGAGAGTTTGTCAGCCCCTGCTATGGGGAAGAACTTCCGCAAAGGCGTGTAAATAGAAATGGGACGGTGATATGGTGTAGTTTGTATTATCAGTTTGCTTACAGTATTTCAGATACAGAGATGGTTACGGTTGGCGAGCGTGATTCCCGGATTGAGAGTATGATAAATGCCATACGCGCATTTTGGAACAACACAGATATTGAGAAATTGTTGAAAATGAATAAAAGCGATATAGTACAGGAACTTGAAAAGATGGCGGCAGCATACGGCACAGATTATGTGACAATTACGATTGACAGGGAACGTATTCATTTTGAGTGTATGAATGAGCGGCAATATATGGACTGAACTGTTACATTAAAATTGTCATTTTGATGTTATAATTGGAAATATATGGACGGGCATGATACAATGAAAAAAGAAACGAGCAGCAAGTTGTTTTTTGTCTGGAATTGTGTGATTGGTGGGCTTTGGTTACTGGTGTGGCTTTCTAATAAAAGAGGTGAACTATGAAATATCATGTATTCATTACTAAAAGAGAAATCCTGACGGCTATAATTTTTATTGTCGGATTGATAATTTTATTTAATGGTATCCACTCAACTTATAAATATAACCATGCGCTTAATCTGAATACTTTAGAGGAGAGCGAACTTAAAGATGGCGCCTATGTAACCGGCAACATTGACAGTTATGTTGGGAAAAATCTATATGGGAGCAATAAGTTCTCCGGCGTTAGCGTAACTTTCTTAACCTCAGGAAAAGCATATGATATCTATACAATTCCCATTGGACAAAATTCATACATATGTATTATGGCGTACAGCAAATCTTTATTAGACAGGCTGGAGGCTTTTGAAAACGGACATGGTGAAAATGCCTATTTTACAGGCGAAATTATTGTCCCGCAGCTTGATTTAAACTTGGAGTGGCATGCTTCGATAGATGGTTTTCATACAGAAGACTTGATAGTTTCCTATGTGATAAAAGAGATAAATCCCGAAAGAAATAAACGGATTATATATATTGGAGTTCTTTTAATAGTCGTGGCTGTTCTATTGTTCTTCAGCGCCGGCGGTATCAAAAATATTGTAATGGAAGAAACGGATAAGACAAGACCCTCGCGGCAGTCGCCAAATGCCTGCAAGCAGTCACCTTGGCTCGTTGCTCGCGGGAATAAATCAAGCAGGATATACAATGGGGACTACGGATTACAGGCAGAACAAATGCAGTTAAAGACATTGGAACGGAGGCTTCATTCTATCAAAAGAAATGCTATATTATGCTTAATGCTGTTATTGGTAGGAGTTTACATAATATATAGCGCTTATCTGTATGAAGTAAAGGCATTCGGTATATTATTGCTCCTAATTGCCGTCAAAGGCATTTGGAAATACTTTATCAATTCCGCAAATACAATAGCAATGTCTCTGGTAAAAAAATTTAACCTTAAATCCTTATCAGTACAAATTGCGGAACATAAGGAAAATATAGAAAAGCTGAGAAGGGATTGATAGTAATAATATTTCTGCATATAAAATATTAAAATTATATGCAGAAAATTCAAACCAATTCTTGATTTTCTGCATATAAAAATATATAATATATGCAGAAATGGAGGCTCTTATATGAGAAGATTTGACTACTCTTTTTTGAATAATGGTTTGCTTCCTGCCAAACTAATCAACCTGACATCTAATATTGCATCACTAAAAACAATGGCTGGTGTCCGCAAGGAAGAATATATGCAGATTTTTACAGAACTTGAAGCTGTGGCAAAAGTACAGTCGGTTAAGAGTTCTAATGCTATCGAGGGAATTGTCACCAGCAATGAGCGTATTGCAGCAATCGTCAACCAAAACAGTGCGCCGCTAAATCATAATGAAGCAGAAATTGCGGGATACAGAGATGCATTGAATGAAATCCATTCGGGGTTTTTAGACATTGACTTCAGACAGCGGGATATTCTGCGTTTGCATGCGATGATGCTGTCTGTCGCCGGTTATGAGTTTGGCGGTCAATATAAGACAGATGACAATGTGATTTTGGAAGTGGGCGCAGACGGAAAACGTCGTGTACGTTTTCGCCCGACACCTGCCAGCAAGACGCAGGAAGCAATGGAGCAGTTGGAACTTGCGTACCTTGCGGCTAGGGATGATGCGAATATAAATCAGCTTCTTCTTGTTCCATGTGTGATACTGGACTTTCTCTGCATCCACCCATTTCGGGACGGCAACGGCAGAATGTCCCGCCTGCTATCCCTTTTACTGCTTTATAAAAATGGATATGATGCCGGTAAGTATGTATCTTTTGAAGAGCAGATTAATAACTATAAGCCGTATTATTACGAGGCGCTAAAACAATCATCTATTGATTGGGAAATTGGTAATAATGATTATTTTCCGTTCATGGAAAACTTTCTTTCTATGCTGTATATGTGTTACAAAGAACTGGATAAGCGGTTCGCGGTAGTTCATGGGAAGAAGATTACGAAGAAGGCTCGCATTGAGGCAACCGTACTAAACAGCCTGACTCCGATATCCAAAGCGGAAATCTGCGGGATTCATCCGGATGTCAGCCCGACAACTGTTGAAGCGGTATTAGGCGCAATGGTTAAAAGCGGCTCTATCAAGCGGATTGGCGCATCAAGGGCGGCAAGGTATATTAAAGCATAGATGCAAAATAGTAATGCCGGCATTTTGTAATTCAAATTATATTTTCCGCACGTCAAACGTTACATAATGCAACTCTAAAGCCCTTTTACCCATGTTTTATAGAGATTAAAATATTTCTATAAAGGACAGGGGGATATCTATGCGGCTATGCAGGAAAATTCTGACGATTTCATTTAAAGAAAAATCCATGTTTCGATTCGATTATATAGCGGGTTCAATATATGCCTTTTTCTATATAGTCCTGAAAGTGTGGCTGTGGAAAGGCTTGTATGGTGCGAGTGGGGAGTCAGTAGGCGGCGTTGCGCTGGAAAGCATGATTATTTATAGCATTATCGCAGGATTTACAGAGGGAGTCACCAAAACCACAGTGATGAAGGACTTAAATAACGCTGTGCTGGATGGAACTATTTCCTCGACGCTTCTTTTGCCGATGGGCTTGAAAACGTATATGTTCATTCAGTCTGTGGCACACAGCCTTTTTAACACGGTTTACAGGACGGCGCCCTCTGTGGCAGCAGCAATGTTTGTTTTTGGGCTTAATCTTGAGATTAAACCGGAAAATCTGCTTTTGTATCTGTGCTCTGTATGTATGGGTATTGTGATTAATTTTTTATATAATTTCTTGTTTGGCTTAAGTGTGATATGGCTGCGCAATTCGTTCTTTTTGGACAATATCAACAGCGTTCTTTTTAGTTTGTTTTCAGGGGCATTCGTGCCGATATGGTTTTTCCCAAATAGCCTTAAAGCCCTGTCAGATATTCTGCCATTTCGATACATAGTCTTTGAACCGACGGCAATTTTTGTGAATGGCAAAAGCCTTGAGGAGTCGGCAGCGGTTCTTTTTATACAGCTTATGTGGAGCGTGTTTCTGTTTTGTGCGGTAACTTTTGTCTGGAATCGCGGGCGGTGTAAAATTATGATACAGGGAGGGTGAAGCTGTGGCAGTAAAGGGATTGTACAGGTATCTGCGGCTGACATATTTTTTTACCCAAAAGGCGATAAAAGGAATGATGGCTTACCGTTTATCTTTTCTAATCAACTGTATTTCTCAGGCAATGGATTATTCCGTGGCATTTCTGCTCATGTGGGTTATGATTTCTGCTTTTGAAGATATGAACGGTTGGAGTGCGTATGAGGTGATGCTGCTTTACGCATTCAGCTTATTTGCATATGGGATAGCGGGTACATTCTTTTTTAATATTATGAATTTACTTCCTGAGCAAATTCTGAGAGGGACTTTTGACGATGTTCTGGTTAAGCCTGTAAAGGTGCTGCCTTATTTGGTGAGCAGCAGCTTTATCTGTAATTATATTGCGCATATGGCGCTTTCGGTTATTGTCATGGCATTTTGTCTGAAAACGCTTCAGATTCAGGTAACAGTACATTTTTTGTGGAAATCGGCAGGAATTTTGTTATCCGGCAGTCTGATTTATGGCGGACTGTTTCTGATTGTGAGTGGTTCGGCGTTTCTTGTAGCGAAAATAGACGTTTTGTTTCAGGTTATGTATTTTTTCAGGGAAGTATCTTACTATCCTGTTTCGATTTTTCCGAAAATCATACAGGTAATAGTCACGACGCTTGTACCATATGGGTTTGTCAACTATTATCCGATAAGGGAGCTTTTGGGAAAAAATGACGGCGCTGTATTCTCGCAGGCGGCAGGGTTAGGACCGATTGTGGCGGCGTTGTTTTTTGCAGTTGCGTGTTTCTTTTTTCACCAAAGCACAAAATGCTATAAGAGCAGCGGTTCATAGTGTGAAAAATAAATTTTTCCACATATTTACATGTGTTACGCAATAGTTTGGTGCTTAAGCGCATATTGTGCTGCCCAAACTCGCAGGTTGAGTAAGAATGGGGTTTTATGTCATTGATAGAAGTATCGCATGTTTCAAAGGAATATGATGTGATTACGCCGCGTCCGGGAGTTAAAAATGTGCTGAAAAATATTTTCTGTCCGGATAAAAAGAAAGTCAGAGCCGTAACGGATATTTCTTTCAAGATTGAAAAAGGGGAGCTTATTGGATTTATCGGGGAAAATGGCGCAGGAAAGTCGTCTACTATCAAGATGATGTCAGGTATTCTTTTCCCAACGGAAGGCAGCATTACGGTTGCCGGTTTATGTCCGTATCGTGAGAGGGAGAAGAATGCGGCGAATATCGGCGTGGTATTCGGGCAGAGGTCGCGGCTTAACTGGCATCTTCCCATGATGGACAGTTTTGAATTGTATAAGGAAATCTATCAAATTGATTCACAAGTGTTTCGGAAAAATGTTGACAGATTTGTGGAGATGCTGCATATGCAGGATTTTTACCATACGCCGGTAAGGCAGTTAAGTTTAGGGCAGAGAATGAAGGCGGAAGTGGCGTTATCACTATTGCACGAGCCGCCGGTTCTGTATCTGGACGAGCCAACCATAGGGCTTGACGTGATGGCGAAACAGCAGATTAGGGAATTTATCAAGGAAAGGAACCGTCTTGAAGGCACGACGGCAATACTGACGTCTCACGATACGAAAGATTTGGATTGTGTATGTCAAAGAATTATTGTGCTTGCAAAAGGCCGCATTATCTTTGACGGCTCTATTGAGCAGTTTAAGCAGCAGTATACAAGGGCTGGGGTGTCTGATATTGAGGATATGGTAAGGAGCATCTATGAGAAAAACATATTCACAGACGGCGAAGGTTGTAGTAAAATAATGTGAAAATAGTAACTGCTTGGCAGGTTTGCGAATGTATAGCTAGGAACAGAGGGAACTGCATGACAACAGGAGAAAAAATAGCGGTATTGCGAAAAGAAAAGGGAATAACACAGGAAGCGATGGCGGAGAGCCTCAATGTATCAAGGCAGTCGGTTTCGCGCTGGGAGATGGACGCAGCATTTCCGGAGACGGAGAAATTGATTAAGCTTAGCAGGCTTTTGGATTGCAGTATAGATTTTCTGCTAAACGACGATATCTTGAAAGCCCAAGAATACGAGGCGGAAGTATCTGCGCAGGGGTGTTTTCAGTTTATCCGCGAGTGTACATATTTTTTCCTTGCAACAGTCGTGGACCAAAAACCGAGGCTTAGACCGATGGGATTCGTGCTTGCGGACGACAAGGCGTTGTATCTGGCTACTGATAAGCGTAAAAACGTTTATTCCGAGCTGCTTCAGAACCCATCTGTTGAGATTGCAAGCTACAACCTCAACACACGGAAATGGATTAGGATAAACGGCAGGGCAGTGCGGGACAGTTCCGGGGTGATACGGGAGAAAATGGAAGAATTGTATCCGATGATTAGGCAGGAATACATTGGAAAAGACGAGATGTATCTCGCAATTTTTAAGGTGATAATTGAGGAGGCGTCAATTCAGTGAAAAGAAAATCAATCGGGGCGCGGCATGAGATGATTGTGCAGCCCGCATTTATTATCGGTACTTATAATGAAGATAAAAGTCCGGACTTTGCGCCGATTACATGGGTAAGCAAGACTTGTGAGCAGGGCGAAGAATATCTGATTGTTATTAGTATGTACGGCACTAAGAAAACGAAGCAGAACGTACAAAGAACAAAGCAATTCAGCATTAATCTTGTCAGTACGGGAATGCTTGCGTTAATGGACTATTTCGGGCAGACATCAGGATTTGACGGGGCAAAGGACAAGATGGCATACACTTACGGCAGGGCGGTCTGCGTTGATGCCCCGACGCTTGATGAGAGCCGCTGGGTATGTGAATGTGAAGTGCTCTCGTCAGTTGCTACGGGTGAATCGGATACATTTTTTGCCAGAATAAAAAACGTACAGGTTGACGAGCGGATTGACGTAGATACAAACGGCATTGACTTGACTTTGTTTGATCCGGTAATTTACTCCGGAAATTATCATTCTATCGGGGAATATCTGGGGAGAATCGGAGATTATTACGGGAAATCGGATATTTAGAGGGGAGCATATGAGATTATATGGAAGTATTAATGACTAAATTAAAAGGTGCAAAGCCTTAATAATTCAATAAAGACTTTACACCTTTTTAATATAGGTTATTAATCAGTCAAAGGCGGTTTTTGATATAGTTTGCGGTTGACTTCTTTTTTTAACTTTTCAATTATTTTTAGAACCTTTTCATCTTTTGTTTCAATTGCAACTTCTTCAATTCTTTCTAACAACGTTAGCTGGTCTAAAAGATTACCGTTGTATTCTTTTTCGGTCATTGGCATAACTCTCACCACCTTTTATAATTGCCTATTCTATCATGTTTGTTGCTATAATTATTATAGCGGATTATATAAAAAGTGTAAAGCCTTTATTCAATTAAGACAAACAAATATAAACCATTCATTGATTTCCTGTATATAAACAATATATAATAATATGCAGAAACGGTGAATGGAGAGGTGTTAGAATGGACAGAATTATTAAAACTATGGAAGATAAATATCTTCTTCCATCGCTTGATATGGTTGAAGGTGTTTTTGCCGAATCTGATAGTATGGAAGAAGGAAAGGTTGTACGGCAGTTAGTTGAAGAAATTCGGGCAAAGAAATACTATATGCCCAAGCTGGAGCTTATTATGGTTGATGAGAAAGATGAAATCATCGGATACGCCATGTTTTCACGGTTTCATATTGAGGGACGATACGAGGACGAAATTTTGTTGTTGTCGCCGGTTGCTGTTAAGACAGAGCTGCAAAGACAGCACATCTCAAAAGAGTTGTTAGAGTATGGTTTTAAAAAGGCGAGAGATTTAGGATTTAAGGCAATACTTGTGGAAGGAAAACCGAAAAATTATAATCCGCGGGGCTTTCAGGCGAGCTATATCTTTGGCATAGAAGCAGAACCGAATATAAAGCTGCCATCCCCGGAATGCCTAATGGTTAAGGAACTGGAAGCAGGGGCGTTAGATAGAATGAGCGGTCTGGTGGATTATTCTTTTTATGAATCGCTTTCATGAGAATATCATTATTCTTGTGGTAGAATTGTATTCAATATTTCGGGCAAAGGAACAGGAACATGGAAACGTATGCGCAGAAATCAATTAAACATTGTCTGGATATGATTGCACCATTTGAAATGTCAGGTCAACATGAAGAAGATGGACAATGGCAGTTTTATCAGT
>JAMPEU010000028.1 GCA_023664865.1 Butyrivibrio sp. | reverse complement strand
GACGCATTACAACAAGATGCGTATGGAGGATTCAGGTGGATATTAAGGTAAATCAAGTGCAGCAGCCTGTTCAGGTGCAGCAGCCGCAGGCTCAGGAGACAACCGATGATTCATTTAAATTTACGCTTGTGAGCCGAATCGGTGAGCAGGAACTGCAGAGCGTTCTCACACATATGATGGAAGAAATTACGATGCAGGGAGAGAAACTTGCCAAGCACCGCGATATCAAGGATATGAAAAGATATCGCACGCTGGTAAAAGACTTCTTAAATGAAATCGTCAACCGCTCACATGCTTTTGCAAGAGAGAACTTTCTGGATAGGAAAGGCAGACATCGCGTATATGGAATTATACGTCTGATTGATAAAAACTTAGATGAACTGGCGCAGGCGCTTGTAAACGACGAGAAAGACAACTTAGAAATCTTAAATAAAATCGGAGAGATACGCGGTCTGCTTCTGGATATCTTCACTTAAATTGCGGGAAGGGGTGGCAATATGGCAAAATTTACGGACATTATCGGACAGGAACAGCTAAAAGAACATTTACAGAATGCTATTTCCATGAATAAAGTTTCGCACGCATATATCATCAACGGCGAAAGAAGTTCCGGCAAGGAGTTCATTGCCAAAGTTTTTGCCAAGACTCTGCAGTGTGAAAAGGGCGGAATAGAAGCGTGCGACGAATGTCATTCATGTAAACAGGCGCAGAGCGGAAATCAGCCCGACATAATCTATATATCACATGAAAAGCCTAATACTATCAGCGTTGAGGATATCAGAGCGCAGCTTAATAACGACATCGTGATTAAGCCATACAGCAGCCCGCGCAAAGTATATATAATGAACGAAGGAGAAAAAATGACCGCGCAGGCGCAGAACGCCTTGCTTAAGACTCTGGAAGAACCGCCCGAGTATGCGGTTATCTTGATTTTGACGGCAAATGTGGACTCTCTGCTGCCGACAGTGTTAAGCCGCTGCGTTGTTTTGAATATGAAACCGGTTTCTGATAGAGAAGTGAAAAAGTTTCTTATGGAAGAACTCAAGGTTCCGGATTATAAAGCGGACATATGCGTGGCGTTTGCCAGAGGAAATATCGGAAAAGCCAAGATGCTTGCTTCCAGTGAGGAGTTTGATAAAGTAAAGGAAGAGGCAATCACGCTGGTTAAATATATCAATGATATGGAAATAAGCGAGATTGTAAAAGCAATCAAAAAGATTTCCGAATACAAATTTGAAATTACGGACTATCTGGACATCCTGTCCGTATGGTATCGCGATGTACTGCTGTTTAAGGCGACCAAGGACGCCAACAGCATGATATTTAAAGATGAAATCCAGCATATACGCAAGGTTGCGGACAGAAGCACATATGAAGGGATTGAGACAATCGTTAAGGCGCTTGGACAGGCAAAGAGAAGGCTTGAGGCAAACGTCAACTTTGATTTAACGATGGAGCTGCTGCTTTTAACGATTCAGGAGAATTAAGGAAGCCAAAACAAATGGAGGAATAGATATGACAAAAGTAATAGGAGTGCGGTTTCGTACAGCGGGGAAAATATATTATTTCGCTCCCGGCAAGCTGGATATTAAGAAGAGCGACCACGTTATCGTAGAGACTGCAAGAGGTATAGAGTATGGTACGGTAGTAGGCGAGCCGTGCGAGGTAGAGGATGATAAAGTCGTCCAGCCGCTTAAGGCGGTCCTTAGGATAGCTACGCCGAAGGACGATGAACAGGAAGCGGCGAATAAGGAGAAGGAGAAGGAAGCTTTTAAGATATGTCTGGAAAAAATCGGCAAGCATGAACTTCCGATGAAATTGATTGATGCGGAATATACTTTTGACAATAATAAAGTGTTGTTTTACTTTACCGCTGACGGACGTATAGACTTTAGGGAACTGGTAAAAGACTTGGCGGCAGTATTTAAGACAAGGATTGAACTTCGTCAAATCGGAGTCAGGGATGAGACCAAGATAGTAGGCGGCATAGGAATCTGCGGAAGACCGCTTTGCTGCCATACACACCTGTCGGAATTTGTCCCCGTGTCTATCAAGATGGCAAAGGAGCAGAACCTTTCGCTGAACCCTACGAAGATTTCCGGCGTCTGCGGAAGGCTTATGTGCTGCCTTAACCATGAAGAAGAAACCTATGAAGAACTTAATAGGAAATTACCAAACGTAGGCGATTTCGTGACTACGGACGACGGCTTGAAAGGCGAAGTGCACAGCGTAAATGTGCTGCGGCAGTTAGTTAAAGTTATCGTAGACGTGGACGATGAAAAAGAAATACATGAATATAAAGCCGAGCAGCTGCGTTTTAAGAGGAAACATAATAAGAGCCATAAGGTAGATGTAAACGAAGAAGAACTGAAAGAGCTTGAGAAATTGGAGAAACAGGAAGACAATAAATCCAAGCTTGATGATAACTGATAACTGTAGGAAGTGCGGCTATGGAAAACAGTAAAAATATTGCGCTAAAAGAAAATGAAAGAATAGACGACTTGCAGCGCAACGGCTATCAAATCATCCAGAATCCGGATAAGTTTTGTTTCGGTATGGACGCGGTTCTTCTTTCGGGTTTCGCAAGGGCGAAAGAAGGAAACTCTGTATTAGATTTAGGAACAGGCACGGGAATTATCCCTATATTGATGGAGGCAAAAACAGAAGCTTCGCACCTTATCGGCTTGGAAATTCAGGAAGAGAGCGCGGATATGGCGAGACGAAGCGTGCTGCTTAACGGCTTGGAAGATAAAATTTCGATTGTAACAGGAGACATTAAAGAGGCAGGGAGTCTTTTTGACGCTGCTTCTTTTGACGTTATTACCTGTAATCCGCCGTATATGATGGGACAGCATGGGCTTAAGAATCCGGCTGACGCCAAAGCAATCGCAAGACATGAGATTTTATGTACATTGGAAGATGTAGTTTCTCAGACGGCAAAACTGCTTAAGCCGGGCGGGAATTTTTTCATGGTACATAGGCCGTTCAGGCTTGCTGAAATCATGGTGATGCTTAACCGCTATAAACTTGAACCGAAACGGCTGCAGCTTGTTTATCCCTTTGCCGATAAAGAACCCAATATGGTATTGATAGAATCAAACCGTGGCGGCAGGCCGCGGCTCAAAGTGGAAAAACCGTTGATTATTTACAAAGAACCGGGAGTGTATATGCCGGAGATTTATGATATTTATGGATATTAGACGGCTGCGAAACTGGTATGTGCTGTCACGAGTTTAGATGAAATGAACAAAAACGGAGCTCCATGCCTGAAAAGCGGTAAGTCACTCCTTATTTTGTTACAAATAATTTACGAAGTAAATTTTTGTTTTTCATCTAAACTCTGATTATGGAAATCTTGTTTTGAATAATTAATACGAAGGTGAGTTGCTGATGATAAAATATGGAAAAATGTTGTTTCTGATGTTGGCTATGTCGCTTATTATAACCGGTTGTGCAGGTCAAGAGATGTCTGTGGCATCAAATGGTGTTGCGAATGATGTTGTTTGGGAGAGGGAAGAAAATGTGCAAACGGAACAGGCGCCAAAAGTGGAGACAGTGTCGGGGCAGGAGCTGGAGGTTGAGATAGAAAAGGAAGCTGCGACAATGTCTGAACCTGATGTCGAAATAGAGAATGAAGTTGAGCCGGAACCCGAAACTGAGCCGGTAAAGGTGAAGGGCATATATATAACCGGACCGGTAGCAGGCTCAGAAAAAATGGATGAACTCATTACTCTCGTTGAAGAGACGGAACTCAACGCTATGGTTATTGATGTGAAGAACGATGAGGGCGTTGTGACCTATAAGATGCAGAGCGATACTGTATTAGAGATAGAGTCGGGCGTACGATACATTAAGGATATAGAGGCATTAGTTGAGAAACTTCACGAGAAAGACATATATTTAATTGCCCGCATCGTTGCATTCAAGGATCCATATCTGGCGGAAATGAAACCGGAATTGAGCCTGAAAACAAGTTCAGGCGAAGTTTTTCGTGACAAAAACGGAGACGCGTGGGTTAATCCGTATATGCAGGAAGTATGGGATTATCTTGTGGAAATAGGAACGCAGGCGGCTCAGATAGGGTTTGATGAGATTCAATTTGACTATATCAGATTTTCTACTGATGTAAATGCGGGCAGCGTGGACTATGGCGAGGCGGCTGAAACCATGACAAAGGAAGAAGTAATTACAGGATTCACAGAATACGCTTATAATAAGCTTCACCCGCTTGGAGTCAAAGTGTCAGCCGATGTTTTTGGCACAATTATTGATAATGAATATGATGCTGCGCTTGTCGGACAGAATTATCAGGAAATGGCGGCGCATTTGGATTATATCTGTCCGATGGTATACCCTTCGCATTATTCTAATGGGGTGTACGGCCTGGAAGTGCCGGATAAAGAGCCGTATGAGACTGTATACCATGCCATGAGCGAGTCTAAGAAAAAATTAGAGCCAGTCGAAGATGTGAGTGCGAACAGCCTCGAAAGAACAGAAGGGACTGCCAGTGTAAGCGAGAACAGCCTTGATAGAACTGATAGAACTGCCATTGTGCGGGTGTGGCTTCAGGACTTTACCGCAACCTGGGTGAAGGGGCATATAACGTATGGCGCTGCGGAAGTCAGGGCGCAAATTCAGGCGGTTTATGACGCAGGATATGATGAGTGGATTTTATGGAATGCCAGGATGAATTATACGAAAGACGCGCTGTTACCAAGTGAACCGAAAACAGAAGACGCGTCTGAATAACTGAATTAAATAAGAGGGAATTGAGATGTCAGGAATATTATACTTGTGCGCTACTCCCATTGGAAATCTGGGAGATATGACGCCGCGCGTAATAGAAACATTAAAAAATGTTGACATGATTGCTGCAGAAGATACGCGGAACAGTATTAAGCTGCTAAATTATTTTGCAATAAAAACTTCTATGACCAGTTATCATGAATATAATAAAGTAGAAAAAGCAGATTATCTGATAACACAGCTTTTGCAGGGAAAGAACGTCGCGCTTATTACTGATGCGGGAACTCCGGCGATTTCCGACCCAGGCGAAGTGCTGGTGCAGAAATGCCATCAGGAGGGGATAACGGTCACGTCTCTTCCGGGAGCGTCCGCCTGCATTACTGCGCTTACCCTGTCGGGGTTAAGCACAGGCAGATTTTGTTTTGAAGGTTTTCTTCCCGCCGATAAAAAGATAAGAGCGGAAATTCTTGAAGAATTAAAGGAAGAATCCAGAACGATTATTATCTATGAAGCGCCGCACCATTTGGTGAGGACGCTTACGCTGCTGCATGAAACGCTGGAAAACAGGAAACTGACATTGTGCAGGGAATTGACGAAAAAATTTGAAACGATACTTCCGACTACCATAGAAGACGCACTGCTGTTGTATGAAAAAGAAGAGCCAAGAGGGGAATATGTACTGGTAATCGAGGGAAAAAGCCGTCAGATAAAAAAGGAGGAAGAACGGGAGTCGTGGCAGGAAATGCCTATAGAAGAACATATGGCATACTATGAGAAGGAAGGAATGGCGCAAAAAGACGCTATGAAACAAGTGGCAAAAGACCGCGGAGTATCCAAAAGAGAAATATATCAATATCTGCTTAACAAGTGAAAATATAAAACTGTAAAAATGTGTAAAAAGGGATTGACAACTATGTGAACACATACTATATTTTGAGTGTCGGATTTATTATAAGAAAAATCATAAAAAGAATCATAAAAAGGAGACATGAAAATGCTGGAAAGAGTAAAAGAAATTATTCAGGAACAATTAAATCTGGAGAATGTTGAAATTACAGAGGACTCTTCCTTTAAAGATGATTTGGGGGCAGATTCGCTGGACTTATATGAATTGGTAATGGCTTTTGAGGAGGAGTACGGAGTAGAGATTCCCTCAGAAGATTTGGAACAGCTTACCACGGTTGGGGCTGTCATAGAGTATATGAAGAGCAGGGGCGTTGAGGCGTAATAATAGAAACATGGAACTGCCTGCGAAAGGCAGTTCTGGCGTATAAAGATAATACATAAAGTGTGGATTTACCGCATAAAATGCATATAAGAAAATTAAGGAACAGCATACATAACGGCGTTTAGGTGATATAAATATGACCTTGCTGAAAAGTATGCTTTCTTCATTATGTTAAATTATATCTGGGCATTTATGATTTTAATCGGCGTCATATTCGGCGCGTTTACCGGAAACATTGAAGCAGTATCACAAGCGGCTTTAGACTCCGCAGGAGAAGCGGTATCCTTGTGCATTACCATGATAGGCGTCACTGCGTTGTGGGTGGGGCTGATGGAGATTGCGCAGAAATCCGGTCTGATTGCGAAACTGACTAAAGGAATCTCTCCATTCGTGTCCTTTATCTTTCCTAATATTCCACGCAACCATCCTTCGAGAGAATACATATCCACTAATCTGATAGCCAATATTCTTGGTCTTGGCTGGGCGTGTACCCCGGCAGGGCTAAAGGCCATGGAAGAACTTGCCAAGTTAGAGGCGGAGCGGGGGAATCCGGAATATTTGCCGGATAGCGTCATGGAAAAGAAAGAACGCACAGCATCCAAAGAGATGTGCGATTTTCTTATATTGAATATTTCGTCATTACAGCTTATTCCGGTAAACATGATTGTATACAGGCAGCAGTACGGCAGCGTGAATCCGGCGGCGGTTATTGCTCCTGCGATAGTCGCTACATTTATCAGCACGGCTGTGGCGGTGGTGTATTGTAAGGTGAAAAGCGGAAAGCAGAAGGTGTGACGCAAACCATTGCTTCATTTCTTTTAAGATGATATAATTTACCTATCATATCAAAGGAAGGGGAGCCAAATGAAAAAAACTATCACAAAATACCTTTTTATCTACATGCTGGCGGCATTTTTATGCACGATCACAGCTATTTTTGTATTGCAGACTTTTGTAAATCAGAACAGCAATACTGTTTCCAGCCAAGAGCGGCTTGAAACAGTAAAAGAGAAGTTGGAAAGCAATGAAGAAAACATTCAGAGACTGACGGAAAACCTTAGCGAAGACAATCTGGCTAAGGCACGGGCTTTTGCGGATATGCTTGCGATGGACAGCTCAATTAACGGAAACATGGATAAGCTAAATGAAATTAAGGACAGGCTTAAGGTAAACGAGTTACATATCATCGACGAGGACGGAATCATTACGAGCAGTACCATAGACTCATATATCGGATTTGATATGAAGAGCGGAGAACAGTCCAACGCATTCATGGTCATTGTAGACGATCCTTCTATTGAAATCGCGCAGGAACCACAGCAAAACGTGGCTGAAGGCATAGTTATGCAGTATATCGGCGTAGCGCGTAAGGACGACAAGGGACTTGTGCAGGTAGGAGTGCGTCCGGAAGTCCTTGAAAGCACGCTTGCCGGAACGGATATCAATGTTGTGCTTAACAGTATAGACTATGGCGAGAACGGATATGTATATGCAATTGACCAAAGCAGCGGGCTTATTCTTGCGCACCCTGACAATAATTTAATTGGAACAGCCGCTAAAGACGCAGGTTTCCCGGATGAACTTACAGGACGCGGCAAGGCTAAAATAAATAATAAAAGCGGTTATTATCAGGCGGAGGCATATGATGGAAAAATCATCGGGACATTTATGCCTTCTAATGAGTATTACAGTGCAAGGCGCAGCCAGCTTATCGTAGTAGCGATTAGCATGCTTATTATTTTCGGCGTACTGCTTGTTACTATTAACCGTCTGGTTGACAGTAAGATAATAAGAGGCATCAATAATATTATTACATCTACATCGGGTATTGCAGCCGGCAACTTTAATATTACGGTAAACGAAAAGGGTAACGAAGAGTATACACAGCTTTCTGAGAGCATCAATAAGATGTTAAGCAGTATACATAGCAGCATCAAGGAAAATGAGACGCTTTTGGAGCAGCAGAAAGCCGATGTGGAAAATAACAAGACTTTGATTAGGGATGTAAAAAGCGTATGTACGGATTTAGACGCCGTATCGAGCGAGACGCTTGAAAATGCGGATAGTATCTATAATGGAACCGGAGAGCAGAAAGATGCGCTTGAGGGCTTGCAGCAGATTATGAACAGGCTGGTAGACGAGCTTAATGGAAGCGTTGACGTATCTGTAAATGTGACTTCGGATACGAGCGAGACCGTTAAGAAAATCATGCAGACGCAGTCTCAGGTGGACCAGCTTAAGGAGTCTATGTATAAGATTGCGGAAATGTCGGCAGCTATTGAGAAGATTATTGATGAAATCAACTCAATTGCACAGCAGACTAATATGCTTTCCTTAAATGCTTCTATCGAAGCGGCGCGCGCGGGTGAGATGGGTAAAGGCTTTGCGGTTGTGGCGACACAGGTAGGAGAGCTTGCGGCGAGAAGCTCACAGGCAGCTAAAGAGACTAACGAGTTGATTACCAATTCCATATTAGCGGTAGAAAGCGGAAAAGAAATTACGGATAAGACGGCGGAGACTTTCAGCAGCGTAGTAGAAGATATAGAGAAAACCAATGCCGATGTTGGGAAGATTACGGGCATGGTGCGCGACAACGTAAGTACTGTTGCCGATGCGGTTAAGCAGATTGAAAGCATATCTGCGGTAGTAGAGAGAAATGTGGAGATTTCACAGAATACGAAGCGCGTATCAGCCAATATGGCGGAGATAACAGGAAAGCTTTTGGATATCGTAGAGTCGTAAGAAGGAGACATGGCTTTGGTATGATTAGGGTGACGGTTTGGAATGAATATAAGCATGAGAGGGAATATGAAAATATCGCAAAAGTATATCCGGACGGTATTCATGGCTGTATTGCTTCCTTTTTACAAAGCGAAGAAGACTTCGAGGTAAGAACGGCGACTTTTGATATGCCGGAGCATGGGCTGAGTGAGGAAGTGTTGGCTGAAACAGATGTGCTGATTATATGGAGCCATGCTTTGCAGGATGAGTTTTCTGATATTGTTGCAGAGCGCGTACAGAACCATGTATTGGGGGGAATGGGTTTGATTGCCCTTCATTCGGCGCACTTTAGCAAGATTATGAAACGGCTTTTAGGAACCTCCATGACATTAAAATGGCGGCATGGCGACAGTGAGAAACTTTGGTGTACCGCACCGTCGCACCCTATAGCAAAAGGCGTGCCGGATATGATTGAGCTTTCGCAGGAAGAAATGTATGGAGAATTTTTTGACATTCCCAAGCCGGACGATGTAGTTTTTACAGGCTGGTTTTCCGGCGGGGAAGTGTTTAGGAGCGGCTGTACTTTTTCAAGGGGGCTTGGCAAGATATTTTATTTTCAGCCGGGGCATGAGGAGTACCCAGTGTACTATAAACCGGAGATTCAGAAAATAATTATCAACGCTGTGCGTTTCTGCGCTCCGGTTGCCGCAAGCAGGAAAAAGATGGAATGTGAGGAAGTTAAGCTGTGAAAATATCCGTATTTTTCGACCATATTTTGCAGGCTGCAGGGCAGAGCGGCAAGCCAATAGAAAAACTGCTGCAGGGAGTATACGCAGCAGGGATTGAGGCGGTTGAGATTCGTCTGGAACATCTTCTTGAGCATGAAGAGACGCTCAAACTATTAAAAGATGCGGGGCTTAGAATAAGCTGCATCTATGAGTTTTACAAAATGGAGAATAAGTCCAAGGCGGATAAGATAAATAGGCATATTGAAACCGCCGTAAGGCTGAATGTCGGAAAGATTCTCGTTGTACCGGGATTCCTTTCACAGGCAGAAGCTGATGAAATGTGGACGCTGGCGCATGATTATGAAAGGCTGTCTGATTTCTTTAACCATAATGACAAGGCTGTAAATATGGCGAAAGGACTTAACGACTGCGTAAGGGTTGCTTCTAATACAGGCGTGACGGTGACGGTCGAGGATTTTGATGATATAAAGTCTCCACTTTCCAATATGTACGGTATAAAATGGTTTCTGGAAAACGTTCCGGGACTGCGCTATACGCTGGATATGGGGAATTTTATCTATAACGGGGAAGACGTTATGAAAGCATGGGAGCTTCTTAAGGACAAAGTGGCACATGTGCATTGTAAGGACCGCGGAGAAGGATTTTCCTCGGTTGCCACAGGGGCAGGGAACATTCCCATTGCAGAACTTATTATGAAGCTTAAAGCAAACGGCTATGACGATTATCTGGCGGTTGAGCATTTTGACGCGCCGAATCAGGAACAGTGCATGAGAAGTTCGTCTGAATTTTTGCAGAAACTTATAAAAGGAGAATTGTCATGTTAGCAGGCGCATTAGAGGCAGGCGGTACTAAGATGGTATGCGCCATAGGCAATGAAAATGGCGAGATATTAGAACAGATATCAATACCTACTGAGACTCCGGAGATTACGGTTCCGCGGCTGATTTCATTTTTTCGGGAAAAAGGTATAGAGACATTGGGAATCGGCTGTTTCGGACCGATTGATTTAAACCGTGATTCCGACACTTACGGTTATATTACGACGACACCCAAGACGGCGTGGAAGAACTATGATATAGTAGGGGCGTTTAAAAAGGCGCTTAATGTTCCTGTGGGCTTTGACACGGATGTGAACGGTTCCGTGTTGGGAGAGTATACATGGGGAGCAGGGAAAGGCCTTAACAGTTGCATCTACATTACCATAGGAACGGGAATCGGCGTCGGCATAATTTCTGATGGTAAACTGCTGCATGGAATGCTGCACCCTGAAGGCGGACATATACTGCTTCACAAGCGTCATGATGATAATTATCAGGGGTTCTGTCCCTTCCATGAGAATTGTTTTGAAGGGCTTGCAGCCGGGCCAGCCATTGAGGGCAGATGGGGAAAGAAAGCGGCTGAACTCTCGGATAAAAAAGAAGTCTGGGAGATGGAAGCAGACTATATTGCCCAGGCGCTTGTTAATTATACTTGTATATTGTCGCCGCAGCGCATTATCCTGGGAGGCGGCGTTATGCACCAGAAACAGCTTCTTCCGATGATTAGGGATAGATTTAAAGAGCTGCTAAACGGTTATTTAAAGACAAAAGAATTGGAAGACTTGGATTCGTACATCGTGCTGCAGAGCCTTGATGATAAGCAGGGCATCATGGGAGCGTTAAAGCTTGGAATAATGGAATCTTGGCCTGCATAAATTATAAGTAAAGAATTTATGCAGGCATTTCTATGGCACAGCTTTTTACACATTTTTCTAACATTATTATTCCGGTTATTATTTTTTATATAGTGGCATATGGGCTTACGGTTAAGTCAAACGTATATGAAGATTTTATTAAAGGAGCAAAGGACGGCTTCTATACGGTAATACGGATTATGCCTACATTGATTGGGCTGATGGTGGCGGTAGGGATACTGCGCGCATCGGGCTTTCTTACATTTCTGGGCGGTTTGTTCTCAGGCATTACGGAGAGGCTTGGCTTTTCATCAGAGTTAGTGCCGCTCATTCTGGTTAAAATGTTTTCGTCCTCGGCAGCGACGGGACTGGTGCTTGATATCTTCAAAAACCACGGGCCGGACTCGTTAATCGGCATGACGACGTCGATAATGACAAGCTGCACGGAAACCGTATTCTATACCATGTCGGTATATTATATGGCGGCTAAAGTCACTAAAACCAAATATACCCTTAAAGGCGCGCTTCTTGCCACAATGTCAGGCGTTGCCGCAAGCATTATGCTGGCGAAACTTATGTAGGGCTGCATCTTTTATATTTTTTTAATAATCAACCTATTTAAGCAGGCGGGAAAATATGATAAAATGTGAAAATATCAGATATAAACGTAAAAGGCTGTAAGTAAATGTTCACATATGTTACGAAAGGTTTGTGTTTAGGCACATAAATCCGCAGGCAAAAGAAAGGAACATGGTTATTAAAATGGGCGCATTTGTAGAATTTAAGAATGTAAGCAAGACCTATCACATGGGCGAAGTGGATATTGAAGCCCTTAAAGATGTTAATTTTACCATCGAAAAAGGGGAGTTTTGCGTGGTCGTAGGCGCGTCCGGCGCAGGAAAGACGACGATTTTAAATATATTGGGCGGCATGGACGCTCTTTCTGCCGGACAAGTTCTTCTGGACGGCGAGGATATTTCTGCTTACAATAGCAAGAAACTTACATCGTACAGACGGTTTGACATCGGCTTTGTATTCCAGTTCTATAATCTGGTGCAAAATCTGACGGCGCTTGAAAATGTAGAACTGGCGGCGCAGATTTGTAAAAATCCCATGGACGCTATGACGGTTCTGGAAATGGTAGGCTTAAAAGAGCGGGCGGGGAATTTCCCCGCGCAATTATCGGGCGGCGAACAGCAGCGGGTAGCTATTGCGAGGGCGCTTGCCAAAAATCCGAAACTGCTGCTTTGCGACGAACCGACCGGCGCGCTGGATTATAATACGGGAAAAGCCGTATTAAAATTGCTTCAGGATACATGCCGCAACGAGGGCGTGACAGTCGTAGTCATTACACATAATCAGGCGCTTACTGCCATGGCGGACAGAATAATCACAGTAAAGAGCGGAACAGTGCAGAAGATAGAAATGAATGAGAGCATAGTTCCTGTAGAAGAAATCGAGTGGTAATTACAGTAGGTAAACCTTCTTAGAGTTATGGCTAAGGTACAAGGAGTCAGTTAAATGAGCGGTGCAATGATAAAAACAACCATAAGGGAGATTAAAGCAAGCTTAGGACGGTATATGGCGATTCTGGCGATTGTGATGCTTGGGGTTGCCTTATATGTGGGGCTTAAAATGACTACTCCGGCTATGATAGAAACGGAGAACGACTATCTTAGAGAGAGGAATTTCTTTGACTTTAATCTGCTCTCAACTATAGGCTTTACGGAAGAAGACGTTGAAAAATTTACAGAGCTTGAAGAAATAGAAGCTGCGGAAGGAACTATATCCGTTGACGCTTTATGTGTAATAGAAGACGGCAGCGAGTCTGCATACAAAATTTTCACTGTGCCGGAAACGATTAATATGGTTACGGTGACTGCCGGAAGGCTGCCGGAGAGCGCAGACGAGTGCGTTCTGGATGCCAATATGGCGGGCGAGTCAATGATTGGCTCGCATATCACGGTAACAGAAAATAATAATGAAGATACGCTGGAAATGTTTAGAAATACTACATATACTGTGGTCGGCATCGTACAGTCCCCATGCTATATTAATTTCGAGAGAGGGACTACGGCTATTGGCGATGGCAGGATTGCAGCGTTTATCTGCGTGCCGAAAGAATCTTTTGACTGCGATTACCTGACGGGAATATACTTGACGATGAGGCAGAAATACCATGTATATACGGATAAATATGAAGATTATATTGACTCGCTTCAAGAGTCGGTAGAGGATAAAACGCAGGAGCTTGTTCAGATAAGATACGATAAATTGATTGCAGAGGCGCAGGAGAAAATAGACGACGCACAGACAGAACTTGACGATAAAAAGGCGGAAGCACAGGAAGAACTGGACTCGGCTTGGCAGCAGATTACGGACGGCGAACAGGAGATTGCCGACGGCGAGCAGGAAATAGCTGACGGTGAACAGCAAATCACGGACGGCGAACAGGAGATTGCTGACAGAGAGCAGGAAATAGCCGACGGAAGAGCAGAAATCCAACAGGCAAAAGACATGCTTGACGCGCAGGAAGCAGAGCTTGACGAAAGAGAAGCACAGCTTCCGGCAATGGCGGCAATGTTACCCGCAGAGCAGTATCAGGCTGCTGTAATGCAGATTCAGGCGGGCAGGGAACAGATAGCGGCGATGAGGAGTGAAATAGAAGAAAACGAGAGACAGCTTCTTAACGGTGAGGCGCAGCTTAATACGGCAAGAGATGAACTCGCATCATCAAGAGAAGATATTTCGACGGCAAGAGAGGATATTTTAACCGCTAAGGAAGATATTGCAGATGCCAAAATCGAATATGAAGACGCTAAGAGCGATTTTGATAAAGAGGTGGCGGACGCGCAGCAAAAGATAGACGACGCGCAGGCGGAGCTTGATGATATCGAAAAACCGGATTATTATGCGCTCACCCGCAATACTAATATTGGCTATGCGTGTTACGAGAGCGATTCAGAAATCGTGGCGGGCATTGCTAATGTATTCCCGGTATTCTTCTTTCTGGTTGCCGCATTGGTGTGCATGACGACCATGAATAGGATGGTGGAAGAGCAGAGGACGCAGATTGGCGTATTAAAGGCGCTTGGATATGATAACAGAGTCATTATGGGCAAGTTCCTGTTTTATGCCGGAAGCGCGGCTTTAGTAGGCGCTGTAATAGGCTGCGCGGTTGGCTCGTGGCTTTTCCCGAAGGTAATCTGGGAAGGGTATAAGATTATGTACGACATGCCGGAAATCAAGTATGTTCTTAATTTCGGGGTGGCGGCGCTTTCACTTGCGGCAGCGATTCTCTGCTCCGTAGGGGCGGTATATTTCTCCTGTAAGTATGAACTTTACAGTGTGCCGGCGGAACTTATACGTCCGAAAGCGCCTAAGAACGGCAAGCGCATTTTCTTAGAGAAGATTACTTTCATCTGGAACAGAATGAAGTTTTTACATAAGGTTTCAGCACGCAATATCGTGCGCTATAAGAAAAGGTTCTTCATGATGGTGCTTGGCATAAGCGGCTGTACCGCGCTGCTTGTAACAGGTTTCGGCATCAAAGATTCCGTGATGGATATTGCGGATCTGCAGTATGATGAGATTCAGATATACGATATAGGAATCAGCTTTTCGGAGCGGGTGAGCGATTCGGATATTGATAATATGACTAAGAATACTGCGGATATGATCGACAGTATAGCATATCGCTATGAAGAAAGCGTAGACATGGATTATAACGGTAAAACCAAATCCGTATATATGGAGGTTTTCCAAAATGTAGAAGAAGTAAGCGAATTTGTAAATCTGCATACGCTGTCGGGTGAGGCGATTGCCTATCCGACGGGGGCGGAGGCAGTCCTTACATCTAAGATTGCAGAAAGCATGGGGATTAAAGCAGGGGATACTGTGGTTTTAAGGGATAACGACATGAACAGCATGGAAGTGACCGTATCTGCTATATGCGAAAACTTCGTTTATAATTATATTTATATTAATAAAGAGGGTTATATTAAGCAGCTTGGCGCAGAGCCTGAATATAAGAGCGCGTATGCCAATGCAAAAGAGGGGGCGGACATTCATGAAGCGGCGGCGCGGATTGCCGATATGGACAATGTCCTTTCCGTTTCAGTTATTCAGGATATGCGTGACAGAGTCGGCAATATGATGAAAAACATGGACTATATCGTCGCCCTTATTATAGTCTGCGCAGGGAGCCTTGCCTTCATTGTGCTGTATAATCTGACCAATATAAATATAACCGAGCGGATAAGGGAGATAGCGACAATAAAGGTGCTTGGGTTTTATTCGAAAGAAACCGCGGACTATGTTTTCCGTGAAAATCTGATACTAACGGCTATAGGTGCAGTCGTGGGGCTTTTATTAGGCAAGTTCCTTCATCAGTTTGTCATGTACAATGTCCAGATTGACATGATTTCCTTTAAAACGATTGTAAAGCCTGCAAGCTATATGCTCAGCCTGATATTTACTTTCGTATTTGCTATGTTTGTGAACTGCATAATGTTCTTTAAGCTTGAAAAAATTAATATGGCGGAATCTTTGAAGTCTATAGAATAATGATAAAGGGGCGGCGCGCAATGCGATGCCCCTTATTGATGGTACGTTCGACGGAATGTTTATGACTGTGTAAGCGCAAGCAGTCTTCCAAGAGTCCTAAAGTCCGCCGGACCGTTATCCAGTATGAAAGTATGGAAACGGTAAGGCGTATATGAGTCTCCCCAGAGGCTCTGAGCCTGCTGCTTTAATTCCTCAATCTCTAAATACCCCAGATAATATTTTAAATAATTACAGGGTTCTTCTATAATATATTCATAAATGCTGCGTATGCTTTCTTCTTCCGTAAAGCCGATGGCGGAGAGAATAGCCTTCACCCTTTCATATGATGCGCCTTCATAATGAATGATAATGTCAAGCAGCGAATAGAGGCACAGTTGAATCTGTCTGTTTAGCTTTTCCGCCGTATATAGGTATTCTGTTTCGGGGTATATATCTTTTGTCAGATTAATGGCATAATCATAAGAGTTAAGCTCCACATACATAGCCCAGCCTTCTATATATCCGCCGTAATTCAGAATGTTTCGCAGCGGCGAGGCGCCTTTAGCCTGAACATAATTCTGATGATATACGGTCTGATACAAATGCCCCGGATATCCTTCGTGCGCAAGTGTTGTGAAGAGGGTAAGGTCATCGGTATTGTCCATAGTGTTTATGTATATGACGTTTTCACTTGCATCATCAATCGGCGGCGTCAGATAGAATGCCGGGGCGGAGTACGGCGCAAGGTATTCGTCCACGTATTTGATGCTGCATTGAATAGTATTGCTGCTTGAGGGCGCACTGTCGGCGGCTGCGTTGTCCATGTTGTAAGTGATAGGCGGATAATCTTGCGCTATCATGGACTGCAGCTTAAGCAGCATATCTTCCGGCGTAAGGGCTGGAAAATAAGAGCTGCCGTCAGCAAGCAGGGAATTTAAATCAGGCTGCTGCCTAAAAAGCGTAATCATAGCCGTGAAGTTTTTTTCAAAATCTTTTGCAAGCATTTCCTTTATCTCTGGTATGTTTCTGTAAGAACCTGTATTAATGCGCAGATATGCCTGATAGTATTCCTGACCGTCGGGGTAGTATGCAAGCCCTTGTGAGTTGGTTCCGCTGCCTTTTAAAAGCGTCAGCTCATCGGCAAGCTTATCATAGGCGGGAGCGATTACGGTCAAGAGAAGGCGGTTGTTTTCCGATATCCAGCTTTGCGCTTGTGTTTCGCTTATTACTCCTTGCGTCACTAAATCATTAAGGCGTTGTTCAAAGGTTGTTTCCAGAAAATGTTCACCGGATTCAAGGCTGCGCGGCGCCATTAACATTGTACACTGTTCAATTACTTTGTCGGCGGAAGAATCGGACATAAAAAGCCCCTGCTCCGCTTTTTCTCGCTCATAAAGAATGATGCCCTCAAGATAAGAAGGAATCTGCGTAAGAATTGAAAGGTAATTTTCTACATCGCTTACAGATGATATCCTGTATTCCGAAAGCAATAGCGGCAGACCTGACTGTACGCCGGAAGACGGCGAGAGCGGTTCTTCATAATAAAGATAAGAAGCATTCTCTTTGGACGCAGCCAGATAAGAGGATAAAAGTATATAAGTGTATTGATTCACGGAAGACAGTTTATCCGGATTAAAATTCTTTAGAGAAAGCAGAATTTCGTCCGCCCTGTCCCTGTTTTCAAGAGCTTCTCCCGCATGATATACGGGAAGTGGGACGCTGCTTTCATCAATTCCGTATTTGGACGCATCTGTCAAAGTAAAGTGGAGATTGATTGGGTTTGCGCACATCTCTGATTTGAACAGTTCTTCCGTGAATTTTTCAAACTGTGAGTCTTCGTGAAATGTGCCATACAAAAAGAATGTCAATAAGATAAAAAGGAGCAAGATTACAACTGCTCCGAGCCATTGTTTGGGAGAGAGTCTCTTTTTCAAGAAAATGCCCGCCTACTATGTTGTTAATTAAGTATATGTATGATAATAACTGTGCATTCATTTAAAAATCAGGTTTAAGTCTAGTATAATTAAAAACGGTTTGCATTGAATTAAAATAGTTTATGATTGCTAGAAAATGTAGATACATATATAATAATATTATGATAAACTGATAAAAGACTATATAATGTAAATTTAATGGGAGGTTTTTAAAATGGAAGCTGCAATAAATGAGATAAAAATCCAGATTGAAACAGGTAAAACCATGTTGGGAATTGAGTTTGGCTCCACCAGGATTAAAGCGGTTTTGATTTCAGGGGATAATGAACCTATTGCTTCTGGAGCGCATGATTGGGAGAATAGGCTTGAGAATGGAATTTGGACTTATAGCTTGGAAGATGTCTGGAGCGGCCTTCAGGACTGCTATCGGGATTTGACAGAGGATGTCAAGAAACGCTATGGCGTTATGCTTGAAAGAATTGGCGCGATTGGATTCAGCGCCATGATGCATGGGTATATGGCATTTGATGGGAAGGGTGAACTTTTAGTTCCTTTCCGTACATGGAGAAATACAATTACCGGACAGGCATCAGAGGAATTGACGAAATTATTCAATTATCATATCCCACAGAGGTGGAGCATTGCGCATCTTTATCAGGCGATTTTAAATGATGAGGAGCATGTTTCTTCAATTCGTTTTTTTACAACGCTTGCAGGATATGTACATTGGCAGTTGACAGGCAGGCGCGTTCTTGGGGTAGGCGAAGCATCAGGAATGTTCCCGATTGACATAGGTACGGGGGATTTTAATGATAAAATGATTGCCCAGTTCGACGAACTTGTAGCCAATAAGAATTTCCCTTGGAAACTGAGGGAAATTATGCCGGAAGTTTTGACGGCAGGAGAAAATGCCGGAACATTGAGTGAAGAAGGGGCAAAGCTGATAGACCCTTCCGGCAGGCTTAAGGCAGGCATACCGCTCTGCCCGCCGGAGGGGGATGCCGGAACCGGTATGGCGGCGACTAATTCCGTTGCTAAGAGGACGGGTAATGTATCTGCAGGAACCAGCGTGTTTGGAATGGTAGTCTTAGAGAAAGAATTAAGCAAAGTATATGATGCAATCGACCTTGTTACAACCCCTGACGGCAGCTTGGTGGCAATGGCGCATTGCAACAACTGTACTTCCGATTTAAATGCATGGGTTGGTCTTTTTAAAGAGTTTGCGCAGAGTATGGGAATGAAGGTTGATATGAATGAATTGTTTGGCACGCTCTATCGCAAAGCGCTGGAAGGAGACGACGACTGCGGCGGTCTGCTTGCCTATAATTATTTTTCAGGTGAGCATATTACCGAATTTGAGGAAGGACGACCGCTTTTCGTGCGTATGCCGGATGCCAAGTTCAACCTTGCTAATTTCATGCGAGTGCATCTTTTTACGGCGCTGGGCGTTTTAAAGACAGGTCTGGATATTCTGTTTAAGGAAGAAGGCGTACAGATAGACGAGATGTTTGGACATGGAGGTCTGTTTAAGACTAAAGGCGTGGGACAGCGTATTCTGGCAGCGGCAATTAACGCGCCGGTAAGCGTTATGGAGACGGCAGGAGAAGGCGGCGCGTGGGGCATGGCGTTGCTTGCCTCTTATATGATGAATAGAGAATCGGGGGAAACATTAGCTGCATTTCTTGAAAAGAAGGTCTTCGTCGGGCAGAAGGGAATCAAAGAAGCTCCGCATAAAGAGGACGTAGAAGGTTTCAATAAATTTATGGAGCGTTATTCAAAAGGGCTTGAGATTGAAAGGGCTGCAGTTAAATGCCTACAATAATAAAAAGGGGGACGAGATATGTTAGAAGATTTAAAGAAAAGCGTCTATGAGGCAAATATGCTTCTGCCCAAATACGGACTGGTCACTTTTACATGGGGAAATGTCAGCGCTATTGATGAAGAAACAGGTATATTTGCCATTAAACCCTCAGGCGTGGAGTATGACAAATTAACGCCGGATGATATGGTGCTGATGGATTTAAACGGCAATAAAATCGAAGGAAGATATAACCCTTCGTCTGATACGCCGACCCATATGGAGTTATATAAGGCCTATCCTGAAATCGGCGGCATAGTGCATACACATTCCTCGTATGCTACGAGCTGGGCGCAGGCGGGCAGAAGCATTCCTTGTTACGGAACAACGCATGCAGATTATATTTACGGAGAAGTACCGTGTTTAAGATGTCTGTCTAAAGAAGAGATAGAAGATGCTTATGAGCAGAATACAGGACTTTTAATTGTCAATGAATTTAAGAAAATGAATATTGACATCATGGCGGTTCCGGCAGTTTTGTGTAAGAATCATGGACCTTTTGCCTGGGGGAAGAGTGCGCATGATGCAGTCCATAATGCGGTTGTCTTAGAAGAAGTGGCGAAGATGGCGTACCGGACGGAAACCATTAATCCGAAAGTCAATCCTGCACCGCAGGAACTGCAGGATAAGCATTATTATAGAAAACATGGCATCGACGCTTATTATGGGCAGCCCGGACAGCAATAGCTTATAGAGCGTAGATTTGTCGCACAATTTTGTGTAGCGGTAAATCGTGCATTGTGGTAAGATGGATGTAAGGTGAAAAATAAAATATCTAGGAGGTTTACGATGAATAAGTTAGAGTTACAAAAAACGGCTAATGAAGTCCGTAAGGGTATTGTAGCTGCAGTCTACGGAGCAAAAGCCGGACATCCCGGTGGCTCTTTATCTGCTGCGGATATCTTTACATATCTTTATTTTGAAGAAATGAATATTGACCCGAAAGACCCGAAAAAAGCCGATAGGGACAGGTTTGTGTTATCTAAAGGGCATACGGCTCCGGGCTTATATTCAGTGCTGGCAAACCGAGGTTATTTCCCCATAGAGGACTTGCCTACGCTGCGCCATTTGGGTTCATATTTACAGGGGCATCCCTGTATGCAGGAGACGCCGGGCGTAGATATGTCGTCCGGTTCCTTGGGACAGGGTATTTCGGCGGCAGTCGGCATGGCTCTTGCAGGAAAGATGGATAAAAAAGATTACAGGGTATATACGCTGCTTGGCGATGGCGAACTTGAGGAAGGCCAGGTATGGGAGGCTTCCATGTTTGCCGGACATAGGAAACTGGACAATCTCGTAGTGATTGTGGACAATAACGGATTGCAGATTGACGGCAGTATTGACGACGTGTGTTCTCCTAATCCTATCGATAAAAAATTTGAAGCGTTTAACTTCCATGTAATTAAGATAGACGGCAACGATTTCGACCAGCTTGAGCAGGCGTTTAAAGAGGCACGGAATACAAAAGGGATGCCGACGGCGATTATATGCAAGACATTAAAAGGAAAAGGCGTCTCTTATATGGAGGGCAGCATAGGCTGGCATGGCAAAGCGCCCAACGATGAAGAGTACGAGATTGCAATGGCAGATTTGGAGAAAGTAGGTGAAGCATTATGTCAGATGTAAAAAAAGTGGCAACAAGGGAAAGTTACGGAAATGCGCTGGTAGAGTGCGGAGCAGAGTATCCTAATCTGGTGGTTTTGGACGCAGACCTTGCGGCGGCAACCAAGACCGGAGTATTTAAGAAAGCTTTTCCGGAGCGTCACATTGACTGTGGTATTGCAGAATGTAATATGACAGGTATTGCGGCTGGTCTTGCAACCTGTGGGAAAATTCCTTTTATCAGTTCCTTTGCTATGTTTGCGGCAGGACGTAATTTTGAACAGGTTCGTAATTCTATCGGCTATCCGCACCTGAATGTAAAAATCGGCGCAACCCATGCAGGCATTACCGTCGGGGAAGATGGAGCTACGCACCAGTGCAACGAAGATATAGCGCTGATGAGAACTATTCCCGGCATGACGGTTATCGTGCCTTCTGATGATGTAGAGGCAAAGGCGGCTGTCAGGGCGGCAATAGAGATTAATGGTCCCGTATTTTTAAGATTCGGACGTGCGGCGGTTCCGGTTATCAATGACAGACCTGATTATAAATTTGAAGTGGGTAAAGGCGTGGTGCTAAGAGAAGGTACGGACGTTACGATTGTAGCATGCGGCATTACGGTATCATCTGCATTAGAAGCGGCTGCGATGCTTGAAACTGACGGCATAAGCGCGGAAGTTGTCAATATCCATACGATTAAACCGCTTGACAAGGACGTTATTATTGCCTCTGCTAAAAAGACAGGCAAGGTGGTTACGACAGAGGAACACAGCGTTATCGGCGGACTTGGCAGCGCGGTATGCGACTGCTTATGCGAGAATCTGCCTACTCCTGTTATGAAGATTGGTATGCAGGATGTATTCGGAGAATCAGGTACGGCAGCGGCGCTGGTAGAAAAATACGGCTTAGACGGCAAGGGCATCTATGCGAAAGTAAAAGAATATTTAGGTTAATTTAAACTTGCATATGACTTAGCAAGAATAGGGGAGCATTATGAAAAATTTATTAGCGCCTTCCATACTGGCTGCGGACTTCAGTATTCTGGGGAAACAGATAGAACAGGCGGATAAAGCGGGCGCGGACTATATACATATTGATGTTATGGACGGAGTGTTCGTACCGTCTATTTCCTTCGGCATGCCGGTAATTTCCACAATCAGACAGGCAACTAAGAAAGTGTTTGACGTACACCTGATGATTGTGGAACCTGAACGGTATATAGCGGAATTTGCGGGGTGCGGTGCAGACAGCATCACGTTTCATTTAGAAGCAACAAAGGACGCTGACAAAGTTATAGACATGATACATGGCGCCGGGTGCAGGGCGGGAATGTCTGTTAAGCCAAAGACGCCCATAGAAGAGGCAAAACCGTACATTCATAAGCTGGATATGCTGCTTGTTATGACGGTAGAGCCGGGATTTGGCGGACAGGAATACATTCCTGAATCTACACAGAGGATTAGAAACGCACGGAGTCTTGCGGATAAACTAAATCCGAGCATGGACATTCAGGTGGACGGCGGCATTACCGACAGCAATATACCGATAGTTCTGGGAGCCGGAGCAAATGTAATTGTAGCAGGTTCCGGAATTTTTCATGGAAATATCACAGAAAATGTCGGAAAGTATTTGAGATTGATGCGAAACGGATGTAAAGAGCAATGAAAAAACTGGGAAGAAACGAGCCTTGCTGGTGCAATAGCGGGCGCAAGTATAAAGTCTGCCACATGGCGTTTGATGAGAAAATCCAACAATATGCCTATGAAGGACATATAGTTCCGGACCATGACATTATCAAGACTAAAGAGCAGATTAACGGAATTAAAGAGAGCAGTAAAATTAATATCGCCGTGCTGGACTATGTGGCGGAGAATATCCATATAGGCATGAGTACGGAAGAAATAGACAAAATGGTGTATGAAAAGACTGTACAGATGGGCGGAATCCCCGCGCCGCTAGGCTACGACGGATATCCGAAAAGCGTATGTACGTCTCTTAATGAACAGGTATGTCATGGAATCCCTTCCGCAGATGTTATTCTTAAGGACGGAGATATAGTTAATGTTGACGCTTCGACGATTTACAACGGCTACTTCTCAGATTCCTCCCGCATGTTTATGCTGGGGAATGTTGAGGAGAAGACAAAGAAACTTGTGGAAACCGCTCATAAGTGCATCAATATAGGATTAGAGCAGGTCAAGCCGTGGAATTTTCTAGGCGATATGGCGCAGGCGATTAATGACTATGCGAAACAGAACGGCTACTCGGTCGTAAGCGAGGTAGGCGGGCATGGGGTTGGACTTGAGTTCCATGAAGAACCGTTTGTCAGCTACGTTACGACTAAGGGCACGGAAATGCTGATGGTTCCCGGCATGGTATTTACGATTGAACCGATGGTAAATATGGGTAAGCAGGACATCTACATTGATGATGATAACGGCTGGACCGTATATACCGAAGACGGGCTGCCGTCGGCTCAATGGGAAGTTACGGTAGCCGTTACCGAGGACGGACACGAAGTGCTTACATGGTAAAGTTAAAATCCTGACTGAAAAATTAAAAAATATTTTTATACTGTTTTGACATGTAAAAAGCCGGAAAACATCGGACATAGAGATGTTTTTTCGGCTTTTAAAAATTATTTTTTGTGAAAATTGCCGATATTGCATCTGGAAAATTATTGTGATATTGTATTTTTATCTTAAAAATCTTTTAATCCGGCGTTTCGCCATAATTCAAACGACACCGTAATAAAGAAAGGGGTAAAGGAAAAATGAAAGAAATTATGACAAATATGTCAGAATATGACGACGCCGATATGGTTGAGTCAGAAAATAATAACAATGGAAAGGTTCCGTATATCTTGGGAGTAATACTGCTTATAGTATGTATATTATGCTTATTTATGCTGTGGGGAAAAGTATCAGGCAGAAATAAGGCGGAGATAAAAACGGAAACCTATACAGGGGTTTCAGAAACCGCGCTCAGCGGAACGTCGGGTAGCGGCATATCGGAAGTAAGCAAGGTAAATGGCGAATACAAAGATGAATATGGAACGGCAGAAACCGACCACACGCAGGAAGAGATAATCAGGCAGCAGTATATGGCGGATATAGAGAGATTACGGGAAAAAATAGAGAGTTCCTTAAAATCCATGCTAAAAACCAAGGAAATGCTTGAGGAGGCTGCCGCAACGCAGCCTGATAATGCCACGCTGAAAGAAGAACTGTCCGGAATAACCAATGAGATTGTTAAATTGATGCTCAAACTGCAAATTTCCCAGACTCGAATTAATGAGTTGGAGGAATCAATAACTGTTATTAACAGTGAGACAGTTACAGATATCTATGAGGATATAAGCGATATAGAGCAGCAGATTGGCGATATAGACAATGATATTTTGGATATATATACTAAAATCAGCGATTTAGAAACGGCGGATGCTGAACTTCAGGAGAAAATTGATGAAGTGGCTGACTCATTAAAAGCGGCAGTCGAGCAGAACATAACAGATGTTACTAATCAATTTAATGACGTAAACGATAAGATGCAGCAGATGGAATTAGAACGTCTGCAGTATCTTTATGATGCAGATTCCGGCACGCTGTATTTATACTCAAATTAGCGTTGTTACTATAGCTAAAGTGCGTTTATTTGATTGACAATATAATATCTTTGTGATAGGCTAACACTAATTTCTATTAATTAAGAAAGGACGGGACTTATGAACAAGGGAAAATATTATATTACCACAGCGATTGCATATACTTCCGGCAAGCCGCATATAGGCAACAGCTATGAGATTGTACTGGCGGACAGTATTGCCAGATTTAAAAGAAAAGACGGATACGACGTGTATTTTCAGACGGGAACCGACGAGCATGGACAGAAGATTGAGTTAAAGGCGCAGGAAGTCGGCGTTACCCCGAAAGAATATGTAGACAATGTTGCAGGACAGATTCGTTCAATCTGCGATTCGCTCAACACTTCATATGATAAATTTATCCGTACCACAGACGATTACCATGAGAAACAGGTACAGAAGATTTTCAAGAAAATGTATGAGCAGGGAGATATATATAAAGGCGCATATGAAGGACTGTATTGCACGCCCTGCGAATCGTTCTGGACAGAGTCGCAGTTGGTAGACGGCAAGTGTCCGGACTGCGGAAGAGAGGTCAAACCGGCAAAGGAAGAAGCATACTTCTTTAAAATGAGCAAATATGCCGACCGCCTGATAGAACATATAAATGCACACCCGGAATTTATTCAGCCTGTATCGCGTAAAAATGAAATGATGAATAATTTCCTTCTTCCGGGGCTTCAGGATTTGTGCGTATCGAGGACTTCATTTAAGTGGGGCATACCCGTTGATTTTGACGATAAGCATGTAGTCTATGTGTGGCTGGATGCGCTTTCCAACTATATTACGGGAATAGGATATGATGCCGACGGCAACAGTACGGAACAGTATTCCAAGCTCTGGCCTGCAGATTTGCACCTTATAGGGAAAGACATCATCCGTTTCCATACACTGTATTGGCCCATTTTCCTAATGGCGCTCGGTGAGCCGCTGCCGAAACAGATTTTCGGGCATCCGTGGTTATTGCAGAACGACGGCAAGATGAGTAAGTCCAAGGGGAATGTTATATATGCGGAAGACTTAATAGAGTTTTTCGGCGTCGATGCGGTACGCTATTTTGTATTGCATGAAATGCCTTTTGATAACGACGGAGTTATTACATGGGACCTCATGGTTGAAAGGCTCAACTCCGACCTTGCCAATACGCTCGGCAATCTGGTAAACAGAACGATTTCCATGAGCAATAAGTATTTCGGCGGCGCGGTTGAAAATAAGAAGGCAGGAGCATCGGCGGACGACGCGGCGGCAGATGCCGATTTATGGAATGTCCTGACAGATACCTATGCAAGAGTAAGTAAAAAAATGGACGATTTGCGCGTTGCCGATGCAATTACGGAGATTTTTGCATTGTTTAAACGCTGCAATAAATATATTGATGAGACTATGCCTTGGGCGTTGGCTAAAGACGAGGCGAAGAAAGACAGGCTTGCAGATGTGCTGTATAATCTGTTGAATGGCATACTTGTCGGTGCCAGCCTGTTAGAGCCTTATATGCCTGAAACCGCAGTTAAAATCTCAGAGCAGATTAATGCAAAACTTGTAGATTATGAGATTCTTGAGCAGTGTGCGAAAAATCAGGATATCGAGACGGCAGCGTATCTGTATCCGACAGGCAATAAGGTTGTGGAAGCACCGGAAATTTTATTTGCAAGAAGAGACCTGAATGAAGTCATGGAGAAAGTAGAAGCTATGTTTGCCGAGAGGAAAGCGGCAGCAGGAGAAGAAGATGCTGATAAGCCGGAGCAGGAAACTGATGAAACTGTGATTGATATAGAGGCGAAATCTGTGATTTCCTATGATGATTTTGACAAGTGCCAGTTTCAGGTAGGCGAGATTTTGGAGTGTAAAGAAGTTCCTAAGTCAAAGAAACTGCTCTGTTCCAAGGTGCGCATAGGCTCGCAGGTTAAGCAGATTTTATCAGGTATTAAGCAGCATTATAGTGCAGAAGAGATGGTAGGCAAGAAAGTAATGGTACTGGTTAATCTTAAGCCGAGGGAAATTGCGGGACTGACTTCCGAGGGAATGTTGTTATGCGCGGAAGATGCAGACGGCAGCCTTGCGCTAATGACGCCTGAGAAATCCATGCCTTCAGGAGCTGAAATCTGTTAAGAAGGAGTATGCTTATGGTTAGGAAAGAAGATTTTTATTTTGACTCAAGGGAACAGGGGCAGAAAATACATGCGGTTAAATGGCTGCCGGAGATAGAGAAACCCCATTGCATATTGCAGATTATACATGGAATGGCGGAGTATATAGAGCGCTATGACGAGTTTGCGCGTTTTCTTGCCGAAAAGGGAATTTTGGTAGTGGGCGACGACCATCTCGGACACGGCAAGTCTGTGAAGGAGGGCGGAGTATATGGCTATTTCTGCGAGAATGATGCGCCAAATGTACTGGTAAGGGACGAACATCGCCTTAAGAAGACCATTCAGGAACAGTATCCCGGAGTTAAATATCTGATTCTGGGACACAGCATGGGTTCATTTATCCTGAGAAATTATCTGCTCCGTTATGGGACGGGAGTGGACGGCGCTATTATCGTAGGAACCGGAATGGTGCCTAAGGCAGCGATATTTGCGGCAAGAATAGTGATTGCAGTTCAGAAACTTTTCTGCGGCTCCAAGCATACGAGCAAATTATTGGATAAGCTGATATTCGGCGGATATAATAAGGGATTTAAACCTTCAAGAACTCCTGCTGACTGGATTTCCAAAAACGAAGCTAATGTGGACAAATATATTGCGGATCCGCTATGCGGATTTGTCTTTACGGTCAACGGTTTTGAGACGCTTATGAAACTTATTGATAACTGTTGTCATAATGAGAGTTTTGGAAACCTTCCTAAAGACCTTCCGATGATGATGATTTCGGGTTCAGACGATCCGGTCGGCAGTTATGGGAAGGGCGTGGAACAGGCATATAACGCATACTTGCAATACGGTATGACCAATGTACGTACGAAACTTTACGAAAGTGACCGCCACGAAGTATTGAACGAGGCGGACAGAGAGCTTGTATACGGCGATATTTACCGCTGGATTTTGCAAAGACTGGAATGAGATGGAGGCTTGTTATTTATATGAAAAAATGGTGGGGACTGCTTGCGGTATTGCTGATTGTCGGCTTGTGTAAAAATACCGTTATAGCAGCAGATGCTAAGGACGTGGTAGTTGCCCTAGGGGCTGATTTATCTGATGCTCAACGCGCGACTGTGTTGGAGCTGATGGGGCTGACGGAAGAAGAGCTTGCGGACTGTACCGTGATTTATATCACTAACGACATGGAGCATGAATATCTGGACGAATACCTGGGAGCTTCCGTTATCGGAACCAAATCGCTTTCCAGCGTGAAGCTCACTAAAGCTTCGGCTGGTTCAGGAGTTCTTGTAACGACACAGAATATCAACTACTGTACTACTGGCATGTACCGCAACGCATTAATAACGGCGGGCATGGAGGATACGGAAGTGCTGGTGGTTGCGCCTACGCCGATTTCGGGTACGGCAGGTCTGATTGGAGCATTGAAAGCATATGAAGTAATGGCTGATAAGACCATTTCGGATATAATATTTGACACCTCGCTTGATGAAATGATTACGACCGGGGAACTGGCGGAAAGCATAAAGGATGCGGATGCCGAAGAAGTAGAATCCCTGATAGCGTGGCTAAAGGGCAAGATAGCCGGGGGAGAGCTTGATACCGGAGATGAAACAAGCGTAAAGGAAACTATTAAAGAAGGTGAAGAGCGTTTCGGCATCAGTCTGAGCGAGTATGAGAAGGAGCAGATAGCTTCTTTATTAAAGAAACTTGATGCACTGGGGCTGGATGCGGAATACATTATAGAGCAGGCGCAGAACCTGTATGATAAATATGGTACTGAGCTTGTTGAAAACGCGAACGAAGCCATCAATGAAGCAGTGGAAAATGCGCTGGTTTCTGCCGTGAAGAATTTATTTAACGGTATAAAAGACACTGTATCAAATTTTTTCAAAAGCATTTTTGGACATTTCGGATGAAAATCCGGAATGTTTTTTTATGTTCTGCGGATACTAAATGGAAAATTAATAATGGAGGGCTAAAATGAAAATTGCATTTTTTAGTACGAAACCTTATGATAAGATATGGTTTGAACCAATGGGAAAGGATTACGGATTCGATATACATTTCTATGAGGTGCCTTTTAATGAAGAGACTATCTACCTTGCCAAAAACTATGATGCGGTCTGCGTATTTGTGAACGATTATATTACGGCGGAAATGATTGATACGCTTTATGAAATGAAGATAAAGGCGATTTTGCTTAGAAGCGCAGGATTCAACCATGTAGATGTAAAAGCGGCTGAAGATAAAATACTTGTCTTAAGGGTGCCGAGCTATTCTCCCGAGGCTGTAGCCGAGTTCGCGATGGGGATGATTTTGACGGTAAACAGGCATATAAACCGTGCGTATATCAGAACCCGTGATTTTAATATGAGCCTGAACGGACTTATGGGGGTGGACTTGTATCATAAGACTGCCGGAATTATCGGAACAGGTAAAATCGGGCAGGCGATGATAAGGATATGCAACGGATTCGGCATACAGGTGCTTGCTTATGATCCGTATCCGAATACGAAACTGGAAGCAGAATATGTAGAATTGGACACTTTATTTGAAAAATCCGACATTATATCTCTGCATTGTCCACTGACATCGGGGACCAAGCATATTATTAACGAAAACTCCATTAAAATGATGAAGGATGGCGTATACCTGGTAAATACTTCCAGAGGAAGCCTGATTGACACGGACGCGCTCCTTGACGGACTGGTGGAAGGAAAGTTCGGCGGAGTCGGGCTTGATGTCTATGAAGAAGAGGAAGGGATTTTTTATGAGGATAAATCCAATGAGATTATGCAGGATGAGAAACTGGCAAGGCTCATGACGTTTCCAAACGTGCTGATTACCTCCCACATGGGATTTTTTACAAAAGAAGCTATGCAGGCAATCGCCAAAGAGACGCTTGAAAACGCATATTCACTTGAAAATGGACTTCCGCTTGTAAATCGTACCGAAATACGTTAAAATATATACAAAAGAATTCGGAGGGAGACATAAACGTGCCGGACATTCCATATAAAATTAGAAGTGCATATAAAGACGAATGGGATGATGCAATGGAGCTGGCCTGGAAGACTTTTCTCCGATTTGAGGCAGATTGTTATACACAGGAAGGCATAAGGAATTTTGAAGATTTTATTACCGATACCACCTTGTATAACATGTTTATTATGGGTGAGTATCAGATGTTTGTAGCGTTGGATGATAAGAAGATAGTAGGGATGCTTACCCTTCGTAATTCCTCGCATATTTCTTTGCTTTTCGTTGACGAGGAATATCATAGAAGAGGAATCGGGCGCGCATTGATATTATATCTGCAGAAATATCTGCTGTCGGAGATGGGGGTTGGAAGAGTTACGGTAAACGCAGCCCCATATGGAGTCGGTTTCTACCATAAACTGGGTTTCCGGGATTTGAAGCCGGAGGAAGAAAGAGACGGAATCAAATATACTCCGATGGAATTTGTACTTTAGGATATGCTTATATATTTCGGAAAGGGAGTTGGGAGGGTATGGAATACATTAAGAGTAAAGATATTTTTATACTGATGAGGGACACTTTGAAGCTTATCCATCCAAGATTGATGGATCATGGTTCCAAGGTAGCTTATATGGTCTATAAGATGTTGGAAGAAAAGGGCGGATATGAAGAGTTTGAGCTGGCTGATATCGTCATGCTGGCGACTCTTCATGACATAGGGGCTTATAAGACTGAGGCAGGTGTCCTTAATGATATGCTGCGCTACGAGTCGCGCGACAGCAGGGCGCATACCATATACGGCTATCTGTTTTTCAAATATCTTTCGCCGCTTGAAGACCTTGCGAGAGTTATAATGTATCATCATACTGATTATGAACAGCTTAAGAATGTAGATTATGAGTATAAGGATTTAGCGGCATATATTAACATTGCTGAGAAGATGGATATCTATTTTTCGGCAATGGGAAGCCAGTTTAATATGCAGATGTTCCATAAACAGGCGGGGAGCAAACTGTCTGAGGAAGGTTTGAACCTGTTCTATCAGGTTGCCAAGAAATATGACATTTTTACGCAGATAAAAACAGGTGAATATAAAAAAGAGCTGGATTACATTATCGACTTTATGCTGTTTTCTAATGAAGATAAGAAGAAACTACTTGAGATGCTTATGTACTGCACGGGATTTCGCAGCGAGGCTTCCGTGGTTGATACAATCACTACGGTAAGCATCTGCGATGAATTGGCGGACAGACTGCATCTGCTGAATGAAGAGAGTGAGAAACTGTACTATGGGGCGCTGCTCCACGATTTGGGCATGCTTGTGGTTCCAAGGGAAATCATTGATGCGCCTAGGAAGCTCAATTCCGATGAAATTAAGGTAGTAAGGACTCATGTCAATATGGCTGATAAGCTGTTAAGCAATATAATGCGTGCCGATATTCTGGCGATTGTAACTGCGCATCATGAAAGACTGGACGGAAGCGGATATCCCAAAAAGCTTAAAGCCTTACAGATGAACATAGAGCAAAAAGTGCTTCAGGTAGCCGATACGGTCACTGGAATGACGAACCCGAGAAACTACCGTGAGCCTTTACATAAAGACCGCGTAATCAGTATTTTAAATGACGAGGCGTCAAAGAACCGCCTGGATAAAAATATTGTATCCACATTTATTAATAACTACGACGATATTATGCAGTGCGTGCAGACGCGTTCAGCGGAAATTATGAAGATGTACCAGACGCTTAATTCGCAATATAATCAGGTAAGCAAGCGATTTAAGATGTAAAAATCATATTTTGCATGGTTATAACTAAAATATTTATGAAAATTTGTCAAATTGTATAGATTTTTTTACCAATAATGTACTATAATGGTATTATATTTATGAAAGAAGGAAAGCCATGAGTAAATTTTTAGATTTAGACAGCCCGTTTATGCGTGCCTTAAGCCGTATGGCAGATTTGATGATACTGAATCTGTTGGTATTGGCCTTATGTATCCCGGTTATTACGGCGGGAGCGGCTTTTACGGCGATGCACTTTGTCCTTTTAAAGATTGTGCGCGGTGAAGAAGGATATCTTGTCAGGGGATTTTTCAAATCTTTCAAGCAGAACTTCAGACAGGCTACAATTTTATGGCTGATGATTTTAGGCGTTATTGCCTTGATAGTTGTGGATTTAGTGATACTTGGCTCATCCGTGATGGATATGCCGCGCATTTATACAATACTTATTCTTGCGATAGCCCTCTTGCTGCTCATAATAGGCGTATATATTTTCCCTGTTCTGGCACGGTTTGATAATTCAATTAAGCATACTATCAGGAATGCGTTTTTTATATCATTTTTAAATCTGCCTAAATCAATTTTAATGGTAGTGGTGCTTTTCCTGCCGATAATTATTGCATATTTCATATCATATTCCGTGATTTTTGTCATATTGTTCGGCATATCTGTGCCGGCATATATTTCGGCATATTTATATAGCGGGATTTTCAAACGGTTTGAGCCGGAACCGGAAGAACCGGTATCAGACTACGACTTTTCTATAACGACAAATGGTGGAAATGAGGAAACAAAATGAACAATCAGGCGAAATCGATAGTGGCCAGGTGGGCTGGTCCGACTTTGGCGCTAATAGCGGCGCTGGTTATAATGTTTTTTAACTTTTCCGCTAAGAGCGAAGAAGAGGCACGGGATACAATCTCCAAAACCGTTATAATGATGATAGAAAGAAGCGCACATAACTTCAAGGAAGAAGTTATTAAGCTTGTTAAAGTCGGAGAACCTATTACTGATATTCTGGGTGAAAAGGCGGATTTTGACTCTAAAGACACAGTCGGGCTTTTGGAAACTACCGTCAAGTATTCGGGAGCATATAAAGTGTATGCGTGCGACATAAACGGTAAGGGCGTAAACAATGAAGGCGGAGAAATTTCCATCGCGGAAGAGGAATATTTCAGTATCGTGAGCGGCTCAGAAGATGTAAGATATATTTACAATGCAGAAGAAGATGCGTCAGAAGAAGGAGCCTTGCTTGTAACTCTGCCTATCAGCAACGAACAAGCTGATAATATAGGATATCTTGTTATGTTCTATCAGCTTAAACAGTTAAGGAATGTTGTAAAGAACATTGATTTCGCAGCATGGAATTCTACATCGCTGATAGATAGAAAAGGCAATGTAATAGCGGTTACCGGAAAAGGCACCGAATGGAAACCGGGGGATAACATATATACGGAGCTTGAAGGCAAAAATAAGGCGGCGGTCAATAGTATGAAAAGCCGGGTAAACACTAATACCAGCGGCGTTGCTTATGTAAATATGTATAATCTGGATAACTGTCTTGCTTATGCGCCGGTAGGGATGGGCGAGATGGTGCTTGTAGCGGGGGTGGCTCAATCTTACATAGACGGCAGGGCTGCAGCGACGCTTGAAAATTTCAGGACTATGATAATTGAGCTTATTATCGTTATCATTGTTTTCCTCGTACTCATTGTAATAATAAGCATTATAAATAAGACGATTAGCGGCAAAAAGCAGAAACAGTTGGAAGTAAAGGCTGATACAGACTTGTTGACAGGACTGAATAATAAGCTCGCTACCGAGAGAAAGATTAAAGAGTATATTGCCCAGAATCCAAATTCACAATCCATGATGTTTATACTGGATATAGATAACTTTAAGAATATAAATGACACAAGGGGGCATGCATTTGGAGATGAAGTGCTTCGCACATTAGGTGAGCAGGTGCGTGTGCTGTTCCGCTCGTCAGATATTATAGGTCGTGCCGGAGGAGATGAATTTATCGTATTCCTGAAAAATATTTCTGATCCTGCCGCTATCAGAAAAGAGGCAAAGAAAGTAGAAAACTTCTTCCAGAATTTTAAGGTGGGAGAATATACTAAGTATACCGTAACCGCAAGTATCGGTGTGGCGATTTTTCCTGAAGAAGGCGCCGATTTTGAAACTATATATAAAGCGGCTGATACCGGGCTTTATAAAGCGAAAAAAGGCGGAAAGAACCAGCTTGCTTTTTATAAAGAGAAATGGCTTGAAGAAAATCCGGCGAACAACCCTGGAAGTGATTTAGAAAATTGAACTTAGACAATCTGTACAAGAAAATCACAATTTTTTAGGCAACTTGACGGTTAAATTAAAATATTGATTGAAAAATAAGCATTTGTTACAACTACGAGCAAAATATTTGTGAAATTGGTGTATAGAAAAAGTACGAGAATTCCGCTATACTGTAATAGACTTGATTGCCGAAAGGCACTCAAAATATATGAAATTGATAATACTATAGGAGGCTCAAAAATGGCAAGTTTATCACTAAAAAACATCTGC
>JAMPEU010000027.1 GCA_023664865.1 Butyrivibrio sp. | reverse complement strand
GAATAATTCTCTTCGAATTTTCAGGGTTGCATTGCTGTTTGTTTGTCAAGGTGCTAGTACATTCTTACTAATGTCCTCGTACCGACATAAAGAACGGTCCGAACGGAGAAGGAGGGATTTGAACCCTCGCGCCGCTATTAACGACCTGCACCCTTTCCAGGGGTGTCCCTTCAGCCATCTTGGGTACTTCTCCAAGTAAATAACCTCGCGGCATTCGTCAAATATCCATGCAGGCATGGCTATTTTTCTCATTGCTCGTGGGAATAAAGCTGTGTCAATACGAAATTAAATTAATAATGGCAATGTCTGTAAATACAGTCATTCCTGATGGAGAAAGCATCTCCAGCGGAGAGGGTGGGATTCGAACCCACGCGCCCTTGCGGACAAACGGTTTTCAAGACCGCCTCGTTATGACCACTTCGATACCTCTCCATATCGTTTTTACTGACTTTCCAGTCAGCGCAATGAATATTGTAGCAAAAAAGAATATTAGTGTCAACAGCTTTTTTTAAGAAATTATATGCCGTTTCATTATATAACATGCGATATCCAAATCTTCCTGAGTCGTTAATTTAATATTGTCATATGAACCCTCTATTAATTTAACAGGATGGTGTAATAATGTTTCGACTACCATAGCGTCATCGGTAATATTTATCCCCTCAGCCTTAAGTTCTTCTTCCCTCTCAAGCAGACTTCCATAAGCTTCTTTTGCAAGTTTTAAGTCAAAAACCTGCGGCGTCTGTATCTGCCACATACTCTTTCTGTCCGGAGTACGCTTAATAAGCCCATTATCGTCGGCTATTTTAATTGTATCCTTTACAGGCATTCCCACTACGCACGCATGATATTCTTTTACCGCATTATATGCCCTATGCAATATTTCCTGCGTCAAAAAAGGTCTTGCCCCGTCATGTATAAAAACATAACCACTGTTATCTGCCACTTTAAGCCCATTAGCTACAGAATGATACCGTTCTGCGCCTCCTGCTACTATTTTCTTCACTTTGGACAAATTATATTTATCTACTATTACATTCTGACAGAAATCTTCCTCACCTTCGCCCGTTACAAGGATGATTTCATCAATAAAGCTCTCCTGAAATGTTTTCAGCGCATAATAAATGACCGGTTTATCCTGTAACAGCATATACTGCTTCTGCACACTGCTGTGCATACGCCTGCCCTGACCTGCTGCCAGCACCACGGCCGTTGTCTTATCCTTCATATTCATACTAATCATCCATTCTTACCCTGTCTGTAAATCTATATTCCAAGGCGGTACAATATCTGCACTACTTTGCGCGCCTATCCAAGCCGCAGATTCGGAACAGCATTCAAGTCATAGCCATGCCGAACTCCCCTGCAATATTCATAATACCCCGCCGTGCCTATCATCGCGGCATTGTCCGTACAGAATATAGGCGAGGGACGGAAAAATTCTATCTTTCTATCTGCACACTCCTCTATAAAAGCCTCCCGCAAAGAAGTATTCGATGCCACTCCGCCTGCAATGGCGAATTTCCGTAGTCCATATTCCTCTACCGCTGCCATGGAATGTTCCACCAGCACATCCACTACCGCTTTCTGGAATGACGCCGCCACATCCGCCTGGCAGATTGCAATACCCTTCATCTCACAAGAATTAAGGTAATTGAGAACCGCTGATTTCAAGCCGCTGAAACTAAAATCATATACTGCGTCCACTACTTTAGCACGCGGAAAATGAATCGCGTCTGCGCTGCCCTCCTTAGATATCTTATCTATCTTAGGTCCGCCGGGATAACCGAGTCCGATTGCTCTTGCTACCTTGTCGAACGCTTCCCCCGCCGCATCGTCTCTTGTCTTGCCAAGGATTTCATATTCCCCATAGTCTTTGACTATAACCAGATGTGAATGTCCGCCTGACGCTACCAGACATATGAAAGGCGGCTCTAACTCTTTATTTTCAATATAATTAGCGTTTATGTGTCCTTCTATATGATGAACTCCGATTAACGGAAGTCCTGACGCAAAACTAATTGCCTTCGCCGTAGATACTCCGACTAACAGCGCTCCCACAAGCCCCGGTCCATAAGTTACTGCTATGGCAGTAATGTCCTTTAGTGTAACGCCGGCTTCCTGCAACGCCGCTTCAATAACCTGATTGATTTTCTCAATATGTTTTCTTGATGCGATTTCTGGAACAACGCCGCCGTATACGGTATGTAAATCAATCTGCGAAGATATAATATTTGATAAAACTTCTCTGCCGTTTTTCACAACCGCAGCCGCTGTTTCGTCGCATGAGCTTTCGATTGCCAGAATCAGCACGTCTTCTTTTTCCATTTCAAATTCCTAACCCTTTATAATATACAGCTATTATTTACTCTCAGCCCAGCCGAGAATTTTCCAGCGTTTATTCTCGTCCTGACGCAGTATAAACACTACATCGCTTGAAAACTTCTGCGTTCCCTTCCTGATGTTATAATTACAATAAAGTCTGGCGCAGGAGCTTTCGTTTTCTTCGTAAAATTCAACATCTGTGCTTGCAGGCAGCTGATATGCCGAAATCGACTGGTCTAATGCCTTAAATCCCTCAATATCGCTTTTTAAATCTTCCAGATACTGGTCTACAGGCTTATTAGCATTCAACTCCTCATCATAAATGCCCATCGCCTTTAATGCCAGCGCATCAAACTCATCCTCGGTATATTTTTCATTGTACAGGCATCTGGCAAGTTCGTTAAAGTACCTGACAACTTCCTTCGGTGAAGGCGGATAATTTTTGTCCAAATCGCGCAGAAGCGTAGTTTGTACTAATGTAGATTCTACATCTTCCTCTTTCGTTTCCTTCGTCTTATTAGCCAAATGATAGAAATAGCCGACGACAAGCGCCGCTATAACAACGCCTATAATTACAATCTTTACTCCGCTGGACTTCTTCATCATACCCCTCCCCCTAATTTTTCAATCTTTATATAATAAGTCTACACTCTTTCCGTCTTTCCCTGCAAGTGAATTTGGAAAAATTTTCCTTACATCGTCCATATAATCTTCCGGCCGTACAAGCGAAGGGCTGTAATGTGTAAGCCACAACTCGCATACTTCCGCCTTTTTCGCCATATCCGCCGCCTCATAGAACGTCATATGCTTGTGCTCTATTGCCTTCTGCTTCTTATCCGGCTCCCCATACATGCCCTCGCATATAAATAAGTCCGCGCCTTTAGCATTTCTGACAATACTGTCAGTTGGTCTTGTATCAGTACAATATGTGAGTTTTATTCCTTTTCTGGGAGCTCCAACCACCATGTCAGGCATAAGAGTACCCTGTTCGGTCTCAATGATTTCACCTTTTTGCAGCCTATTCCAGTATATTTTTTCAATTCCAAGCTCCTTGGCGCGTTCAACATCGAATTTTCCTATTCTTTCGACGACTATATTATATCCGTAGCAGATCGTATTGTGATTGACTTTAAATGCCTCTATCCTGAAACCGTCAAATTGCAATACCTGTTCTGCTTCCGTCAGTTCCAGACATTCTATATCAAACGGCAGCTCCGGCGCAATTATACGCAGCGCCGATACCACCTTCGTAAGCCCTTTTGGTCCAATCATAAGAAGCGGCTCTGTCCGTTCTGCATTGCCCATCGTCAGAAGCAGTCCCGGCAGTCCGCTTATATGGTCCGCATGAAAATGCGTAAAGCATACGATATCAATAGGTTTAGGGCTCCAGCCTTTTTCCTTCATGGCAATCTGCGTGCCCTCGCCACAATCAATCAATATACTTTTTCCGTTATACCTTGCCATAAGTGAAGTAAGCCATCTGTATGGCAGGGGCATCATGCCCCCGGTTCCAAGCAAACAAATCTCTAACACACTAATACCATACCTTTCCATAAGCCTGCAAACATCGGCATCTGAACCAGTGTGTCCTTATCCGCATACAGACTATATTAATTCCTGCCTGTCTTTAGTTTCTACAGGAATTATAAATTTTTCCGTTATTTTTTCATAACAGTCCTCGCACAAATCAAAGCTTTGCGTTTCACCGTCTTTTTTACTGAAATATCCGAAATCATGTGAAATATGGATACATTCGTCTTTTAAAATTCCATTTTCTACCAATAATTCTTTTTTGCAGCAGTTACAGATAACCGCCGTAAGTTTTGTTTCTTTTTTATTAAGATAAGTCCTCATATTCATTCTCCCCTATTCCTGCATATTAAAAGATTGTTTCCTTTTGTGTATCTGACTCTATTATAACAACTCGCAGTATGCAAAAATAGTGGTAAATACTTTATTTCCTGCCTATCTCTTCCACATTATCATAGCATCTTCTTTGGGCTTTTCATAGAAGTTAGGACGAATTCCTGCGGAAAAAAATCCCAATTTTTCATAAACATGGATTGCCGCCGCATTGCTCACACGCACTTCCAGGGTAAAAGCATCAAGACCGTTGCGATATCCGTCTTCTATGAGAAATTGCAGAAGTCTGGTTCCGATACCGCGGTTTCTTGCTTTTTCATCTATTACTATATTGGTTATGTTCCCCTCGCCTGCTATGAGCAGCACTCCGCAGCCGCCGACGATGTGACCGTCAAGTTCCGCCACATAATATCTTGCGTCTTTATTTTCAATCATTTCGATAAAAGCGTCGCGCGACCACGGCATGGAAAAGGTTTCCTCTTCCAGCTCGCATATGCGCTCCACATCATCACGCTTCATCATTCTAATCTGCAAGCCGTCCATATCCATATTTCATTCCCGTTCTTTCCGCTCGCGCTCCGCCTGAGACAGCCTTAAGTATTCCGGTGAATGTTCCGCCCCGCTCTGAATACGCCCCATTGCATAATAAATGCAGCCAAGCGCCCCTATGCTTGCTGCGCGCTGCCTGTTCAGATGGACCGGTGCAAAAGAATATGCAGTTTTCATAACTTCTGTTATTCTATCCTTGTAGACAGGAACACCGTCTCCTAAAAAGATTACTTCTCTTCCTATTTCATTAAGCTTCTGAACTATCTCATCAAACGCTGTCGCACATTGCTCCTCTATGCTATGTAAAGCATATGAATTTCCATCCCGAATAAACTCATATATGCCCGTATAGACCTGATTTCTTTTGGCGTCCATGATAGGGCAGACTATTTTGTCGGTTCCATATAAATTATATGCCAATCCTTCCACGGTGGGAACCGACACAATCGGTACGTTTGTGGCAAACGACAGCCCTTTTGCCGTAGCGGAGCCAATACGAAGCCCTGTAAATGAACCCGGTCCCGCTGCAACCGCGATTCCGTCTACCTTATCAAAATCCAGCTCAATCATATTGCGGACTGCATCGAGCATCGGCAGTAAGGTCTGCGAATGTGTTTTCTTATATTGAATAGTGTATTCCGCTATAAGCGTATCGTCTTCCACCACGGCTACGGAAGCGACCAAACCCGAACTATCTAATGCGACAAGCCTCATTACGATACCATGCCCCTCTCTTACTGACTATAACAAGCGACTGCGAAACCTTTTTTACAGTTTCACAAGTGCTTATGCCTATCATCATTCAATACTGATAATACGGTAATCAAAACTCTTTTCAAGATTTTTCTCAATGGTAATTTTCGTATATTTTTCCGGCATTATTTCTTCAATCAAATCCGCCCATTCAATCAGACATACGCCATCTCCATAGAAGTATTCGTCATAACCTATCTCGTCCATCTCTTCTACATCTCCGATTCGATATACATCGAAATGATAAAGCGGCAGCCTTCCGTCGTCATATACCTGAATAATTGTAAAAGTCGGACTGTTCACGGATTCGGCAATTCCAAGTCCTTCCGCTACTCCCTGCGTAAAAACAGTCTTGCCGACTCCCAAATCTCCAAGCAGCGCATAGACGTCCCCTGCCTTTGCGCGCGCTCCAAGCTTTTTTCCAAGTTCATATGTTTCCTGTGTACCGTAAGTCTCAATAATCTGCTTCATTCCTATATCCCTGCCAGTATTCAAAGTTCAGTCTTTATTAACATGGACTCATATTCTTCCGCTTGTGGCACACGCCATTTTCAGCTTCTAATCTTTACTTTTTTAGCCGGCATATGCGTTGAAATCATTTCTATTACTTTATATTTATCCTCTCCGATATCCTTCTTAGGAAAAATACAAGCGTTCACGCGCGAAGTATATACAATAATGCTGCTGCCTGTAGAGACCGCCTTATACATGTCCTCCCATTTCTGGCTTTCAACAGCCTCTTCCTGCGATACCTCAATACCCTCTTCCGTCAGCTTATAATGCAGCGGCTTTTTAAACGCCGGATTATTAAGCATCTGCTTTTTAGAGCGCAGAAAAAGAGTCCACGGCTGGTAAACAAGGATAATGAGTCCCGCCGCCAATAGGAGAAACTGCTTGTTTGAATAAGCGACGATAATCATTAACGCGCCGACAACAGTTCCGAATATGCCCGAAAAACTGCTGAACGTATGGTGCATCATATAATCATATAAAATTCCGGAATTCATTTTTACATCAAATTCGACTTCCATAACTTATTATTAAGCCTTTCTCTTTCTTTTGTTACTATATTATTATAATAAATTTCGGGCAAAGCGCAAGTAGATAAAACTTTATTCATAGCTGCTATTCATGTCTAAGCGCTTCTATCGGGCTTAACTTCGCCGCCTTTTTTGCCGGATATATTCCGAAGAAAATACCGACTGCGGAAGAAAACAAGGTCGCGCCGATAATCGTGGACACTTCAGTCCTTGCAGTCAAATCTAACGCGGAGCATAGCAGATTGCCCGATAATATGCCAAGCACAATCCCTATGATGCCGCCCAGCATGGTTATAATTCCGGCTTCGGCAAGAAACTGCAGCAAAATTGAACCCGTCCTTGCACCCAAGGCTTTGCGTATGCCTATCTCCCTTGTACGCTCTGTCACGGATACCAGCATGATGTTCATAACGCCAATTCCGCCAACCAGCAGCGATATTGCCGCAACCAGTGAGATAAATACCGTAACAATCCCTAAAATGCTGTCGAATTGTTCCGACATATCCGTGATGCTCTGCACCATAATCTGATTTTCGCCACGCACCTGATACTTATTTTCCAAAACTCTTACGGCATTCTGTGCCACCTCCGTGCAATATTCGGTAGACTCTGCAAAGATTATCATATCGGTAAATTCGTCAATATAGAAGTAAAAGTCATTTCCCATTACCGATATTGGCAGTTCCACATTTATTGTCAGATTGGTGCCGCTGTTGACAAAACTCGTCGCCGTATCTTCGCGCACGCCTACTATCGTCAATTCCTGTGAATCGCCATAAAGCGTCAGTTCAATATCAAGCCCTACCACATCGGTTGTGCCAAATAAATTAATGGCGCTGCTTTCGGGAATAACGCATACTCTATTACCGCTCTCCGCCTCCGCCTTGGTAAAATATCTCCCTTTAATAACTTTACCGCCGTTGCCTGAATAATACTGAAGGCTTTCACTTCCTGCCGTTGCCATCGCCTCGAAATTTCCTTTCGGTCCGTCTACGGTTCCCCAGCCGCCCATAGAAGGAGTTGCCCCCTTGACATGTTCTACCTTTTCCTGAATCAGTTCACAGTCTTCATATGCAAAACGCATTGTTGTACTCTCAAGAGTGCTATCCACATAAAGTTCTATCAAACCGCTTCCGATGCTTTCCAGTTCATCGTTAATCTGCCCTCTTACGCCGTTTCCTACCGCCATAATCATAATTACCGACATGATGCCGATAATAATGCCAAGCATAGTAAGAACAGAACGTCCTTTATTGCTTTTAATATTCATCAAGGCTATCTTAATATATTCCCATATCTGTGACATATACTCTGCTCCCTTTTTGTCTCTTAACTTTACCTAAGGAAAGGGCGTTATTCAATAACAGGTGTTACTATCATTCCTTCAACCATATCCGCCGAAACACTGTGTACAACCTGTTCACCCTCGCTCAAGCCTTCCTTAATCTCAGAGTAGTTGTCGGAAGAAATACCTGTAACAATCCGCCTTTTCTGCAATATTCCCTCTTCCACGACATAGACAAAATCGCCCTCTTTATCACTGTTAATCACTTCTATAGGCACTATCGGCACCCCGCTTGCAAAAGCCGTATTAATCTTTACTTTTGCCTCAACTCCAAGGAAAATATTAGCGTCAGGATTTTTAATCTCTATCTCCGCGCTCACTACCGCTGCGCCACTGTTATTTACCGTAGCCATGCCGTTTATCTTGGATACTTTTCCGTTATATGTATTGCCCGCAATGGTAATTTCCGCTTCCTGCCCTACCGCTATCTTCTCCAAATCGTACTTGGATACGGAAATCTCGACCTTGACCTTCTCTGTGCTTTCTATCACAAGCATCGGCGTTCCTTTTGCAGGAATATCACCTTCCACCACATGTAGTTCAGTTATAACCCCGTTAAAATCTGCAGCTATGCCGTTTTCTATTGTCTCTAACGCCGTCAGTGTCTCATTTGCGCTTATATTCTCTATCTGCCTGTTGGCTGACAACTGTTCCTTACTGTTGCCGTCAAGAATACTGTTCTCCGAAGTGTTCTTCTGGCTCTCCATCTCCGCCTTATATTCATTACATGCAGTAACCGTATCCTGATATGTTTCAATCTCACTCTGCCATGCCGCAATGTCCTTATTGTGCTGCTGTTCATAGGAATTGCGCTGAATCAGTTTCTGCAAATCCTGATATTCCTCTGAATCCGGCTCATCGGACCAGTCTATAAGTTCAATCTGCAGATTCGTCCCTTCCTTAGCCAGACTGTCCTGTTTGTCGCTAATCTTTTTCTCAAGTATTTTTATATTGTTTTCGGCATATGCAATCTGCAGTTCCAATATATCCAAATTAAAAGTCGCCTCTCCAAGCTCATTTATATAATTGTTATCCTTGGAAATTGTGCTTGCGTATCCGCTCTCGTTAGCCTTGATACGCAACTGTGCCAGCAGTTTCTCATTCTCCATCTCATCTGCATTATATGACAAAAGCGTCTGCCCTTCCTTCACGCTATCCCCAAGCTCTACGTCTATACTGTCAATTTCAATCGCAATCGGTGAAAAGTATGTCTTGCTCTCCTGCGTTTTTACCGTTCCGCTTATGCTAAGTTGCTGCTCAACATCGCCTGTCTCTACCGGAGTGACATACACGATTTCGGGCGTGTTCTTCTCCATAATGGAATTAAACGCCATAAATGCAACTACGGCAGCGCAGACTATTCCGATAATAACCCTTCTGATTATTTTTCCTTTCTTTGACTTTTCCATTGAAGTTCTCTCCTCTTTTCTCTTATTTTTCATAAATTCCGCTATCTATATTGTAAAAGCTATGACTCATTGGAATCATGTACAATCTTTCCGTCCATAATCTTAATCACACGATTTGCCTGCGCGGCTATTTCATTGTCATGCGTAATGAGGATAACTGTCCTGCCTTCTTCATTCAAAGTTCTTAATATTCCCATAATCTCTTTGCTGGAACCCGAATCCAGATTTCCAGTCGGCTCGTCGGCAAGAATAATCGGCGGCGCCTGCGCAATGGCGCGGGCGATTGCCACACGCTGCTGTTGTCCGCCTGACATTTCCGCAGGTTTATGGCTTTTTCTGTTTTCCAATCCTACCTTCTTAAGAGCCACTTCCGCCAGCTTAAGACGCTCGCGTTTCCCAACCCCTCTATATATAAGCGGCAGTTCTACGTTTTCCAGTGCAGTCAGTCCCGCAATCAGATTAAATCCCTGAAAAATAAAGCCGATTTCCTTATTTCGCACATCTGACAGCTCGTTATCGCTCATATGGGATACATCCTGTCCATGCAGAAAATAATTGCCGCTGGTAGGCACGTCCAGACAGCCCAGCATATTCATTAAAGTAGATTTACCAGAACCCGACTGTCCTATAATAGCCACAAATTCTTTTTCACCAATCGTAAGGCTGACATGGTCTAACGCCCTTACCTCGTTTTCGCCGGGATTGTATACCTTACAGATATCCTGCACCTCTACCAATGCACTCATAAATTTCCCTTTCTTTCTCCGACCGTTATTACGGTCAGCGCAGTAAATGCGCAGACCTACTGAGTAATTACAATAAATATACTATATATAACGCTAATATACCATAAAAAACTTCAAGTATTTTATAATCTTTTCATAAATTTTTCTAACAAATTACTTAAAATACAACAGGTAGTCACTATTCACAATCGTATATGGCATGAACTCATATGCTTCTCCCTGAGGCACGCTCTCGCTTCGTGGAAAATCGTAGCGGTACTAGGTTCAAAAGCTAAAAAAACAGCTTTTTCACCAAAGTATAAGACCACTTTCAGTGGTCTACGTTTTCCAAGAGCCTCAAGAAGAAGCATATGAGTCCATGCCGCTCAAGGCTGTGAATAAAGGAAGCCTGTATTAAGAATATAGCATTGATATCTTAATTCAAACTTCCCCAAACCTTAACATTATCTTAAATTAATAATCTTCATTTATACCGCCTTTTTTAAGATAGGGCTCAATTTTTTATAAACCAACATGGTAATGAGCGATACCGAAGCGCCTTTTAATAAATTCAGCGGCGCCACCGCTAAGATTACAAGTGTTATTGTATCTTTTATCGCCGGATTAATCGCCGTCCCTATCTCTACGATTTGTTCAAGAGGCATACCATACAGCTTAGAAAACGCCGGAAGAAGATACACTGCATTGAAAGCGCTGCCGAATATCGTCATGCACAAAGTTCCGACAGCACATGCGATAACGGCTGTTTTTTTATTCTTGCGCAGCATATATATTATGGACGCAGGAACCAAGAATGAACAGCCGATTACGAAATTCGCCATCTCTCCTACGAATGCCGTAGAGGTATTTTTAAACAACAGCTTGAGTATTATTTTACAAAATTCAATCATAACACCTGCTACCGGTCCATAAGCAAACGTACCAATCAACGCCGGCAATTCACTGAAATCCAGCTTATAGAAAAACGGTGCGAATGGAACTGGAAAGTCCAGTATATGCAATATTGCCGCTATTGCTGAAAACATTCCAATTACCGCAATTTTTCCTGTCGATAAAATCCTGCCGGTCTCGCTATTTTTCTTCCTGATGCACTTCTCCGCCGCATAAGCAATTATCGTCATAAGTACGATAATCCCCATAAACTCGACGACAAACAGTACGTTGTCCTGGATACTTTGAAATAATCCGTTCATAATTCTTCTTTTGCTCCTTTCATGCTATTACGAGTCCGGACGGAATAAACAAAAACGAAGCTCCAATGCCTGAAAAGCGGTAAGTCGCTCCGCTTTTGTTTATTCCGACCGAACTCTGGTTATGGAAATGGAAATAAAAAATCCCCGGACATATATAATATCCGGGGTAAATTGCATACAAAACAAAGCATACAAATATTATTTCTTCTTTCATCCAGACTTTACTGTTGGTTACGGATTCTGACCGTATCAGCTGATTATATTTCCGTGAATATAATCAGGTCGTGGACTCGCCTGTTATTCACAGACATCACCACCAGTAGGGAATTACACCCAACCCCGAAGAACTTAACTTTATGTATTTATGCTATTGTAATACTGACGCAGGCAAAAATCAATACGAAAACACAATTTTTATTGTTTCGCCTGAGTATCTTTTCCTATCTTCATCGTCAGACCAATCCGTTTTTTCTCCAAATCAACGGAAAGCACCTGTACTTCAACCACATCTCCGACGCTTACCGCCTCTAACGGGTGCTTGATAAATTTATCGGTCATCTGGGAAACATGCACAAGACCGTCCTGATGCACCCCGATATCCACGAATGCGCCAAAATCGATAACATTACGCACTGTACCTTTTAAAACCATACCGGGCTTTAAATCTTTCATATCAAGCACATCGCTCCTTAAAATTGGAGCAGGCATATCGTCACGCGGATCTCTTGCAGGTTTTTCAAGCTCCTTCAATATATCCGTCAGGGTAATCTCGCCGATGCCGAGTTCCTCCGCAAGTTTCTTTTTATCTTTTATTCTTTTCTCCAGACTGCTTACAGTTACATCTGGTTTCTCCATGGTCTGTGTCGCTGCGCCCGCATTATCAAGCGCCACGCCGCCCATAGCCGCCGCCAGCGCTTTTCCCATAGCAGTATTGGTGTTGCGTATAACGATTTCTTTCTGTTTCTTAGGTTTTTCCTTGACTATGGGAGCCTTTTTACCAGCCGCTTTCTCTGCCGCCGCCTTTTTCTGCGCCTCTTTGACGTCCGCCATGGTAAGCCCCATCTTGTCAAGAAGCTTTTTTGCCGCCTCATATGATTCAGGGTGTACGCTGGTAGCGTCAAGCGGATTATCGCCATCCGTAATCCTCATAAAGCCTGCACACTGTTCAAACGCCTTGGGACCAAGCTTACCCACCTTGAGCAACTGATTACGGTTAGTAAAGCGCCCGTTTGCCTCTCTGTAATCTACGATATTTCTGGCTATCACCTTAGTTACGCCGGAAACATACTCAAGCAGTGACGCTGATGCCGTATTAAGGTCTACTCCTACTTTATTAACGCTGTCTTCCACAACGCCGTTTAGCGCGTCACTGAGTTTCTTCTGATTCATATCGTGTTGGTACTGACCGACTCCTATGGATTTCGGATCGATTTTTACAAGCTCCGCAAGCGGATCCTGAAGCCTTCTCGCAATAGAAGCCGCGCTTCTTTGTCCCACATCAAAGTTAGGAAATTCCTCCGTTGCAAGTTTACTTGCAGAATATACAGAAGCGCCCGCCTCGTTGACAATAACATACTGCACTGGTACATCCAGCTCTTTAAGCAGCTCGACAATGACCTGTTCCGATTCTCTTGAGGCAGTGCCGTTTCCTACAGAAATAAGGGATACGTTGTATTTCTTAATCAGCCTTTTTAACTCCGCCTTAGCTTCTACAACTTTGTTCTGGGGCGCAGTCGGATAAATAACCTTGGTATCAAGCACCTTGCCGGTAGCGTCTACCACTGCGAGCTTACAGCCGGTTCTGAATGCAGGATCCCAGCCAAGGACTACCTTGCCGGCAATCGGCGGCTGTAAAAGGAGCTGCTCTAAGTTCTTGCCAAATACGGCTATCGCGCCGTCTTCCGCTTTTTCCGTCAAATCATTCCTAATCTCCCTTTCTATTGCAGGAGCAATAAGTCTGATATAACTATCAGAAATGACTTCTTCCAAAATCGGAGTTGTGACACTATTGTCATTTTTAATGACTTTTTTACGAAGGTACTGCAAAATGCGCTCTTCCGGTGCAGCAATCTTAACTGTCAGGAATTTTTCATTCTCCCCTCTGTTAATCGCCAGAATACGATGTCCAGCCGCCCTTTTTACCGGTTCTTCATAATTATAGTACATCTCGTATACGCTCTGCGCTTTCTCGTCCTTTGCCGTACTTACAAGTTTTCCTTCATCAATCGTAATATTTCTTATATATATACGGTAATCAGCCTCGTCGGAAATCATTTCGGCTATAATGTCTTTTGCGCCCTGAATGGCATCCTCCACGGTCTTTACCGCCTTTGCCTCGTCCTCATCGTCATGGACATATTTTGCAGCCTCTTCTTCAATAGGCGCGCCGCCTTCCTGCGCCATAATATAATCAGCCAGTCCGTCTAAGCCTTTCTCCTTAGCTACGCTTGCCCTTGTCTTTCTCTTCGGGCGATAAGGACGGTATAAATCGTCTACAACCACCATAGTCTCTGCTGAGGCAATTTTCTCTTTAAGTTCTTCCGTCAGCTTGCCCTGTTCCTCAATGCTCTTTATAACCTGTTCCTTTTTCTCTTCAAGATTTCTCAGATATGTAAGCCTCTCATGGAGATTACGCAGCACTTCATCGTTCAATGCGCCTGTAGCCTCCTTACGGTATCTTGAAATAAAAGGAATCGTATTTCCTTCATCAATCAGCTTTACGGCAGCCTCAACCTGCCATTTTTCTACTTTTAATTCTTCTTTTAGTTTTAAAATAATATCCATGTATTACAACTCCCTGACATTTTCTTGTGGCTGCACCATGTCGCAGCGCAGCTACCTATACATTATACTTGATTTTTTTGATATGTGCAACGGGTTGAAATGCGCTGCATGGAACATTATTAATAATTTTAGGGTAAATGGATTTTTACAATTTAAAGTGGATTTTCTTATTTGTCTATGATACAATAGGCTTAATCAGTTGAACGTGATGTATAAATTCGCAGGCTGGGTAAAAATGGGGGATTATCATGGACTTTCAGCACAATATTGAACCGGATAACAATAATAATATAAATAATACGCCGGATATGCCAAACACAGATCCTGCGAGTATGAATAATACCGCTGAAAATACTCCTGAGCAAAGCGGAAGCAACATGAATGTCTCGGAGTCAGCACAAACATCAGCGCATGTTTATCAAGGCAGTCCGACCCCTACGCAGCCGACTAATACGCCATATTCAAGCGGCAATACCTATACCGGCAATAACGGTTACAACAATAGTAACAGCTATAATGGCGTCAATAACTATAACGGTCACAATAGCACCAACCCTTACAACAGTGGCAACAGCTATAACAACAATAACTACAACGGCTATAATAACATCAATAATTACAATAACAGCTACAACGGCAGCAACAATAACAACAGCGGATATAATAACAATAGTTATAATAATGGATATGGTAACAATAACAATAGTTATGGCAATAATGGTTATAACTATGGCTATAATAATAACGGTTATAACTATGGGCGTCCCATATACCGGCAGAACATCCAGGAGCCGGGAGACAAGTTGGCTTCCGCCTCTAAGGTTTTAGGCATCATCTCCCTTGTCATGAGTTTAATTGATTTAATTTCAATGATTATGTCTTTACAATGTGTTGTATATCCGGCGCTTATGACAGGAGCCACGGCTATTGTACTTGCCCTGCTTTCCAAAGGCATGCGTCCCAAACTTCCAAGCACGGCAAAAAACGGTATAATAACCGGCACAGTAGGATTAGTTTTGAGTGCGATAATTTTTATAAGCTTTACTATAATGCTATTTACAAATGATACCGTCAGAACCAGAGCCAATGAAACATTCGAGAGCATATACGGCCAGACTTTCGATGAGATGTTGGAAGAAATTCTGGAAGAAAGCGGTTATACTAATTAATATTTATTTCAGGAAGGAATGGTTATCGGTATGGTAAACGGTATTAATCCATTAGCAAGTTCATATTTTCCATCGCAGGCTGATGAAAGTTATCAGATAATCCGCAATCCCGGCCAGTCAACTGAGAAACTTCCGGGTCGTGAGTCTTCTCCCGCAGAGTGTGAAACCTGCCGCAACCGTAAATATCAGGACGGTTCCGACGAAAATGTTTCTTTTAAGGCAGCATCGCATATTTCTCCGAATGCGGCTGCGTCAAAAGTCAGGAGCCACGAACAGGAACATGTTTCTAACGCTTACAGAAAAGCTGCGCAGAATAATGGAAAAGTCCTCTCATGCAATGTCGCAATCCATACTTCCGTATGTCCGGAATGTGGCCGCACCTTTGTTTCAGGCGGAACCACGTCTACGCAGATTCGCTACTATAATGAGGAGAATCCTTATCAAAAAGAATTAAAATCCTCAGACGCGGCAAATAAGTACCTTGGAATGAATGTCGATATTGCATGTTAAGCAGCTATTATAAAAAGTATTAATTGGAGTACGTTTATGGATAATTTAAATAGGTATAAATCTAATGAAGAATTAAAGTCTGTCGCCAAAGAGCGTCTGTTCGGAAAATACGGTACAGCTATAGGCGCCATCATCATTGTCGGTTCCATTAATTTATTCGTCAGCAATTTTTCAACAGTATTCGTTAATATGGGTACGATTTACGGAATAGTGCTGTACTTTGTAATCTCCTTCGTTGTATCCGTCCTGTCCGGCCTTCTCAATTCAGGCTTAATATATTTCTATTTAAAAATATCCTGCAAACAGCCTGTAGTAGTAAGCGATATTTTTTATGGCTTTAAAATGTTTCCTGACAAAGCCGTGTTAATACAGATGTATATGTCCGCTTGGATTTATGCAGCTATGATACCTTATTTAATCTTCACATATTTTGTAATGATATATCCTGAAAATGCCGCAATTTCACTATTCTATTATCTGTCGCTGCTTTTGTATTATGTGGTGTATGTGGCAATTCTCCTTGTTTATTCGCAGGCGTTTTATCTGTTGCATGACTTTCCGGAATATTCCGTCAGTAAAATATTATCGACGAGCAGGAAGCTTATGAAGGGCAACAAATTCAGGTTATTTTATTTTATGGTAAGTTTCTTCCCATTATTGCTGCTTGGTTTGTTATCGTGCGGAATCGCATGTTTCTGGATTGTGCCATATATTTATGCCGCCAATACTGAGTTCTTCTTAGACTTAATCAAGAAAAACCAAGTGTCGGACTAATGCCCGACACTTTTCCATTTCAGATATGAATTTATAAAAGGGTCTATTGCTCCGTCCATAACCGCATCTACATTACCCGATTCTTCGTTCGTCCTGTGGTCTTTAACCATTGTATATGGCTGCATGACATATGAACGGATTTGATTGCCCCAGCCGATTTCCTTTACGTCTCCGCGGATATCGGACAACTTTTCGGCATTTTCTTCCTGCTTGAGCATATACAGCTTCGCTTTTAACATCTGCATCGCCTTATCCTTATTCATATGCTGGCTCCGCTCATTCTGGCACGTTACCACGATGCCCGTCGGGAAGTGCGTAATTCTTATAGCAGATGAAGTTTTATTTATATGCTGCCCGCCCGCGCCGCTGCTTCGGTAAGTATCCACCCTTATATCTTCGTCCTTTATCTCCACATCCAAATCTTCCTCAATATCAGGCATGACGTCTAAAGAGACAAATGAAGTCTGACGCTTGCCCTGTGCATTAAAAGGTGAAATACGCACCAGTCGGTGTACGCCTTTCTCTGATTTAAGATATCCGTAAGCATTTTCGCCGTTTATCTGAAATGTAACAGACTTGATTCCAGCCTCATCACCGTCCAGGGAATCCAATACCTCAAGCGAAAATCCCTTTCTTTCCGCCCATCTTGTATACATACGGTACAACATGCTGCACCAATCGCAGCTTTCAGTCCCGCCTGCCCCCGCATTCAGCCTAAGAATCGCATTATTCTTATCATATTCGCCAGATAGGAGTGTGCTAATCCTGATTGTTTCAAATTCCGTTTTAAATGTTTCAAGTTCCTCACTGATATCCGGAATAATGCCGGGATCATTGTCCTCGTATCCCATTTCAATTAACGTTAGTATATCTTCATAGCGGTTTTCCAGCCCTTTCATCGTATCCACAATGTCTTTAAGGTTCTTGGACTCTTTCATCTTCTGGTTGGACTTTTCCGGATCATCCCAGAAACCCGGCTCCTGCATTTCCATCTCCAGTTCTTCAATTCTCTTTTCCTTAGCCGCTAAGTTAAAGTGAATCCCTCACTTCCGCTAATGGACTTTCATAACTCTGAAGTTCTGATTTCATATTATCAAGCTCTACCAATAACGTCACCCTCTTTCATACTTAACTAAAATCTTATACCCTGCCTCTGCCGCAGCACTGTTTATACTTTTTCCCTGAACCGCACGGGCATGGGTCATTAGGATATACCTTGGATTCCATACGTTTAACCGGAGCTTTGGGCGCTGAATCATCTTTATTTGTTCCCGTAACCTTCGCCACCTGCTCTCTTTCAACCTTCTGCTCGATGCGTACACGGAACAATAGGCGGACAGTTTCTTCTTTAATATTCTGCGTCATTTCATCAAACATCTCATAACCGCTCATCTTATATTCCACAAGCGGATCCCTCTGCCCATATGCCTGTAAGCCCACGCCTTGGCGCAGCTGATCCATATCGTCGATATGGTCCATCCACTTCCTGTCAATCGCCTTAAGCAAAATTACGCGCTCAATCTCACGTATAGCTTCCGGCTCAGGAAATTCTGCCTCTTTACTTTCATACAGTTTGACTGCTTCTTCTTTTAACTGCTGTTTTAAGCTGTTCTTCTTAGGCTTTAACACCCTCTCCGGTTTCAAAGGCTGTAAAGGTATAATGGGAAGGAGCAACGAATTAAGCTCGGCAAAATTCCAATCCTCAAAATCGCTGTCGTCGCCTATACATATATCAATGCAGTTCTCGACGGTATCCGTAATCATCTTATAAATAGCGTCGCGCATACTCTCGCCGTTAAGTACCCGCCTTCTCTCTTCGTATATTATCTCCCTCTGCTCGTTCATAACCTGATCGTATTCAAGCAGATTTTTTCTGATTCCGAAGTTATTGTTTTCAATCTTCTTCTGTGCAGATTCAACCGCCTTAGTCAGTGCGCCATGCTCTATTTCCTGATCTTCGGGAATACCCAGCGCATTAAACATGGATATCATTCTCTCAGAACCAAACAGTCTCATGAGGTCGTCCTCAAGTGAAATATAAAACTTCGATTCACCGGGATCTCCCTGTCTTCCTGAACGTCCGCGGAGCTGGTTATCTATACGTCTCGACTCATGCCTCTCCGTGCCTATAATCTTAAGTCCTCCGGCAGCTCTGGATTCATCGTCCAGCTTGATATCCGTACCACGTCCCGCCATATTGGTTGCAATCGTTATCGCCCCATGAATACCGGCATCCGCTACAATTTCAGCCTCCATCTCATGAAATTTAGCGTTCAATACTTTATGTTCTAAGCCTCTTTTTTTCAAAAGGGCGCTCAATTCTTCAGATGCCTCAATCGTAATCGTACCAACCAATACGGGCTGCCCTTTCGCATGCGCCTCTATAATAGCCTCTACGATAGCGTTCAGTTTCCCGCGTCTGGTCTTATATACGGCATCCTGTCTATCGATTCTGGCAATCGGCTCATTAGTCGGAATCTCAATAACGTCCATACCATAAATATCGCGAAACTCCTTTTCTTCTGTCAGCGCCGTACCTGTCATACCCGCCTTTTTCTCAAATTTATTAAAAAAGTTCTGGAAAGTAATGGTCGCAAGCGTCTTACTCTCCCTTTTTACCTTTACATGTTCTTTCGCTTCAATCGCCTGATGTAAACCATCAGAATAACGCCGCCCCGGCATAATACGTCCGGTAAATTCATCTACAATCAGCACCTGGTCGTCTTTTACCACATAATCCTGATCCCTGAACATCAGGTTATGCGCCCTCAGAGCCAAGGTGATATTGTGTTGGATTTCGAGATTTTCCGGATCCGCCAGATTCTCTATCTGGAAAAAACGCTCCACTTTAGCTACGCCCTGTGCGGTCAGATTAACTACTTTATCCTTCTCATTAACAATAAAATCGCCCGTCTCTTCACGCTCTACGCCCATTATCGCATCCATTTTGGATAATTCCGCCATATCTTCGCCACGGACGAGCTGTTTCGCAAGAATATCACATGCCTCATAGAGTTTCGTCGATTTACCGCTCTGTCCGGAAATAATAAGCGGCGTCCTTGCCTCATCAATCAGAACCGAGTCAACCTCATCGATAATGGCATAGTGCAAATCCCTGAGTACAAGCTGTTCCTTATATATAACCATATTGTCACGCAGATAATCAAAGCCAAGTTCATTGTTGGTCACATAGGTAATATCGCAGTTATATGCCTCTCTCCGCTCTTCGGGCTTCATGCTGTTTAAAACCACGCCGACAGTCAGCCCTAAGGCTTCATGAACCTGTCCCATCCACTCAGCATCACGCTTAGCAAGATAATCGTTTACAGTAACGACGTGTATTCCTTTTCCTTCCAAAGCATTCAGATATGCCGGCAAAAGACAGGTCTGAGTCTTACCTTCACCGGTTTTCATCTCCGCGATACGCCCCTGATGAAGAATGATTCCACCAATCAGCTGCACGCGGTAATGCTCCGTTCCCAGCACCCGCCTTGCCGCTTCCCTGACTACCGCATAGGCGTCTACAAGTAAATCATCAAGAGTCTCTCCATCTGCCAGGCGTTTCTTAAACTCTTCGGTCTTAGCCTTTAACTGCTCATCGCTTAGCGCCATCATAGAATCCCTGAGCGCCTCAATCTGATCTACCAGCGAATTAATTCTCTTTATCTCTCTTTCACTGTGTGTTCCGAAAACTTTCTGTACTACGTTCATTCTTACTCCAATCTGTGCATTCTTACGCATGCCTTCTGTTTGAGTAAAAGCATGTCCAAATGCAGCCACATTTCCTTTTTACACAAGAAAATTGCTTCACAATTATCCTAGTTCTTTGGCAAAATTTTCATATATAAAAAACCAACATATATTGTATCAGATTTACTATACAAATTCAACCTTCCGCATTAGAGCATATGTTAATATTTTATAAAAAAATCAAACATTTGTCATTCTAAATTTGATTTTTAGCAGCAGAAGTGATACTATTTTTTTGTATGCTATATTAATCATATGAAAATAACATATAGCAAATATGAAGAGAGAAGTTAAATGTAGAATACTTCGGAATGGAGGAAAAATGAGTAAGAGTTTTGATGACTTATTATCTAAAGTATCTGAGTGCAGCGTCAAAAAAGTCGCTGTAGCCGTAGCGCAGGACAGCGCGGTATTAGAGGCGGTAAAAGCCGCTAAAGAGCGTAATATCGCAGAGGCAATCCTTGTCGGCGACGTGGACAAGATTAAGGAAGTGGCCGCTTCCATCAATATGGACGTAAGCGGATATGAAATCATTGACGAGAAAGATAACTATACCGCCGCGCTTAAGGCTGTTGAACTGGTACATACAGGCAAGGCAAATATGTATATGAAAGGGCTTATCGATACCAAATCTTTCTTAAAAAGCGTGCTGGATAAGGAGGTCGGCTTAAGAACCGGAAAAACCCTGTCCCATGTATGCGTATTTGAAGTTGAGGGAATCAACCATCTTTTATTCTTATCGGATGTGGCTTTCCTGACCTATCCTACTTTGGAAGAAAAAGTGCATATTATTGAAAATACCGTTGAAGTCTGCCACGCCTGCGGCATCCCTAATCCCAAGGTGGCACCGCTTGCCGCAGTAGAGGTCGTAAACCCCAAGATGCCGGTTACATTAGAGGCTGAGGAACTTACCAAAATGTGCGAGGAAGGCAAAATCACAGGCTGCGTAGTAGACGGACCGCTCTCCTTAGACCTTGCCATTGATCCTGAGGCGGCTAAACATAAGGGTGCAGAAGGCAGAAAGATTGTAGGCGATGCTGACATACTTCTTTTCCCTGACATCCACGCAGGAAATCTTGTATACAAATGCCTTGTCCATACGGCTAAAGTTAAGAACGGAAATATTCTAACCGGTACAAAAGCACCTGTTATTTTAACTTCACGTTCAGACGATTTTGAAACTAAGGTTAATTCCATCGCGCTTGGAGCAGTTATGGCGGAAGCAATGTCCAAATCATAAGAAATTTATACACAACAAAATGAAAGGCGGAAAACTAAATGTCTGTTAAAAGTTTAATTATCAATCCCGGCTCCACATCTACCAAAATCGGAGTTTTTGAGGACGAAACATTGTTATTTGAGGAAACATTAAGGCACTCCACGGAAGAAATTGCCGGATACGCATCTATCGTGGACCAGAAGGACTTTAGGAAAGAAATCATCGTCAATCTGTTAAAAGAAAAGAACTTTGATATTAATTCACTGAATATGGTGGTTGGACGCGGCGGTATGTTGAAACCGATTCCGGGCGGAACATATGGAGTAAGCGACGATTTGCTTGAAGACTTAAAAATCGGTAAACAGGGGCAGCATGCTTCCAATCTAGGCGGCATTCTTGCCAAGGAAATTGCCGATTCAATCGGAGTTCCTTCATATATTGTGGACCCTGTAGTAGTTGACGAACTTGAACCTGTATCCAGATATTCAGGAGTACCCGAATTACCCAGAACCAGCGTATTCCACGCCCTAAATCAGAAGGCGGTTGCCAAGCGTTATGCTAAAGAAGCCGGCAAAGCTTACGAGTCCATGAATCTTATAGTTGTTCATATGGGCGGCGGAGTATCCGTAGGCGCACACAGACAGGGTAAAGTTGTGGACGTGTTCAACGCCTTAGACGGCGACGGCGCGTTTTCTCCTGAAAGAGCCGGAGCAGTTCAAAGCGGTGCGCTCATTAAATTGTGTTTCTCCGGCAAATATACCGAAAAGGAAGTTTATAAGATGTTCGTCGGCAACGGCGGTTTTAACGCATACTGCGGAACAAACGATATGCGCGACGTGGAGAAAATGGTGCAAAACGGCGATGCTAAAGCTGCCGAAGTACGCGAAGCTTTTATTACTCAGGTTGCGAAGGATATCGGCTCAATGGCATGTGTCTTAAAGGGAAAAATCGACCAAATAATTGTCACAGGCGGCATTGCCTATGACAAGGTAGTGGTTGCAGGGTTAAAAGAAAAAGCCGGCTGGATTGCCCCGATGACAATATATCCCGGCGAAGACGAGCTGCTTGCACTTGTCCAGGGCGGACTGCGCGTGTTGAATGGGGAAGAGAAGGCTATGGTATATTAAACGGTTTAGCCAGAACATCATCAAACGCATGAAGTCATTAGAACCATAACGGAATATAAAACATGAACCCTTTGAAGGTACGCTCTCGCTCCGTGAAAAATCGCAGCGGTACTAAGTTCAAAAGCTCAAAAACAGCTTTTTCACTAAGTACCGGCGTTTTTCAAGGACCTTCAAAGGGTTCATGTTTTATATTCCCTATCTTAATTTAACCTAGTGATGGAACAGCCTTATCCCAGTAAAGCACATTGCCATACCGTACTTATTGCAGGTCTCGATAACATTATCGTCCCTGACGGAGCCGCCCGGCTGCGCCACATATTTTACTCCGCTCTTATGCGCCCGCTCTATATTGTCGCCAAAGGGGAAGAACGCATCTGAACCGAGGGTTACGTCGCTCATTGTATCCAGCCATGCGCGCTTTTCTTCCCCGGTAAAGCGTTCAGGCTTTACCTTGAATATTTTCTGCCATGCGCCGTCAGCCAGCACATCCATATCATCATCGCCCATATACAAATCAATGGCATTATCCCTGTCCGCCCGTCCTATTCCGTCTATAAACTGTAAGCCCAATACTTTAGGCGACTGACGCAAGAACCAGTTGTCCGCCTTTGAGCCTGCCAGTCTGGTACAATGTATTCTTGACTGCTGCCCCGCGCCGATACCGATTGCCTGACCGCCTTTTACATAACATACTGAATTGGACTGCGTATATTTTAAAGTAATCATGGCGATTGCCAAATCTACCTTTGCCTGTTCCGGAATCACCTTATTCTCCGTCACGACGTTATCAAAAAACTTATCGTCAATTTTCAATTCATTTCTGCCCTGTTCAAAACTAATGCCGTAAACCTGTTTCACCTCAAGCGGCGCGGGAACATAGTCCGGATCAATCTCTATAACATTATATCCGCCCTTTTTCTTTGCTTTCAGAATCTCCAACGCCTCCGGCTCATATCCGGGCGCTATTACTCCGTCTGATACCTCTCTTTTTATAATTTTTGCCGTTGAGACATCGCATACATCTGAAAGCGAAATGAAATCGCCGAAAGAAGACATTCTGTCAGCTCCGCGCGCCCTTGCATACGCATTGGCAAGCGGCGTAAATTCCATATCCAAGTCATCTACCCAGTAAATCTTTTTCTCCACATCCGTAAGCGGAAGTCCTACCGCCGCCCCGGCAGGCGATACATGTTTGAAAGAGGCAGCCGCCGGAAGTCCTGTCGCCGCCTTTAACTCTTTCACGAGCTGCCAGCCGTTAAAAGCATCAAGAAAATTAATATATCCCGGCTTTCCGTTCAATACCTTAATCGGCAGTTCGCCGCCGTCTTCCATGTAAATTCTGGACGGTTTCTGGTTAGGATTGCAGCCGTATTTTAATTCTAATTCGTTCATATATTTATTATTCCTTTCTCTGAAACATACATTCTTAAGTAATTGCGAAACTCACTATCTTATAAACAAGATTGTGCAAAGTATACAATCACTCGAAGGTGCTGTGCCGCCGTCGGTACTTAGCGAGGCACTTTCGAGCTTAGTACCGCTACGAGCGGCAATGCAGCGAAAGCGTGCCTTCGATGGATTGTATACTTTGTACAATCCATAAATAGACTTAGACAGTTTCGCAATTACCTAAATCATACATTCTTATTAACAATACGCGTCTCATATTTCCCAGTATTTATATCTATATACCTTACAAACAGCGAAACCTTATTCTCTTCGTTCAGATTATCCCATATCATATTCGTAAAGGCGTCTATATCTCCGTCTATGCCAACCCATTCAGGCTCACCCTCGAAACTTGGAAGCGGATTGCCGTCGCCCATATAAGTATGTATGAAATGCCCTTCCCCCGCAACCGGATTCTCATATGCAAAAGTGTATCGGTTGCATGCTGCCGGATTGCCGTTATTGCTTTTCAGGATGGACATGGCATAATTATACCTTCCGTCTTCTATGTGCATAATCCCCGAGATGCGCGGAGTATAGTTTGGCCCGTCAGGCTCGTATGTCCTGCCCCTTAACGACTGTTCAAAGGTCTGCTGCTTATCCATAAGCTCATAGATGGTATCGGTCTGGTCTCCGTTAGTCACTATGGTTTTATTTCCAAGTACCCTGACCGGAGCATATATGACAAGGCTTGGATCCTCTAATTTAGCAGGATCATGCGCCTGAGTGCGTATACCTTCTCCATCTGTTACAAATATGCGGTTTCTGCTGTTTGTGCTGCGTCCCATAATAAAATACGCCGTTACCGCATATTTTCCGTCTGCAGATTTACCGATGACTATGCCGCGTCCCGGATACGGGTTAGCTGCAAGTTCCTGTGCCAATGATAATTTTTTCATACAAGTCTCCTATTTAGTATATTTATTCATCCACGCTGTAATTAGGCGCTTCTTTGGTAATATGGATATCGTGCGGGTGGCTTTCTCTGAGAGCTGCAGCTGAAATCTTGACAAATTTACCATTCTGTTTAAGTTCTTCTATTGTCTTTGTTCCGCAGTATCCCATACCGGAGCGTATACCGCCCATCAACTGGAACACTGTATCTTCTACGGTTCCCTTATAGGCAACGCGCCCTTCCACGCCTTCGGGAACAAGCTTTCTTGCGTCTGTCTGGAAATACCTGTCTTTGCTGCCGTTCTCCATCGCGGCAATAGAACCCATTCCACGATATACTTTATATTTTCTTCCCTGATATAATTCAAAAGTTCCCGGACTTTCATCACAGCCTGCGAAAATACTTCCCATCATACATACATTGCCGCCTGCCGCTATCGCCTTAGTCATATCGCCCGAATATTTAATGCCGCCGTCTGCGATTATCGGGATTCCATAGTCTTTTGCCACCTCATAGCAGTCCATGATTGCCGTAATCTGCGGTACGCCTATACCTGCTACTACGCGAGTAGTGCATATAGAGCCCGGTCCGATTCCGACTTTTACCGCGTCCGCTCCTGCTTCAATCAAGGCTTTGGTTCCTTCACCCGTAGCAACATTCCCTGCAATAACCTGAATATCCGGATATTTCTCCTTAATCATTCTCAAACAATGAAGCACGTTCTCAGAATGTCCGTGTGCAGAGTCAAGCACGATAACGTCCACTTTTGCATCAATTAAAGCGCCTACCCTGTCAAGCACGTTAGCGGTAATGCCAACGCCCGCGCCGCACAGCAGCCTTCCCTGCTCGTCCTTTGCCGACAACGGATATTTTATCGTTTTCTCAATATCTTTAATCGTAATCAGCCCTACCAGATTATAATCATCATCAACGATAGGCAGTTTCTCTTTTCTTGCGCGCGCAAGTATCTGCTTGGCGTCCTCAAGGGTTATGCCTTCTTTAGCAGTTATAAGTCCTTCCGAGGTCATGGATTCTTTGATTTTTTTGCTGAAATCTTTCTCGAATTTTAAATCACGGTTTGTAATGATGCCTACTAATTTTCTGCCTTCTGTAATAGGTACGCCGGAAATTCTGAATTTTGCCATCAATGCGTCTGCATCTGCCAATGTATGGTTCGGAGTCAAAGAAAAGGGATCTGTAATAACGCCATTTTCAGAGCGTTTCACTTTATCTACTTCTTCTGCCTGTGCGTCAATCGACATATTCTTATGTATAATTCCGATTCCGCCCTGTCTAGCCATCGCGATTGCCATTCTATGTTCAGTAACCGTGTCCATGCCGGCGCTCATCATAGGAATGTTCAGTTTAATTTTCTTCGTAAGCCATGTTGTCAAGTCAACCTGATTTGGAATTACCTGTGAATAACTCGGTACTAAAAGCACGTCGTCAAAAGTAATTCCTTCGCCAATAATCTGTCCCATTTTTTCTCCTCCTGTTAGTTATATAATAGATATTTGGTAACTGTAAAATTACTGAACAGTTACGACATTTGTATATAAAAGTACTGCCAGCTATATAACACTGACAGTATACTTTCCATTAGTCCGTAAATACCTTGCGGGGCGCCACATTCTGAATTGCCTTTACCATTTCCATGCTTGGCTCTAAAAGTATCTTCGTGTTGCCCTCGTAGACCATCATATATCTTTTATCCGGCTGCTGCTCTACTCCGGAACTGTAGTCCACCGTTTTCATCGTGCGGTTTTTATATGAATCCAAACGATAAGACTTAATCGGTGCAAGAATTTCCATACGATTTACGTCATAAGAAACCATTCTTTTTCTACGACTCTTAGCCATTACCCTGTCAACGCTGATTTCCTTATCCAGATAGAGATATTCATACTCAATATCTGCGTTCATATATGCAAAATATGCGCCTATGCCCAACACTACGGCAATTATCAACGCTACAATGGAAAGCGTAGTAGCCATCGCCAGCAGAAAAAATACTACTGTAAGCGTTATTAACACGGTTTTCAAAAGACGTATAAAAAAAGATGATTTCTTTGCAACAAGACATTCTACATATGTTTCACTTACCATTTTTCCCTCCGTCAGCCCATCTTATGGCTCGTCTGATTAAACGAATAATTTTAGATATGAAAATATAATACTACACCATCTTTACTTTTGCAACAACCTTTCTGACTTGTTCGGGAGTTGATACTGTAATACATGGCTTGTGCGCGTCATTAGGGTACAATACAACATAGCTTCCAGCAGTAAGCACGCATTTCATCATGTCAGACGGTTCATTCCAGAAAGCCACGTCCTTATCGGGATTGTACTCTTCTTTCACGGATAAGTCACCTACGCTCACGCAGTCGATTCTCTCCATACCGCTTATAATCCACTGTATGTCTATGTAATTTTTATGGGATTCGAGACGGCAGTCTGCTTCCGCTTTGGTAGTGTATTCCTGTACCATGTAGTAAAAATTATCATTTACCTGATATTTCCCTACTGGCATGTTCGTCAAATCCTGTTCCTTTAAATATGATATTGCTTCGCTTATTCTTGAGTCTAATTCTTTCATTGTAATCCGTCCTTTCTGAAAATATCGTTTTTCTTTTACGACTCTTATATTGTATCACATTCCGATTGATAATGAAAGAAGCATATCTATCACTTCTTTGCCACAATATTATAAGAATACCGAATATCCCATTTATTTCCTGTAAAGTGATAACTATCCGGGATTCTCGCATCTCCGCTTACCTTGTACTCGCGCAGTTCTACTTCACCCTCTTCATCCGTATACAATGCAGAATAATAATAAAATCTGTCTCTATTCGATATCTCTTCTATATCATAAACCGCCATTCCATAATCCGCATAATCCAGAGAAAATCCATCCAGTATCGTCGGGATAAATTCTGTATGGGAAACAGGCGCCTCGGAAATCTGCATCTCACTACCTGATACGCCAGACGGTTTCACGAACAATATCGGCACTGCGGTCTGGTGCGGCATATCCAGTGTGTCTCCGCCGCCGGAATATCCGTGATCGGTCGTAATAATAACCATAGCGTCATCATAAATACCAAGTTTACGCATCTGTTCCAGATATTCATACACAATTTCAAAACTTCTCATTGCAGGTGGAATGGCATCACTTAGATTAGCATGCGCAGACGCAAGGTGATAGAAACGAAAGCAGCCGTCTTCTTCACTTGCCGTAAGTCCGTTTTCTGTAAGCCTCCCGGCAAACCATTCATCATCAAAAATACGAAACGGCTCCGCCGAGCCTTCTTCTTCCGCTTCCTCAATATAAAGCCCTTCGACGACTCTGTTATTAATCTCGGAAATATCATACTCAAAACGCCTTTTTACAAGATACGGCATATCCCTGTAAAGATTCATTTTTACACTGAGTTTTATGATTTCTGAGAAGTCCAGTTTATGCTTTTCGGAAACATAATTACATAATTGCGGTTTTGCACTGTCTCCAATATGGTATAAATAAGTATATAATCCAACTTCTATTCCGTTTTCATATAAAGTTGGAATAAAGTTACTGTCTTTATATGCCATATTTACATATTCCTGCGGTTTTTGATCAAAATAACACATATTCCCGGTTAGCAGATATGCTATAGAAGGATAAGTCCTGCTATGCACACTGGTTGCATTTGGATAATACGTAAATCCGTCAAGCGGCGTCAGAAAATTTTCATCCTCGGCTAAAATCATATCCATTGTCCTGCCATCAAAATAATCCAGAATAAATACTATTACGTTGCCCCCCCCGCGGATAGCTCCAGCATCTTTTCGTCAGATATATATCCATTCTTTTTTTCTGTCAGAACATCCGTCGTAAACAAAAGGAAAATCAGCGCCACAAGCTGAACGGCTGTAAGCGCAAGGGATAAAAACTGCACAGTTTTTCTGTAATTCTCTTTTAAATAATGCCTCGCAGCAAATATTAATCCAAAAATGCACAGCCAAATGGCAAGATTAAAAAGCTTGGTCGAAGTTCCCCATGCAATTTCATATCCGACCATGACCTGCATTTTGCCATTTAGAAACATCGCCTGAAGGTAGCAGCATACGGTAAATGCAAAAAGGAACATGGCAAACATCTCACACAGTTTTTCCGGCAATAATGACAAGAAAAATGTTGCAATGATAATATATCCAAGCGCAAAAAGAGCAAGAATATACCAGAAATCAGAAAAAGTGAACTGAAAGTCTGAAGAATTATAAATAAAAATTTCCATTGGTCCGAACACAAGCAGCGTAACTGCCAGAAATAAATTAACACAAAATGTATATGACGCCTTTTTCTTTATTTTATCCACTTTTATGCACTGCCTCCGCTATCATTCAAAATAATCATATATTAAAATATCACAAACACATGATAACGTCAATAAAGACCGGATTTGGGAAAAAGTTGCGCCACAAAGAAACATATGCTATAATACACACAGAAGAAAGAACAATTTGCGTAAGAGCAGTAATTGCCGCGTTCGGGGACGACACCCATAACAACAAACAGAGGGACGGTTGAAAATTTCCTGCTTTTATCTCTGAAATTCTTACTTCTAAAAGTAACAAAGGGGGAGAAACCCATAGAAAAAAACATTATTGTTACTGATATTTCTAATAACGAAATCGGTCTGACGTACCCAAAAAGGGCGCGCGGACTGGTAAAAAACGGCAGGGCGGAGTACGTCTCTGACTGCTGCATAAGGCTGCTCAAAGGCGTAAATTCTCCGTCCTCAAACAATAACAATACGGAGGATTTTAAAATGAGTGATATAATGAATAATATTATTAATTTCAACGCCGGAGAGTTTAAATTCGATGTGGACTGTGAAGACATGGATTGTGAAGACGAGGATTGTGAATCCGCAGGCAGCAGACTGTTCATATCTGATTTTGACGGTGAAAGCGTACAGGTTTTTGAAATTGGCGACTGGTTATGGACATGGTCTCAGATTAAGTGTCAAAAACAGCTTGAACCGCGTACCGATTATGTGTTCCGCTTTGCACTGCAGGGCGGCATGAACGATACGGGCGACGGTCAATCCCGCTTTATAATCATGCAGGATAATGATTGGGACAACAGACAGGAATACCCGCTTGAGCAAAGCCGTTTCAAGCCCATACTGAGCAAGATAACGGACGATGGATTGGTGATGCTGAGAGTCTACGAGATACCATTTAACAGTGGCGAGAGCGGTATGATTACATTTATCTTTAACGCCCATCATTTCGTCGAAACCATCATGCCCGCAAAGGAGCTTGAAGCTTACAGCCAGCTTAAAGACTATACATATGCCCAGTGGTGGCAGGAAAATCCGAAAAGAATTGAACATGAAGGAAATTTTAATGGCAAAGGCGCTTATCTCGACTTGACAGGAGCTGTGATAAGTGATGCCTATATTCTTGAAAAGATTACGGATTTGGCTGAAAAAGGCGCTCACGTTAATTTAAACCGCGCTGTATTGGGCGGTAATAAGTCCAAATACACCAGTGATGATTTCACGTCGAATGGTTTTGAATCTCTGGCAAAGACTGTCATTAAAGAAAACGACAGCGAATAATTTTTAACAGACTTAAGTCCCCTGACATTTGTCGGGGGACTTTTTATTGGATAGCCGAGCAATTCACCGTTATGAGTTTAGGCTCTACAACAATTCCTTAAGAATCTGATTCACCATGCCGGGATCAGCCTTTCCTTTCATCGCCTTCATCGTCTGCCCCACCAGATAACCGATTGCTTTCTCTTTGCCGTTATGGTAATCTTCTACGGATTGTGGATTTTCGGCAATAACGGTCTCTATCGTCTTGCGGAGCGCGCCTTCGTCATTGACGGTTTTTAACCCTTTTTCTTCCACATATTTCTCCGGGTTGATATCTTTATCAAACATAATCTCAAAGACTTCTTTTGCTACCGAACTGTTGATTACCTTGCTATCTACAAGCGCAATCAGCTTCGCAAGATTATCCGGCGAGAAACACAAGTCCTCGGTCTCAATCTCTTTTTCTTTCATCAGGCGCATAGTCTCGCCCATCAGCCAGTTGGAAACCTTCTTAGGCTGTCCTGATATTGCCGTCGCCGCCTCGAATAAATCAGCCATATGCTTTGAGCCTGTAATAATATCAATATCATAATCCGGAATGTCATACTCTTTCTTATACCGTGCCATTTTCTCAGTACGGAACTCAGGCTGTCTGCTTTTTATCTCGGCAAGCATTTCCTCGCTCACCACAATCGGCGTAAGGTCAGGATCCGGAAAATAACGATAATCCTGCGCGTCCTCCTTACTGCGCATTGCATAGGACTCACCGTTTGCATCGTCCCACCTTCTGGTCTCCTGAATAACCTCTTCGCCGTCTTCTATCAAATCAATCTGTCGTTCTCTTTCTCCCTCGATAGCCCTTGCGATTGCCTTAAAGGAATTAAGGTTTTTCATCTCGGTTCTGGTTCCGAACTCCTGCGCTCCTTTTTCCCTCACGGACAGATTGACGTCAGCCCGCATTGAACCTTCCTGAAGCTTGCAGTCGGATGCTCCGAGATACTGAATTATAAGGCGCAGTTTCTCCAGATATGCGATTACCTCTTCCGCGCTTCGCATATCGGGTTCTGAAACTATCTCAATCAGCGGAATGCCTGAACGGTTATAATCCACTAAGGAACAGTCTTCCCACTCGTCATGAATAAGTTTGCCGGCGTCTTCTTCCATATGGATTTCATGGATTCCGATGGTTTTCTTTCCGCCGTCTTGCGTCTCTATTTCCACTCCCCCATTTCGGCAAATCGGCAGATAAAGCTGTGATATCTGATAATTCTGCGGATTATCGGGATAAAAATAGTTCTTTCTGTCAAACTTTCCGTACCTTGTGATATCGCAATTCGTTGCAAGCCCGACCGCAATCGCATATTCCAACACCTGCTTATTCAATACAGGAAGCGAACCGGGCATTCCCGTACATACAGGGCATGTATGTGTATTCGGCTCTCCGCCGAACTCAGTGGAGCAGCCGCAGAAAATCTTAGTCTTTGTGGCAAGTTCCACATGAACTTCCAAACCTATAACTGTTTCATATTCTTTCGCCATATAATAACCATGTTCCTTTCTCAATTTTCACATCCGTTACCTGAAATTCATTCACATCCTCTTCATATACATCCAACACTGGAAATCAGTTTCTAACCTTTTCATCAGCTTACGCTACCGGAAATGCACCCCTGATTTTTTCATATGCGTAAGCTGTACGAATAAGTTTTTTCTCCTGAAAACAGTCGCCGATAAGCTGCAAGCCAATTGGAAGCCCGCTCTTATCTGTACCGCACGGCAGGCATATGCCCGGCAGACTGGCAAGGTTCACGGCAATCGTATAGATATCTCCTAGATACATTTTAATAGGATCTGCAAGGCTTGAACCGAGTTTGGGCGCGGTAGTCGGAGCTGCGGGACCAAGTATTATGTCAAACTTTTCAAACGCTTCATCGAATGCTTTTTTTATTAACGCTTTTACTTTCAATGCTTTCAAATAATATGCGTCGTAATATCCTGAACTCAATACGAAAGAACCCAGCATTATGCGCCGCTTTACCTCTTCCCCGAAACCTTCCGAGCGGGATTTTTTATACATATTGTGGAGTCCGGCATACTCTTTGGTCCTATATCCGTACTTGATTCCGTCGAAGCGCTCAAGGTTGGAGCTTGCCTCGGCAGCCGCTATCGTATAATAAGTCGGAATTGCATAGTCAACCAGACTCAAATCAAAATGCTCCACTATTGCGCCTTTTTCTTCCAATGCTTTCGCCGCTTTAAGTATGGCGTCTTTGACTTCTATATCCAGACCTTCACCAAGATAATCATTGGGAATACCGATGCGTATACCTTTCACATCATCGATAAGCGCCGATGTAAAATCTGTATCCTGTCTTTCAATGGAAGTGGAATCCTTCGTATCGTGGGATGTAATCGCCTCAAGAACCGCCGCGCAGTCCGCTACATTCTTCGTAAGCGGTCCTATCTGGTCCAGTGAAGAACCGTAGGCAATAAGTCCGTACCGCGACACTGTTCCGTAAGTCGGTTTCATTCCCACCACTCCGCAGAAAGACGCCGGCTGCCTGATGGAACCGCCTGTATCGGAGCCAAGCGCATAGAAGCACTCTCCTGCCGCCACCGCTGCCGCAGAGCCACCCGAAGAACCGCCCGGCACATGCTCCGTATTCCACGGATTTTTAGTCGCCCCAAATGCCGATGTCTCGGTTGTGGAACCCATCGCAAACTCATCCATATTTGTTTTACCTAAAATTATGGCGCCCGCCTTTTTCAAATTGAGAACCGCTTCGGCGGAATATGTCGGAATAAAGTTGCCGAGAATTTTGGAAGAGCATGTCGTCAACATTCCTTCCGTACACATATTATCCTTAATCGCCACGGGCACTCCCGCCAGCGGACTGCCCAATTCTCCCGACTCTATCTTTTTCTGCACGATTTCCGCCTGTGCAAGCGCCGCTTCCTTGTCCACAGTCACATAGCAGTTATACAGAGCGTCTTTTTCTTCTATGCGGGCAAGGCTCTCTTTTACAGCCTCTATTGCCGTTGTCTTTCCTTCTTTGATTGCCGCTGCAAGCTCGGTTGCAGTCATATTAAGCAGACTCATCTATCAATCCTATTCCTTTCTATAAATTGCTGATTCAGGTGATTGCGAACTCTTATTCGATGCGCAGACCTACCGGATAATTACTCCTAAAACTGCTAGTCAAATGTGCGCGGAACTGCAAACATGCCGTCTTTTGATTCCGGCGCATTTGAAAGAAGCTGACTTCTTGTGTCACCGTTTGTCACCATGTCCTCTCTGAAAACATTCTGCACAGGAAATACATGCGACATGGGTTCTACGCCTTCCGTATCCAGTTCACCGAGTTTATCGATATAGTCTAACATTCTGCCCATATCACTTTTTGCCTGTTCCTTCTCAGCTTCTGAGAGTTCCAACTTGGCAAGTATGCCGACATATTCTATGGTTTCGTCGCTTATTATATTGGACATTGAAAAATCCCCCCTATCTTATCTTAATATGCACTTCCCTTAACTGCTGCTCGGTCACATCATTAGGCGCGCCACACATGAAGTCCTGCGCCGTGCCGCTCATTGGAAACGCTATAACTTCCCTGATGTTGTCCTCATTACGCAGTAACATTATCATACGGTCCACTCCCGGCGCCATTCCCGCATGAGGCGGAGCGCCATATTGAAATGCGTTGTAAAGCGCGCCGA
>JAMPEU010000026.1 GCA_023664865.1 Butyrivibrio sp. | reverse complement strand
GCTCTCCGGGCGAGCCGTTCTCCCCTCTTGTAATCCCTATGATTTCGGTTTTATACAAAGTTCCTTCGCCAAGCAGCATCAGGGTGGAAGTATCCACGTCGTTAATTCCATGCCCCAGCGCCCCGAATGTATCATCATAATCTACATAAGTCAGCGTGCCGATACCCTGCGCATTATCCCTTACCCAGATGCCGAGCTTCCATTCGTCGTTATGGTTGCTCTGCGGCGCGATTTTTACCTCCGTAGTCTCTTCGTTTCTAAGAATCGTCAGTATAAGTTCATTTCCTTCCGATTTCTCTACAATTGAAACAAACTGTTTCTTATTTTCTATTTTTTCTCCATTCACTTCCAGAATATAGTCGCCCGGCTGGAGAATATATTTTGCCGGTGAAATTACCTCTCCCGCCGGATTTTTAAACTCGCCTATGCCTACGACCAAAACTCCCTGCGTCTTTACATATATGCCTATGGGAATGCCCGACGGTATCAGCGTTTTATCCTGAATAACCTGAATATCCACATCCTTATAAGGAAGTATTCCGAACAGTTTCAAATTCATTTTATAGTTGTCTATCCGGTTGGCTTTAAGCGTCACTCCCTTATTAAAATTGACATGCAGGCTCTCTACGCTCGAGGATACGCTTTCTACCGATTCCTGCTGGTATATTTCACCAGAAGCCGGAACTTTAAAATCCAGTTCCTGCTCGACTCCGACACGAATCATAATCGTAGACGGCACCTTTTTCCAATAATTAATGTACACTGCCGCAGCCAGAGCCAATAATCCGGTCACGAATAGTATATATAAAAATCTGCGATAGTTTTTCAATTTATAATCAGTCATATCTGTACCGCATTCCTTTCCATAATAAAAAAGAACATACATAAGTATGTCCTTTTTAGTATGTGAGAAAACTTCAATTTTAATTATTTATTGTTTTGTTTTTCTTGCCAAATCTTTCATTTCTTTGGCATTATTCAACACATTTTCCGTAATTTCCGCGCCTCCGAGCATTCTGGCAAGCTCTTCCACGCTTTCGTTCTCATTAAGTTTATGTATCTTTGTCTTAGTGCGCTCTTCTTCCACGGATTTTTCAATCTGGAAATGTGTGTCCGCCATCGCTGCAATCTGTGGCAGATGTGTAATACATATAATCTGGTGTTTAGTGGCAAGAATACCCATTTTTTCAGAAACCTTCCATGCGGTCTTTCCGCTGATCCCAGTATCTATTTCGTCAAAAATAAGCGCGTCGATATCGTCTTTGTCCGCTAATACAGTCTTGAGCGCAAGCATGATTCTTGAGAGTTCGCCGCCGCTTGCCACCTGCGAAAGCGGTCTTAAGTCCTCGCCGGTATTGGTCGATATCATAAATTCTATCTTATCATATCCATCTACGCCGATTCTGTCTTCCATGGGCTGTACGTCGATTTCAAATTCCACGTTGGTAAAATTTAAGTCAATAAGGGCTTCTTTCAATGAATTAGACAGTTCTGCGGCATTTTTCTTACGGATTGCGGATATCTTGGCACACAACTTAAGAAGTTCGTCTTTCAGCTTACGTTCTTCATTTATCAGCTTCTGCCTGTATGCGTCATAGTCCTGATACTTTTCCAGTTTCTCCTGAAGTTTCGCCTGATATGCGGCGATTTCTGCGATTGAACTGCCATATTTTGACTTTAAATGATTGATTAAATCAAGCCTCTTCTCTATACGGTCAAACTGTTCCGCATCAAAGTCCAAATCGGACAAATAATCAGCCGCCGCCCTGTTATAGTCATTAAGCAGGCTGTCAATATCAAGAAGCTGTCTTTCAAAATCTGCTAAAGCTTCGTCGTATGAAGCGACGCTCCTTATCTCCCTTATAGCTCTGCCGACTGCATCAGACGCCCCGCCGTCGTCATTGCCGCTTAGTTGATACGCCATCGTCATTGCTTCTTTAATTTTCTGCGCATGTACAAGTTTCTGGTACGATTGTTCAAGCTTAATGTCTTCGCCGTCCGTAAGTTCCGCCTCTTCTATCTCCTTTGCCTCAAATTCGGCAAGTGAAATCTCACGTTTTCTGGTTTCTTCATCCATATTGTTCTCAGACAGCTGATTTAACACGTCCTTATACTGCGTATAACATTCTTTTAACTGCTGTTTAAGCGGATTCAGCGCTTCACCTGAATAGTTATCCAAAATCTCCATCTGTTTATCCGCACGCAAAAGCGACTGATGCTCATGCTGTCCATGAATATCAATCAATATTTCCGCCAGTTCTTTAACCTGTTTTACGCTGACTGTCTCGCCACCGACCTTGCAGACTGACTTGCCGGGCATAATCCTTCTTTGCATTATTATCGTGCCGTCGTCTTCTATCGGAAGCTCCATCTGCCTTATCCTGCGCATCTGTTCCTCTTTCTCCGCCTGAAATACAAGCTCCACTAAGGCATACTCTTCCCCTGTGCGAATCATTTCTTTATCGGCTTTCGCGCCAAGCGCAAGATTCACTGAGCCAATGATGATTGACTTGCCCGCACCCGTCTCTCCTGTCAGTATGTTGAGCCCGCTGCCGAAATACACTTCCGTTTCGTCAATCAGCGCAAGATTTTTCACATGTAAGCTTATTAACATATATTTTTATAACCCCTTTTATCTATCGGTTTTATCTATTGATTTCTAATTGATTCTATTTACCGCTTTAATTTATCTCTTTTTATTGATTTTATTTATCACTACCGCTCATTTTCTTATGCAGTATCTCCAGAAAGCTTTCCGTATTAAGCTTCAATATTCCCGTCGTCTTTGACGCTTTTTTTATCACAACCCTGTCGCCTGTTGTCAGCGTGACTTTGTGAGTCCCATCAAAGCTTGCTTCAACGGTCTGCACGGCATTCTCTTTTCCATTAGGAATCACGATTGTGACCTCGTCTTCCTGTGAAAGGATAATGCTTCTGGTATTGAGCGTATGCGGACAAATGGGCGTAAGCAGAATCAGACTCGCTCCCGGCTCCGCTATCGGTCCGCCCGCAGACATATTGTAGCCCGTCGAACCCGTAGGAGTCGCCACAATGATGCCGTCGGCACTATACCAATTTAAAAATCTCCCATTTACATAAATATCAAATTGAAGAATCTGCAGTGGTCCGCATCTGGAAATGACTATATCGTTGAGGGCAAAATTGTTGACTTCGCTCTTTTCCTTACGGCATACCCTGCCGTCCAGCATCATTCTGTATTCTCTGGTATATTTATCTTCAAGAATCATATCCAACGCCATTTCGACATTTCCTATCTCTACTTCCGCCAGATATCCGAGAGTACCGAGATTGACTCCTATAAGCGGAATCTCATACTCTATCATATCCCTTGCCGCCTTAAGCAGCGTACCGTCTCCCCCCAGCACAACCGCGCACTCCGCTTCTTTAGGCACTTGGGTATGTTCAGCCATTCTGTCAAATACCACGCAGGATACTTGTGCGCCCCTGACTTTCAGATATTCTGTAATCCTGGCGGTATATATGCTGTCGGGGTCTTTCGCCCTGTTTGTAATTAGGAAAAAATTGTTCATAAGATATAATTAAACTCCATATTTGATTCTTTGTTATTATTCTCAGTTGTTTGCCCGACATGAACTCATATGCTTACTCTTGAGGCACGCTCTCGCTCCGTGGAAAATCGCAGCGGTACTAAGTTCAAAAGCCGCTTACACGCCTTTTTCACTAAGTACCGGCGTTTTCCAAGGGCCTCAAGAGTAAGCATATGAGTTCATGCCTCAATTCAGGCTGTGGTGAGCTGTTTCTACGATTTCTGCAATATTTATAGCATTTTTTTCAGCCGCGTTAGTTGCACCTGTAAGCACATTTTGCAGCATCTTCTCCGCTTCCGCCTCTGTAAGTGCTAGTATATCCTCTTCTATCTGCTCTCGTTTCTTAAGATACACAAGGTATTCGATATTGCCTTCTGGTCCTTTTATTGGTGAAAAGGTAAGCTGTTTTACTTCAAATCCTATCATATCCGCATAGGTGATAATCTTGCGAATGACTTCTTCATGAATTTCCGGCTCCCTTACGACTCCTTTTTTACCTACCTTTTCCCTGCCCGCTTCAAACTGCGGCTTGATAAGGCAGACAATTTTCCCCTTTTCTTTGAGAAGATTTCTCGCCGGAATCAGTATTTTCGTCAGGGAAATAAAAGAAACGTCTATGGACGCGAAATCCAGCCTATCGGTTATATCTTCGGGCTTCATATAGCGGAAATTCGTCTTTTCCATGCAGACAACCCGCTCGTCGTTTCGCAGTTTCCACGCAAGCTGTCCGTGTCCTACGTCTACGGAATAGACCTTAGATGCTCCGCTTTGCAGCATACAGTCCGTAAAGCCGCCGGTAGATGCCCCGATATCCATGCACACCATGCCGTTTAAGCTGATATGAAATTCTTCCATCGCTTTCTCCAGCTTAAGACCGCCTCTGCTGCAGTATTTAGGCGTTTCCCCTCTTACTTCGATATGTATCTTGCTTTCATCAAATGCCGCGCCCGCCTTATCTTCACGCTGTCCGTTGACAAAAACGCTGCCTGTCATTATTATAGCTTTCGCCTTCTCTCTCGACTCGGCAAAGCCCTGCTTCATGAGCAGTATATCCAGTCTTTCCTTCATAATTTATTGCCACGCTTTTTATTTTTTACCTGTCATTTCGATATACTCAATCGTAATCCTTTTAACCACTGTGTCCGCATCAATGCCGACTTCCTGCTTTAAGAGTTCGACATTCCCATGCTCCACATATTCGTCGGGAAGCGCGATGCACAATACTGAGGCTTCGGTATGTAATGAATCCACATATGTCCTGACTTTTTCGCCAAAGCCGCCGCTTAGGACATTCTCTTCCATCGTGACGATTAATTTATGTCCTTTGCATGATTTCTCTACTGTTTCCTCGTCGATGGGCTTAATAAATCTGGCATTTATAAGCGAGCAGGAATATCCCATTTCCTTAAGTTTCTTCCGCACCTCAACCGCCGTTTTTACCATGCTGCCGACTGCGAAGAGTGCGATATCCTTTTCTTCATAGATGGTTTCACTCTTCCCAAATTCTACTTTCGTCCTGTTATCCGCAAGCCCGTCATAAGCTTCCCCTCGCGGATATCTTACCGCCATCGGCATTGAACTCTCGACTGCAAATTTAATCATATCCGAAAGCTCCCACTTATTCTTCGGCGCCATTATGTGCATGTTCGGTATGGAAGAAAGGTAGGACAAATCAAATATGCCCTGATGCGTCTCGCCGTCGCTCCCTACAAGACCCGCCCTGTCAATCGCGAATACAACCGGAAGATTCTGTATGCAGACATCATGAAGTATCTGGTCGTAAGCCCTTTGTAGGAAAGAAGAATATATCGCTACGATAGGCTTAAGTCCGCCCGCTGCAAGCCCCGCCGCGAAAGTAACCGCATGTTCTTCCGCTATCCCCACATCGAAAAATCGCTCCGGGTACATATTCCTAAAGCGTTTTAAACCGGTTCCGTCCGGCATCGCCGCGGTAATCGCAACTACCTTTTCGTCTCTTTGACCTAATTTACACATAACCGTAGAAAAAACATCGGTATAGCTTGCTTTTGAGTGCGGATTGCTCGGTATTCCGGTCTCTATATCAAAAGGCTCCGCACCGTGGAATCTGGCAGGGTGTCTCTCCGCCGGAGCATATCCTTTTCCCTTCTGCGTAATAACATGTACCATTACAGCTTTCTTTATCTTTCTTGCTTCCTTGAACATTCTCACCATCGCATGAATGTCATGTCCGTCTACCGGTCCAAGATAGGTGATACCCATATCTTCAAATAGCATTCCCGGTACAACCAGCTGCTTAAAACTGCTCTTAACACGGCGAATCTGCGATACCAGCTTATTTGCATACTTGGATTTGCCATTCAGCGAATTATATACGCCTTCCTTTAAATCAAGATACATATCCGTGGTTCTGATATTATTCAGATATTTAGAAATGCCGCCTATGTTTTCGGAAATCGACATGTTGTTATCATTAAGAACAATAATAAAATTCGTATCCAGTCTTGCCGCATTATTAAGCGCCTCATATGCCATTCCACCTGTAAGGGAGCCGTCTCCGATTACAGAAACAATCGTGTTGCTGCCACCTTCAAGGTCCCTAGCCCTTACCATGCCAAGCCCCGCGGATATGGAAGTGGAGCTGTGTCCTGTATCGAAACAGTCGCAATCGCTCTCTTTACGCTTGGGAAATCCGCTTATTCCGCCATATTTGCGCAGATTGGCAAAGCCGTCCCTTCTTCCTGTCAGAATCTTATGGGTATATGACTGATGCCCTACGTCCCATATAATTTTATCTTCAGGCAGATTTAAGAAAAGATGCAGCGCCATAGTCAGCTCCACAGCTCCAAGGTTAGAGCCTAAGTGTCCGCCTGTCACGCTTATCGACTGAATCAGGAACTGCCTGATTTCTTCCGCAAGCGCATCGTAATTCTCTGCACCGATTTCCTTTATATCATTAGTTTTTTCAATTTTCTCCAAGAACATAGTATTTCCTCTACTCTTTCACAGTATTCCTGCCTATTTCTTACGGTAAATCAGTTCTTTGACCAACTCTTCCAGAAATAAATTTCTCTGTGGAAAGGAAGCGAGAATATGGATTGCCTCAGCGGATAATTCCGCGGTCTTTTCCTTTGACTGCTCTATTCCGTGTATAGTAACATATGTTATCTTATTATTTTTCTCATCGCTCCCTACAGGCTTGCCCAAGACTTCCGTACTGCTTGTCACATCAAGGATATCGTCCTGAATCTGGAAAGCAATGCCTATATTGTAAGCGCATTTTTCAACTGCCTTAACCTGCTCATCATCAGCCTCGGCAAGTATGGCGCCTATCATCATTGCGCTCTGTATGAGCGCTGCGGTCTTATGCTCATGTATAAAAAGAATAAGTTCTTCTGTCAAATCCGTCTGCTTATCTTCTGACTCAATGTCCACGCACTGACCGCCAATCATTCCGTATATTCCGGCTTTCTTGCCAAGCACTTTAAGCGCGGCTGCGGTTCTTTGGTATTCTTCATATGTCTTCGCTTTATCAAAGGCAAGACATGCCGTTTCAAAGGCGTAATTGAGCAGCGCATCGCCTGCCAGCACAGCCATTCCTTCGCCGTATACTATATGCGTGGTCTTTCTTCCCCGTCTATACTCATCGTTATCCATCGCCGGAAGGTCGTCATGCACAAGCGAATAATTATGAATCATTTCTATAGCCGCCATAAATGGCTCTATCAGCTCTCCGCTGCCGCCAAACATCTTATAGGTTTCTTCCATAAGCATAGGGCGCAGCCTCTTACCGCCTGCCATGACCGAATAATTCATCGCTTCGATAACCGTCCTTTGCAGCCCTTCTTCCTTAGGCCAAAAAGCATCAAGCACTTCTTCCATATGTGCCGTTCTATCCTTTAACTCTTCCTCAAAGTTCATCAAGTTCATCTAATTCTCCATCTTCATTTATTTTTAAGACCTTTTTTTCCACCATGTCGATTTTTTCATTACAATATTTAAGGAGCCTCATTCCCTGCTGATACTCACGGAACGAATCTTCCAAAGTGATATTTTCGTCTTCCAAATTCTCTATTGTATTCTCTATCTGCTCAAAAGCCTGCTCTAAAGAAAGGTTTAAAGTTTCATCAATTTCTTTTTTTGCTTTACTCATGTATTAGCCCTCTTACTTGATAAAATCAATCCATGATTACCATTCACAGCCTATATGGCATGAACTCATATGTTTTTATAAGTGGTCCTTGGAAAACGCCGGTACTTAGCGAGGTATTTTCGAGCTTAGTACCGCTGCGATTTTCCACGGAGCGAGAGCGTACCACTCATAAAAACATATGAGTTCATGCCCCCAACTACTGTGAATAGTAACAATCTGCATTTAAATATCGTGCGATATCTTATGTTTATCCACGACTTCCGTAATAAACACGCCATCTTTGACATAAACATCTATCCGCCCGCCAGCCGATACCTGTTCTAACCTGTTGACCGTCTTGCCCTGAGAGTCCGACGCATACGAATACCCTTGATTTAACTTATCGAGCGGCGACAACCCTTTCATTTGCTCTATATACAGCGCAAGCCTGTGTTTCTTATCTGCAATCCTGTTCTCCATGCAGTTTTGAAGGCTTTCTTCCAGTTTCATCATATATGTGCGCTTTTCTCTGATACGGTTGAACGGGCTTAAATATTTAATCCTCATTTGATAATTATTAAGCCTGCTGCGGTATGCGGCTATATTGTTCCTGCATAAGTGCTGCATGGTATAAGCATACTCGCTTAAACGCTCGTTAAGCTGTTCTATATCATATACGGCAAGTTCCGCCGCTGCCGACGGGGTAGGAGCCCTAAGGTCCGCCACAAAATCCGCTATTGTTACATCGGTCTCATGCCCGACTGCGGAGATAATAGGAATAGGGCAGTCAAATATCGCCTGTGCGACAGCCTCTTCGTTAAACGCCCACAAATCCTCAATAGAACCGCCGCCTCTTCCGACGATAATCGTATCCACGTCATAGCGTTCCATAGCGCGTATACCGTTCACAATGCTGCTTACCGCCATATCTCCCTGTACAATAGCCGGATACAGGATAATCTGCACATACGGATTTCTTCTCGATGCAATCTGAATAATATCGCGGACTGCCGCCCCGGTCTGCGCCGTAACGACTCCAAGTCGGCTTATATATCTGGGTATAGGCTGTTTGTACTCCTTGGCAAACATGCCGCGCTCCTCTAATTCCGCCTTAAGACGCTCATAACGCTCATACAGCGCCCCAGCGCCTGCCTGTTTGATTTCTTTAGCATATAACTGGTACTTTCCGTCCCTTTCATAGACATCAATAGCGCCTTTTACGACTATCTGCTGCCCTTCCGCCATTTTAAAGGAAAGTCCGCCTCTGTTGGACGCAAACATAACACATGATATTGTTGCTTTTTCGTCCTTTAAGGTAAAATAGATATGCCCCGACGTATGGTATTTGCAATTACTTACTTCACCCTGAACGGAGATAGACTGCATCATAAAGTCCTGAGTGAACATATTTCTGATATATGAATTAACCTGCGTTACCGTATATACATTCTGCATTGCGACACCTTTTTATGCAAATTTCGCCAAAACGCCGTTGACAAAGCCCGATGATGCGTCCTGTCCGAACTTTTTCGCCAGCTCTACCGCTTCGTTAATTGCCACGCCCGTAGGCACTTCATCGTCGAAGGCGATTTCATAGACGGCAAGCCTGAGGATTGTCAAATCCACCTTGCCCATTCTCGAAGTAACCCAGTTCTGCGCCCTCTCATTCAGCATATTGTCTATTGTTTCCAGTTTTTCTTCAATCTTATGGTATTTGGCGGAAATATACTCCGCGTCTGCAGTATCCGCCTTACATTCATCATCGAAGAAAAACTTCTCCTGTTCAGACATATCCTCAAGATTGTTAAACTCTACACGGAACAGCAGCTTAAATATCTGCTCCCTTAATTCTCTTCTGCTCATGCAAACCTCTGCTCAATGTTATTTTTCCTTAGACACGCTTACACCTGCGATGCGGATATTTACGTCGGTCACTTCCAGACCTGTCATATTCTCAACCGCATTCTTAACTTTTGCCTGTACCCTCTGGCATGTTGCAGGAATATTGTATCCGTATTCTATCGTAATCGCCAAGTCCACTTTTACTTTCTTTTGCAATACTTCCACTCTTGCACCCTTGGCAGCGTTTCTTACACCGACTCTGCTAAGAAGGTCGTGCGTAACGTTTCCCGCCATTGAAGCGATGCCTTCTACCTCCGTAGCTGCCAGTGCCGCAATCATCGCTACAACGTCGTCCGCTATTTTGACCGAGCCGACCTTTTCATTTTCATCCAATACATAAGTATTCTTTTTAGCTTCCTGTTCCATATAAACCCTCCATTCCTGTTTTCACTTCGCGCTAATCATTTGATTTTGTCTAAGTATAACAAAATTTATGTTTTTTGCATAGTACCGCATTATATAAACTTTTATAACCAGAAACTCATACTGCATTGTTCGTCACTTACAGTATAGGATACAACGCCGTCCGGACAATCCAGATACCTGAAAATCTCCTGATTGTCGATAAGCTTCTCATACATTTTATCATATATTTCTAAAGACGCACATTTTAAAGTGACGTAAGCCCGCCCTTTATCGTATCCTTCGTCAAAGATTTTGCTAAGTTTATCCTCATCAACGTCTGTAAAATAAAGCCCTTCCCTTACATAATAGTTCGCTTCCATAGAAGTACACATAGGCATGTCCACGACATTGTCTATTATATGAGTCTCATCTATCTGCTCCGTTGTGACACACAGATAGTCATAATTTATTAACGGCACATGCTGCTTGGGAAATGCCTCTTCGCCACTCTGAGTCCTATAAGAAGCGTCCCCCCATGTCGTATCGACATAATACCAGTCTCCGTCTATTTTTACCAAATTCCAGGCATGGCCTTCTCCCGACGACACTTTTCCTAATACCAGTGTCGCGCTTATTCCGGCTCTTTGCAGTAAATACTGCGTAGCCTTGGCATATCCCTGACATACGGATTTGCCATCGATGAACACAGAACAGATATTTTGGCTGTCTTCCGCGAATAAATCATACTCAGTATGCTCTATCAAATACTCGTAAATATATTTAACCGTCTCATATTCGTCGGCATCCTTAGGTATTCCTGCAAGGCATTGGTTTACATAATTATTTATAGCCTCCTGCTTTACTTCCGCCTCATCCCTATCCATATCATAAGTTCCGGTAAACGTAAGCTTTTTAGGAATATCCCCTAAAGTATACGTGGTATATCTGTATCCATTTACATAAAATATTTCAGGGTTGTCGTTCAGCACGCACTGAAATATACGCGGTACTATATCGCTATTAAGCGTCGAAAGCTCTGTATCCTCTTCAAACTCCAAAAGTGAGTGTAAAATCTCCACATACACAGTCTGTTCTTCTTTAGTCAGATTATTATAGGCATAGGCATCCTCAAGTTCTTCTTCAACGGCATGCCTATTATCTTCCGTAAGCTTTTCGCCCACGGAAAAACTGTCATCGCCGTCCATTTCCGCAACGGTTTCCCTTGCCACGAGAATTCCTTCATCATCACTGACCTGAACTTTGAGTCCGGAAGCGGCATAACTGCCTTCAACTGCTCCTGTTTTCTTGTCAGTATTCGCGGCATAAATTAAACAACCGCCAATCACCATTACACAGATTAAACTGCTAAGCCGTGACAAAAAAGACTTTCTCATAATATCACCTTCTGACATATTATAATAGTGTAAAAAAACTCGCAGACTATGGAAGGCTATGGAAGATACGCCTTAATTTCTGCCAAATTCGGAAAGTATCAGACCTTCATTCCTCTCCTGTGTCATTTTAACGCTCCACGGATTGACGAAAAGCAGCAACGGATTGCCCTTTAAGTCCTTGATTTTCTTCATATCCGAAGTTCCGGTCAGCTTATCCAAATCAATATCTTTATTCTCAATCCACCTGATATGCTCATACGGAAGATTATCCAGCCTTATCTCTACATTGTATTCATTCTCAAGGCGATATTTCAGAACGTCAAACTGCAGGACTCCGACCACGCCTACGATAATCTCTTCCATTCCCGTATTAAATTCCTGAAAAATCTGAATCGCGCCTTCCTGTGCAATCTGCGTGATTCCTTTGACGAACTGCTTTCTTTTCATAGTGTCAAGCTGGCGTACTCTGGCGAAATGTTCCGGTGCAAATGTAGGTATTCCTTCATATTGAAAGTTTTCCTTCGGCATACATAAAGTATCCCCTATAGAGAAAATTCCCGGATCAAACACGCCTATAATATCTCCGGCATATGCCTCACTCAATATCTTGCGTTCGTCAGCCATAATCTGCTGCGGCTGCGAAAGCCGCATAACCTTGCCGCCCTGTACATGCCTAACTTCCATATTGGCGTCATATCTTCCTGAACATATACGCATGAACGCTACCCTGTCACGATGTGCCTTATTCATATTAGCCTGTATCTTAAAGACAAAGGCGGAAAATTCATTTTCCACAGGATCAATCAATCCTGCATCTGCTTTGCGCGGCAGCGGCGTAGTCGTCATTTTCAGAAAATATTGCAGGAAAATCTCTACACCGAAGTTTGTAAGCGCTGAACCGAAGAATACCGGCGTCAGTTCACCCGCGCGAACCTTGCCTAAATCATATTCCGCACTGGCTCCATCAAGCAAATCTATCTCGTCTAAAAGCTGCGCCTTAAACTGCTCTCCAATATTGTCTGTAAGCTCTCCCTCTTCGGTAATCGGAATACGCTTTGACAGTCCTTCTTTCGTTCCTTTTTCCGTGTCGGAATATGTGATTACGCATTTATCTTCCCTGTCATATACGCCTTTAAAGCTTTTACCCGAACCGATAGGCCAGTTCATGGGGCATGTCGCAATTCCAAGCTCCTTCTCTATTTCATCCAAAAGTTCAAACGTATCGTTGGCGTCCCTGTCCATCTTATTAATAAAAGTAAAAATGGGGATATGGCGCATAACGCATACTTTAAATAATTTTCTGGTCTGCGCCTCAACTCCCTTAGACGCGTCAATCACCATCACGGCTGAATCCGCCGCCATCAAGGTTCTATAGGTATCTTCCGAGAAATCCTGATGCCCCGGCGTGTCCAGAATATTAATGCAAAATCCCCCATACTGAAACTGCAGAACGGAAGAAGTGACTGAAATACCCCTCTCCTTCTCAATTTCCATCCAGTCGGAAACCGCATGTCTTGCCGTAGCCTTGCCTTTAACGCTTCCGGCAAGGTTGATTGCCCCGCCATATAGAAGAAACTTCTCTGTCAATGTCGTCTTCCCTGCATCGGGATGCGAGATAATGGCAAATGTCCTTCTTTTGTTAATCTCATCCGCGTAACTGCTCACGTTCTTATCCTCCACAAATACTATATTCTCATAAGGTTGTCCACCTTGGCTTTACATCATCGATGTGCCGGAAAACTCCGGTTTTATGTTAAAATAATCAAGCACAGTGGCTCCGATATCCGCAAAAGTGTCTCTGGTGCCAAGATTGGCAGGCTCTATCCCTGCTCCGTACATAATAAACGGAGTATGCTCCCTGGAATGGTCCGTAGACACAGTGTAGCCGGGATCGCAGCCGTGGTCCGCCGTAATCATCAGGATATCGTCTCCACGCATTTTATTACAAATTTCCGGCAGTTTAGCATCAAAATAAGCAAGCGCCTTGGCATAGCCGTCAATGTCATTGCGATGCCCGTAAAGCATATCATAATCGACCAGATTAACAAAGCATAAACCCTCGAAATCTTTATCCAGATACTCAAGCGTCCGCTCTATTCCTTCTTCATTCCCGCTTGTATATACCGATTCGGTTATTCCTTTGCCCGCGAAAATATCCTTAATCTTGCCTACCGCTATCACGTCCTTGCCACTGCTTGAGAGCTGGTCGAGCATAGTAACCGAGGGCGGTAAAATTGAAAAATCATGTCGGCGGGGCGTTCTGGTATAGGGACCGCCGTGCGGACCGATAAACGGACGCGCAATAACCCTTCCAACACCATGCTCACCTTGAAGAATATCACGTGCTATATGGCAATATTCATAAAGCTGCTCTATCGGAACTATATCTTCATGCGCTGCAATCTGGAATACGCTGTCTGCGGAAGTATACACAATTAAATCCCCGCTATCCATATGCGCATCTCCGTACTCCTGAATAACCACAGTACCCGAATACGGCTTATTGCAAAGCACTCCCCTGCCGGTCTTTTTACTAAATTCGTCTAAAACTTCCTGCGGGAAACCGTTAGGATAAGTTGGAAGCGGCTTCGGGGAATATATTCCTGCAATCTCCCAATGTCCGATAGTAGTATCTTTGCCTTTTGAAGCCTCTTTCATACGGGCGATTCTTGCGCTAAAGGCATCAGTCTTTTCCCCGCAGTCCACTCCGTCTATATTGAAAAGCCCCATCTTCGCCATATTCGGCATATTAAAATATGAGCTGGAAGATACGGACCTGATTGTACTTGTGCCTTTGTCACCGTACAAAGCCGCATCTTCCATCTCACCTATTCCAAAGCTATCTAATACAATAAGAAAAACTCTTTTCATCTTTTGCCCCTCTCTTTCACAAATGCTGCTTATTTTTCCTTTACGCTTATTGCTAACGCTCATTATATCATAAATGTTTAAAAGTTGCACCTAATTTGATGTCGAATTCACCGTACTGATTACGACAGCCTCCGCGCTTAATCCTGTCTTCCTTGTAACAATATCCTCTATCTGCGCGCGCTGGGCCTCCGTAAGCTCCGGCATATTGATTACTACGTCCACGCTTTCACCGTCAATGCTGACAATAGAATCCGTAAATCCTTTGGCTTCCAGCAGAATCTCCGCCGCCGTCTCTTTCTCCGCGATATCAGTCATTACAATCATGCTGTCTACTGCCGCCTGTTTCTGGTCTTCACTGATATTCTCATTATTAATGAGTCCCAGAAGCGTCTCCTTAATCTGCGCCCTGGTCTGCTCCTTCTGCAATTTAGCGCCATATAATGTCGTCAGTCCCGATGAGGCGGTGAATACTGCTTCTCCCGGCACTTCGCCATTGTCTATTCCTTCCGCTACGCTTTCATCAAGCACGCCTGAACTGCTCACTTCTACGTCGCTGTCCAGACTGAGTATATCATTGGAAGACTGCTCTATGTCTTCTTCCGAAAGATCAAATAATGTACTGTAATCAATTTCATCGTCTGTCAGCGACATATTGCCCAAGTCGTCTGTAGCTATACCGCCGTTCACTGTCAAAATCTCTTCGTCCGTTACCTTCGTGCCTGCAAAATTCAGGTATCCTGCAACTGCAATCATAATTGCCAAAGCCGTAATCATTACCTGATTTTTCTTAATCATATTTTTCAAAGCATTCTCCCCTTTATTTAGTATTTGTTTTCATCTCTACTACTCTTATCTTATTCACGTCAATAGCAAATAATACCTTAATTGTCTCAATAATATTAAGTTTCACGGCATCCGAACCGCCGCCCTGCGCAATAACCACCACGCCTTCCACCACTGGCTGTATAACCTTGCTTATGTATGGCACATTCTGTCCTTCTTCATTCACCGTATATATAGTAGACTCATTCAGGCTCTTCTCGATAACCCTGCGGCTGCCGCCTTCCGAGTCTGCCTCTACCGTCTCTTTCGTCTCTTGCGGTATATCTTTCTCCGTAACTCTCTCTTCTGATTCCTTTAAGGTAATTAAAACTTCGACTTCGCCCACTCCGTCGATTTGTGATAAGGAAGCTTTAAGCTTCTCTTCCCAATAAGATATATAAGATAAATCATAGTCTGATGAAGGCACTTCGCTATTCCCCCGCACCGTCTGGTTATTATCCACTATATCATAACCACTGTCCTGTTTATTGGACTTTTTTATAAAAAAATTGGAATCTGAATCTTTTTCTCCTATCGGTATCGCAATAATGCACAACAGTATTCCGCATAAAACCATAATTAAAAGCTGGTCTTTGCGCAATTTGGTACCGCCTGTTATTTTACTCACAAGTTTCTTAATCTGCTCCGTATACTATCACCTCCATATAACTTTCTTCCATACCAAGCACGCCGCAGAACCTTTTGCGCAGGATACCCGTTATTTCATCTTCCATAACATTTATCTGTATGTATTCATTGCTATTGTATTCTTCATCATTCTCATAGATATCACTTGTTATCTTTTCAACTTTATCAATCTGTATTTTGTCTACGCTGTTTATATTTCCTGTATCTTTTGCGTCTGTGCTTCTTCCATTGGTACGCTCCCATGCTATGACTCGTATCTTATTAATACTGTATTGGACTGCGCCTTCATCATTCTCATAGCCTCTCACAAGTTCTATCTTAACATTTGTCACCGTATAGGTTTTTCCGCCAAAATCAGCCACTTGCGCGCTGTTTAATTTAGATTTAATTTCTTCTTCCATGCTTTTTGCGGCTGTTTCAGCGGCGGAATACATACTTTCAAATTCTGCTGTTTCTCCATATATGCCAAGTTCCTGCCCGATATCTGACAGTTTCTTTTCCCAATCCGCCTCCATTCCGTTCACTATTCCATATATAGGGGATAAAAACTGCAGCAGCACCATTATCCCTACTATGAGCTTCATATATTTGGCATACTTTATATCCGGTGCAAAGTGAATCACAGCCTGCGCCGCAATCATGAATATGCCTATTTTCTTAATCAATTCCACCAACGTATTCATTACATTCCCCGATTGGTCGCACAAGCCATTATGGCGATGCTTATAATAAACAGAGCAATTGACGACAACGAAATCTTAAGCAGCATCAGGCTGCCGTCTCCTACACGGTTAGCGCAGTTGGTAAGTCTCTTATCGCTCACTATTCCGACCAATGCCGAACCTGCCTTAAGGACTCCCGACAATAGCAAAAGTTTGATGAGTGGAATGGCGCATATAAACAGCATAACAAGTGTAATGTATATTCCGATACTGTTTTTAATAAGTACCGCCGAACCCACTACCATCTCAAAAACCCCTTCCGTGAGATTCCCTATGCCCGGAATAGCGGAAACTGCTTTTTTCAATGCCGAAGTCTCCAATGCGTCTATAATCGGTGATATCATGGACTGCATCATTCCCAATCCGGTTACTATACCAAGTGTTATTTTAATACAGCCGCCTATGACTTTATGCAGAAGGTCCAGCAGAAGGTTCAATTTTTCTTCCATCCACACGCCATTGATAACGCTAAGCAGAACAAAACAATACACCATCGGCATAATTAATAATAAATATAGCTTGTCAATTATGTAAACCGCCATTAAAAAAAGCTGATAATACGAGGCTGCTGACGCCGCTCCCGACGCCGTTCCAATAGTCAGAATATACGCTGGAATAAACAGTTGTATAAAAGTTATAAGTTGATTTAACATTTCTTTTACAATCTCTGCCGCATTCCCAAACACCTTGATTAAGACTGTAATCAGCATTAGGTATATAAAGTAAAATGCAATATCCGACACCTGACGGCTTTGTAATACGTCTGCAAAATTAGAAAACAACGCAGCTGTAATACCCAGAAGCAAAATCATTACAAAAATCATTTTTATCTCGCCAAACTGCGCCTTAACCATATCTATAAGCCCCGATGCAAGCATTGATAGTGCAGACATAATTTTCCCTTGGGCTATTAATGATAACACCTGTTTTCCATCGAAACTGTATTCGGGAAACATGGACTTGAACGCATCCTGCGCCAAATCTAAATCATTCTCCTGCCATATATCCTCTCCCGAATATGCGTATGCTTTTACAGGCTGTATCAGAATAGTTATTATAAGTATGAATACTGCTGCCGTTTTCTTTCTTTTTTTCATAATTCCAATTCCATACTGATAACCATGCTCCTTCCTTACCCTGCCAGCTCATGTATGCTCTGCATTAAAGCAAACAAGACCGGCATTCCGATTAACAGAATATACATCTTGCCTACAGTTTCTACTTGTCCCGCTATGCCGATGTATCCGGCATCTTTGCATATGGAAGAGCAGAACTCGCATACATATGCCGCACCTACGGCTTTAAACAGGATTGAAAGATATTTAAAATTCTCCCCCAGATAAGTTTGCAGGCTATCCATGCCGCTTAATATGCTTGTAAAGTAATTTACGGAATAGGTCAGTATAATAAGGCACACTGCAAGTCCAATGTAGATGCTGTATTCCGCTTTATAGCTTTTTAACGGTACGGCAAATAATACTCCTATAAGACCAATCAGTACGATTTTAATAATATCCATATGAAACTTCTCCCTGCCTGCAATATAACCTATTCAATTGAAAATAAATCCTGAATCATCAGAAATAAATCGTATATATACGGTACAATCCATGTAAGAACCAGAATCAGTCCGGCAAGACTGACTAAAAAAGCTTGGTCTTCCCTGCCGCTGTGCTTCAATATCTGATTTAATATTGTTACCAATATGCCTACTGCCGCAATTCTAAAAATAAGACCAATGCCCATTTTATAACCTTTCTCCTATTAAATAAGCCATATTGTCAGAAACAATCCTGCCATAACGCTTACACTCATAATAACTTTGACTTTATTCTTATATTCCGCTTCTGCCTGCGCTATATGGTCAGTAATCATATCCAGAGATTGTCCGATATCCGCAGCCTGCGCCGTTTCGTCCATGATGCCTATATGGTCTGTCAGATTGATAAGTATGTTCTTCTCCTCTGTCTCAAGCGGCATATCTTTCATGCAGTAAGTAAGGCTTTCTTTCCAGATATCTTCCAATGCACGCCCGTCATTTGCCTCTAACTGTTTAAAAATCCCTAAAAAAGCGTTATTATAAGGTTCTGTACTGTTTTCAGAAAATATCAGGCATATTTCCGGCAGAGTCCTCTTGCCATAGACCATCTCGTTTTGAATCCTCACAATCATACGCCTGATTTCCCTAAGTCCGCTTATACGCTGCTTTTCCTCCGAAGCCTTATTGACTCCAAGTCCTATACAGCCGCACATAAGCATAATTATTCCTGCAAGTCTGAGCATAATTTCCTCTCTCTGTCATATATGCCAATTATGACGCACCTGTCATTTTTCTTTCCAAGCAGCATGTACCTGTCAAAAAGCTGTTCTTTAATAACAGACTTCATATACTCTTTGCGCTCCACTTCTCCGATGGAAAAGCCATGTATCGTGGCAAGCATCTTGCAGCCGCATTGAAACGCCTGGCGCATAGCTTCTATATCTTTTGCACTTCCCAACTCATCGACGGCGAGAACATCAGGCGCCATGGAACGAATCATCATCATCATTCCCTCGCTTTTCGGGCAGGCATCCATCACATCCGTGCGCGTTCCGATATCATTCTGCGGCACTCCCAAGAAACTTCCCGCAATCTCGGAGCGTTCGTCAACAAGCCCTACGTTTCTTCCTTTTCCATAAGCATTTCCCCGCGAAAAGTTTCTCACTAAATCCCTTAACATCGTGGTTTTACCGCAGCCGGGCGGTGAAATAATCAAGGTATTCAATACCTCTTTTCCTTGGTATAAATAAGGAAGCGCTTTATCCGATACTCCTTTGATTTCATGCGCAATACGGATATTAAGATAGCGAATGTATTTTATATTTCTTATCTGCTCACTATTCTCCAATATAACCTGTCCCGACAGCCCGATGCGGTGTCCGCCCGGAATCGTCATAAACCCCTGCCTTATTTCATCTGCAAAAGCATAGATGGAATAATGGCATACATGGGCAAGAACCGCTTCCAGCTCCTTTTCACTACTGCATACTGCCCAAGACACATCATTCGTCAACTCTCCGCTGCTCTTAAGAAACCACTCCTTATTGTCCATGAGTATCATAACAGGCTGATTGACGCGCATCCGTATTTCCTGAAGTCGTTTCGCCTGCTCTGCCACTTTCTCCCATCTGCTGCGCATAAAGTCAGGAAAAATATGTAAAATTTCTTCTTTCTGCATATCAGCCGCCCCCTTATCTCAATATATGAAAAGAAGGCCAAGTTATGACTGAATTATTTATTTGGCTTATACTTTCAAATACTAATAGACTCTTGCTATAACCTTCAAATTCAGGTAAAATAAACACACATGGGGCGACTTACCGCTTTTCAGGCGTGGAACCCCATGTGTGTTTATTTTACCTGAATTCTCATTAATAAGGAGTATTAGCATATGTCCGTCTCAATCGCTCTATGCGACGACGATTACGAACAGATAAAGCATCTTCGCAATATGATTGACGAATGGTCGTCACAGAAACCTTTTGCGGTAAGCACTGCGTGCTATGAAAACGCGGAACAGTTTCTTTTTGAATACGAAGAAAAGCCCTGCGGACTGCTTTTATTAGACATTGAAATGAGCGGCATAAACGGCATGGAACTGGCGAAGAAACTTCGTGCAAACGGCGATATGCTTCCGATAATCTTTGTCACGGGCTATTCTGAATATATGGAGCAGGGGTATGACGTGGAAGCTCTCCACTACCTGATAAAGCCGATAGAAAAGGACAAGCTTTTTGCCGTTCTGGACAAATATTCACAGAAACGGGAACATTCCGACCAGATACTTCTTACAACTGCTAATGGCATCATGCACATCTCCACTGATGATATTACTTATATAGAAGCGTTTGGCAGAAACAGCGCCGTACATACTTTAGACGGCAATACTTTTGACTGTAATATGGGCATAAGTAAATTTGAGAAAACGCAGGGGTTTATCCGCCCGCACCGCTCATATATTGTAAATCTAAGGTTCGTAAGAAGCATCGAAAAAAATGCCCTTACACTCGATGACGGAAGCAAAATCCCCATTTCACGCAGGCTGTATAATAATGTAAATAAGTTGTTTATTGAGTTTTATACGATGGAGTAATACTAAGTAATGCAAAATTAGAAGTTTAGCTAAAGCAGCAATTACTCAGAATAATAGAAAGGAATACAGCTACTATTATGAAATATGTGATAATTTTTACTATAATCCTTGCAGCAGCCGGACTTTTTACCTTAATCTTCTTCGCCTTGCGCAGAGCGATGTACAACATGATTGACCGCCGTATAGAACGTTTCCAGAGCGAACTGATTGAGAAACAGATACGCGAAACGCAAAATATGTACAGGCAGGTCAGGGGCTGGCGGCACGATTACAGGAATCATATCCAAAATATGAAAATACAGCTTGCCAAGAAAAATTACGATAAGCTTGACAGCTATCTGTCCGAACTTGCCGCAGACTTAAGCACAGTTGATACCGTTATAAAAACCGGAAACGTTACGGCGGACGCCGTTCTTAATACAAAACTTGACCTTGCCGCTAAGCTTGGGATACGCATAAACGTAACCGCCAACGTCCCGGCAGGGCTTACTATGTCGGACGTTGAACTGTGCGCGGTAATGGGAAACCTTCTCGATAACGCTCTGGAAGCATGTGAAAAGCTTAAAGAAGAGCAGCGTTTTCTCCGCGTCTATATGGGAAATCTGAAAAACCAGTTCTATCTTTCAGTGCAAAATTCCGCAGGAAAGGTCAAAAAAGCAGATGGAAAATATCTCACGACCAAAAGCGGCGATTCCCACGGCTACGGGATATTCCGCATTGACCGCATTGTGCTAAAATACGGCGGATATGTCAACCGCCAGAATGAAGAAGGGATTTTTGCAACCGAAATATTGATACCGCTTGGATAAGTCGTAACAGTTCAGCCTACAGGCGTATAGACGCATATGCTTCCCCTTGAGGCACGCTCTCGCTCCGTGGAAAATCGCAGCGGTACTAAGTTCAAAAAACGCTTTGCGCCTTTTTCACTAAGTACCGGCGTTTTCCAAGGACCTCTGCACGGAAGCATATGCGTCTATACGCCTGTAGGCTGAACTGTTACATCTGACCATTCGTGCAATATATTAACCATTCGTTACAAAATAAACTTAAACGTCCGGTTTTATATTATGCTGTCCATGGGAGGCGATACAATGGCAAAGGCTGCAAACCATGACAAAAAAAGAAATAAATACGGCATCATGGCCAATCTCATCTGGGCAATGCGCGAAATATGGCAGGCGGATAAAAATATCGTTATCTGCTGCTTTATTTTTGCCATCGGCTTATTTATCCGCAATCTTTCTGACACCTATATAAACAAATATGTAGTAGAACTCGCGCTGTCCGGAATCGACAAAACAATTCTGCTTATCTGCGGCGCGGTATTCTTAATGAAATTTTTCTTTGGTGCTTTAAAGGAAGGGGCGCATCGTTATATGAATAACTCCGGCTTCGCCAAAAGCGATCAGCATATCCACGGACTGATAATGGAAAAGTGCATGACCACAGATTATGAAAACAATGAGAACGCTGAGAATGGCGATAAGCTGAACAAGGCTTTAGAAGGCGTTCAAGTGGCTATGTATAACACGCCTATCAATATCAGGGGCAGTATACGTCATATTGCAGAATTTTTCACATATTCGGCGATATTATCCATGCTTAACATATGGCTGGTGCCGATTGTCGCCGTTCCTGCCGTACTTTGCTTTTATGTAAACCGCCACAAAATGTCATGGGTATGGAACAAGGCTGATAACTGGCAGCGCAGCGAGCGTCAGCTAAACTACGTCAAAACCGCTGCCATAGACGTATCAAGGGCAAAAGACGTGCGGATTTTTCATCTGCAGAATCTCTTAGATAAAAGCTTCGCGCGTGCCTTCAAGGAGCGCATGAACTGGTACAGGCAACAGGATTCATGGGAATTTAAACACGACCTGCTCTTTGCAGTAATCAATTCCTTAGGCAATTTCGCGGCTTACGCATATGTAATCCTATTAGTGACAAAAGGAAACATCGGCGCAGGGGATTTCGTACTGTACTTTAATTCCATTATGCGGCTTTCCGCTGCCACAAGCGAATGGTTCAACAACTTTTCCGGATACCAGTGGATATCCAATAACATAAGTTATGTCCGCGATTATCTTGAAATGGAAGATAAAACCAACCGTCAAAAAGGCGTACCCTTACCAAGCGGGCAGTGCGAACTGGAATTTAGGAACGTGTCATATACCTATTTCGGCGCTGATGCGCCTACGATTAAAAATCTCTCATTTACGCTGCATAAGGGTGAGAACCTTGCCTTAGTCGGACTTAACGGTGCTGGCAAAACCACCATCATCAAGTTAATGTGCGGGCTTTATGAACCTACCGAAGGGGTGATACTGTTAAACGGCGTACCTGTAAACGAATACAACCGCGACGAGTATTTTACGCTTTTTTCAGCGGTATTTCAGGATATTTCCCCCTTTGCCGCAAGCATCGGCGAGAATGTCACGGGAAGAAAAGATTATGACGGGACGCGGTTGTATGACTGTCTTAAAAACGCAGGACTGTACGATAAAATTCAAAGCCTTGAGAAATGCGAGCATACGCAGCTTACCCGCGGCGTATACGCAGATTCGGTTGACTTTTCAGGCGGGGAAATCCAAAAGCTTGCCCTCGCAAAAGCTTTGTATAAAAACGCGCCCATCCTTCTTTTAGACGAACCGACCGCTGCTTTAGACGCAATCGCAGAACAGGAAATGTATCTTAACTACACGCGGTTTTCAAAGGACAAATCCGGCGTTTTCATCTCACACAGACTTGCTTCGACGCGATTCTGCGACCGGATAATCCTAATAGATGACGGCATGATTTCCGAATGTGGAACCCATGCAGAACTTATGGAGTTAAACGGAAAATATGCAGAACTTTTTAATATGCAAAGCAGCTACTATAATGATAATAGCATTGATTGTAACGAGTTTAGTCTAAATGAACAAAAACGGGGCTCCAATGCCTGAAAAGCGGTAAGTCGCCCCTTATTTTGTTCATTTAGACTAAACTCTGGATATGAAAACATTAAAGGAGATATCTATGGACGATAAAAAATTAACATTTAGGGAAAAAATTATAATTATTAAACGTAGCCTTAAATTTGTGGAGGCTGCGGACAAGGGCAGGACTTTCAGGGCTGTTGCCTCGCTTTTGCCTGATATAGTAAAAATCTTTTCGGGGATATATCTCTCAAGCCTTGTTATAGACGGCGTTGCCAGCGCAAAACCGGCCTCTGAACTTCTTATAAGAGCGTCGATTGTCTGCGGAGTAATGCTTTTTACAAGCATTGTGGAACGGATTATTTTCATGCGCTCAAACGCTCATAATTTTACTTATGAAAGCGTTTCCAACAAAAAGTTATGGGAAAAACTGCTCACTATGGATTACGCCAAATCAGAAAATCCGGACACAAAGAGCAAATATCAAGAGGCGCGAAATTACCTGAATAATTGCGGAATTAATAACCTCATTTACCTGATTTCCAGCACGGTAGTCAGCTCCATTAATGCGCTTATCGGCATAATTCTGATAATTCCCATCGCATTTTCAGGACGGACGGTAACGGAAGGATTCATGGGCTTTATCCAGTCTCCGTGGGGATTTTTGACAATGATTCTGATATCCGTAGGGCTTGTTTGTATCGTAAGTCTGGTAATCAATCCTATAATCGTGCGCTACAACCATGAGGGACTTTCCGACGCAAATGTGCATGAGGCGCAGCGTGTCGGCTCTTCTATTGCTAACAGAACGCAATATAATTACCGCAATGGCAAAGAAATCCGTATTTATGGCGAACAACAGCTTATGCTTGACATTTTTGCCGCTTCCGGCAAGGTTTTTACCGACAAGTGGGATTATCTTACTAAAAAAATGAACCGCGCCGACTATATGGCAAATGCAGTCCAGCTTGTAATGACAATTATTATGTATGGTTTCGCGCTGCTTAGGGCGGCGGGCGGAATGATGTCCCCCGGTCAGATAGTGGCGTTTGCCATGTATTTTACTGAAATCCGTGAGGGAATATTACAGGCTTCAGGCTCCATGACATCACTGCTTACGCAGGCGGATTTCTATAAGATTGTATTTGATTTTCTTGATATTCCGGACGACAGGTATAAGGGAACTATCCCCACGGAAAAAAGAGACGATAACCAGTTTGAATTTGAGTTTAAGCATGTTTACTTTAAATATCCGGGCAGCGAGAACTATGTGCTTAAGGATATCAACCTAAAGTGGCGCATAGGTGAAAAGATGGCTCTCGTAGGCAGGAACGGTTCAGGCAAGTCTACGCTTATCAAGCTCTTATGCAGGCTTTACGACGCAAGCGAAGGAGAAATCACGCTTAACGGTGTAGATATTAAAAAATACAACTTACAAGAATACATGGATTTATTTTCAGTGGTATTTCAGGATTCCGCACTATTTTCTTTCTCTGTTGGTGAAAATGTCGCTGCAGATACGGAATATGACAGGGCGTTAGCAGAAGAATGTGTACGCCGCGCGGGATTTTCGCAGCGTCTTGACGAGATGCCCGATGGTCTGGACTCCTTCCTGTATAAGGATTTCGATGAAAAAGGCGTGGAGATTTCCGGCGGCGAAGCGCAGAAACTCTGTCTGGCAAGGGCAATATATAAAGGCTCGCCATTTATTGTTCTTGACGAGCCTACCGCAGCGCTTGATCCTATTTCCGAATATGATATCTACACTAAGTTCAACAGCATTGTGGGAACGCGCACAGCAATATATATTTCGCACAGGCTGTCTTCGTGCCGGTTCTGCGACGATATAACAGTGCTTGATAACGGCTGCATAGTCGAACGCGGAAACCACGATGCCCTTATAAAAGACTGCGGTGTCTATGCTCAAATGTGGTCGGCACAGGCGCAATATTATAAGGACACCGCAGCAGCGTTGTTTAAATAATTACTTGTAACTGTTCAGTTCCTTCACAGTTACGAGCAAAAATCCATTCCAAATCACCTTCGGTGATGGATTTTTGCTTGCAAAATTTACATTTTCGTACGGTCAGCGCAGTAAATGCGCAGACCTGCTGAACGGTTACAATTACTTACTATTTAGCCGGAATAACCGCGCCGTTGAAGTTATCCTCAATAAACTTCTTTGTTTCATCGGACTGAAGCACGTTTACAAGCTTTTTGATTGCTTCATTGTCTTTGTTTGCCTCTGTTACCGTGATGATGTTGGCGTACTCAGAGTCCTCGCCTTCTCTCATCAGATAAGCCGTAGTGTCAATATTGGCTTCCAAAGCCCTGTTGACATTTACGAAGTAAGCGTCAAAATCTGCTGATGAAGGAATGATGTTAGCCTGATCCATTTCCACGATTTCGATAGGAATAAGATATTCTGCAATCTGGTCCGCAGATGCGTCAATCGCAGTCATGTCCGGATTGAGCTTCACAAAGCCTTCTTTTTCCAGAACTTTAAGCGCTCTGTACTCGTTAGACGAATCATTAGGTATGGCGATAACCGCATTTTCAGGAATCTCGTCCTTAGACGCATACTTATCGGAAAAGCATGCATAAGGCTCTACATGAACACCGCCCATGCTGTAAAGGGTAACTCCCATCTCTTCTTCAATGCTCTCCATCGCCGGTACGTGCATGAAATATGCGAAGTCGATATCACCGTCAACCAGCATGTCATTCCATGTAGCGTCCCATGTCGTAGATACGATATCCAGTTCGATTCCCTGCTGTGCAAGCTGCTCAGACGCTGAATTAAGAATTTCACTGTGGGGCGTAAGGTCGCAGACGCATTTAAGCACCACTTTGTCACCCTGCGCATCACCTGACGCAGTTGTCTCTTCCGCATTACCGCAGCCAGTAAGCAGCGTCGATGCTGTCAGGACTGCAAGCAATAATGTTGCAAGTTTCTTTTTCATAACTTTTCCTCCTCTTGGAACTTGTATATTCATTTAAGACGCATAAGCGCCAGAAATGTCAGATTGTAACAGTTCAGCCATGCCATTCATAATTTGCCTGAATATAAATTATGCACAAAGGATTTACAGACTGGCAGGCAAATTATTCATGTCGGGCGTCCGCCCTATAGAAATGAATATGCAAGTTGCCCTTAGTGAGCAAGCTCCCACAGGCAATTTGTACATTCATTTCTGCATGGCTGAACTGTTACGTCAAATTAAATGCCTCTTCTTTAAAATTATCTTAGAGATTGTATCCCCTACAAGCTGGACTGCCTGCACAATCACAATCAAAACGACGATAGTTGCAAATAAAAGGTCATGCTGGTATCTGGTGTAACCGAATGTAACCGCAATATATCCGATTCCACCGGCTCCAAAGCTCCCTGCCAACGCCGTCATGGAGATAACGATTACCACCGCATTCGTAAAAGCACGAATCAGCGACGGCAGCGTTTCAGGCACCATGATGGCAAACAGGATACGTGCATTACCGCTCCCCATAGCTTTTGCCGCCTCAATTTTTCCCTTATCAATCTCAAGCAGACTGCTCTCAACCAGCCTCGCAAAAAGCGGTACGCAGCTTGCAATCAGCGAAATGATACAGGCGTTGGAACCGTAGGATTTCCCCACGAGCGCCCTTGCCACCGGAAGCATTACTATAATGATAATCACCTGTGGCAGCGAACGGAAACAATTAATGACAGCCCCCAGAATACTATGTACTGCCTTGCAGGGCATCAGACCTTCTTTACTCGTCATAACTAAAACCAGTCCGAGCAGGATGCCGAAAATCAGGACAAAAATCGATGATACCGCTACCATATACATGGTTTCGCCTATGGCGGGGATTACCTTCTCCCACACTTCCGCGCTGAAGGAATGCTTTAATACTTCCCAAAAAGAATACTTATAAAGGCTCATTCCGTTTCCTCCTGCCACTTATCACTTCTGAATTTATTATATACGCCGATAAAATTTCTCGCCGTCTCGCACTGTGGATTCATGAAGATATCTTTCACAAGCCCCTGTTCAAGCAGCCTGCCGTCTTCCATAACCGCCATTCTGTGACAGGCGTACTTGATTACCTCTAACTCGTGCGTAATGAGAATAATGGTAAGCCCCAGCTTTTTATTTATTTCTTTCAAAAGGTCTAATACGGACAGGGTAGTCTGCGGATCCAATGCGCTTGTCGCTTCGTCTGATAAAAGCACGTCAGGGCGGTTCGCCAAAGCCCTCGCGATGCCGACTCTCTGTTTCTGCCCACCGGAAAGTTCTCCCGGATAAGCGTTCTTTTTTTCCATAAGCCCTACCAACGTAAGCATCTCTTCTACACGCTCGTCCGCTTCTTTGCCGTTTATTCCCGTTAATTTAAGCGGATATGCAACATTCTGCGATACCGTCATGGAATCAAATAGATTAAACTGCTGAAAAATCATGCCAATTTTTCTGCGCTGTTCATTCAGAGCTGCTTTTCCCAGACTTGTAATCTCCATCTCACCGATTCTGACCTTGCCGCTGTCAGGCTCTTCTAAGCGGTTCATGCATCTGACCAAGGTTGACTTTCCGGCGCCGCTAAATCCCACAATGCCGTAGATTTCGCCTTTTTCTACCGAAAGGTCAATGCCCTTTAGAACCTCTATCTTCTGCTTCTTATTATAGAAGGTTTTATATAATTGTGATACCTCTATAAACTTTTCGTCCATATGCTTTTCCAATCTTCGCTCAATCTAATTCGTTCAGTGCAGTTTTTAAGTTTTTAACAAATATATACTATCCTACATCATGTGGCGTGTCAAGTTCTATGTCTCCTTCACTTTTTCCGCCAACAACTGTATATTGGCAATCCACATCTCATCATCTTCCGCATAGGCCCTCGCTAAATACTTATCTAAATATGGTTCAAACGCTTGTTTGTCAATAGTTCCAAATATCTCCATAGTCTTTTGAAAAGTAGGCCAGTTGCTGTCTTGTAATAATTCAAATAAGATTGGAAGTCCTCTGGTTATATCCTCTTGGGGCATTTCCGCCAGAATTTTTAAATAGTTGAACCAACAAAATTTAGAAGAGCACTTCAACAAATTAAAACATTCGTTCAAGTCAAGGCTTTTATCAACGGAAATCGCCTTAGCTATCTCACTAATTTCGTTGTCGCCGATGTTTGTATTATTGTATATGTCATATTCTTTTCTTTTTAACAATTTATCAATTTGATGAGGCATCACAATTATCTCCACATATTCAAAATTCCCGCTTCCACTCTAATAAAAAGGTCTGTTCTTTCTATTTTCTTTTTACTCTTTCAAAGGAATATCTTCTACATACTCCTCCTGCGTATATAAAGCCATTCGCGATATATTTGTATACATTCCATCTTCATCACGGGCAAACCATATCACAACATATTGCTCTCCTACTTGATAATAAGGAAATATAAGACCGGAGCCTCTGTCGCCATTAGGCTTACCAATTTCATTTTCTAAGTCTTTGTATGTTGTATCAGCGTCTAAATCGTAAAAATAATCAATATCGATATTTCTGTCAATATATTCATATGTTGCAAACAAGCCTCCTACCATTATTGCTCCATGATACTTATTTTTACTTTCCCGCAAATTCTTATTTACAATAATAAATAAACTGATTAGAACTATGCCTATGCAAGCCAAAGCAATAAAAATTTTATTTTTCTTCATGTTTCCCTCTACCCCATCACATATATATACATCAGGTTATTTTCATTATAAACTACATAAATCGTTATCTCTCTGGTCTTTGCCGCCTTCCCTTCCATGAATTTTGAATAAACGGCTTGAATATCGCTGTTTTTAAGTTCGGTTCCAAAATCATGCCCTTGATAGTTGAGTATGGAAAAGCCGGGCAGTTCCATAATATTTTGCTTAAATCGTTCCTGTAAAATATCTGAAACAGTCTCTTCGCACCCGCTCTTTACCTTTAATTTAATAAAAGCCCTTTCTTCTTCAGATATATTATATTTATCTTCCACGCTGCCCTCGGCTGATTCAATGCAGTTATTCCATTCAATATCTAATAGGTTTTCTGTATATTTGCATAAATCTTTGTATCCGCTTCTAATCAGGAAAAACGCAGTAATAATAACTGCCGCAGCGATAACTATTAATGGGATGATTTTTTTCTTTTTCATGGCTATCTCCTTTTAGATGTACCTAGTCTAAATATCTGGCATTTCCTTCTGCTTAGTGCGGATAAATGGGAAAGAAAAGGAGAAGACTCCCGCAGGTTCTTCTCCAGTCACATTCTCGCAAGTTTCTGCAACGTAATCATTATAATCATCTTACATGACGTATATCTTTCTGTCAAGAAATTTGCGGTTGGGTATCTAAGCTATGAAAACATTCGCCCAGTTTTTACATACATAATGTCATACAATTCCGTATTCTTTGTAGAGTTTATTTCTCATTGTAACGTCTGCCGCTGCCTTCTTTGCATCTTCTGTTCGTCCGTCGGCAAAGAGCAGGTTTAACAGCGAGGCAAACAGATTTTCGCCTTTCCTTATTCCTTCCCGCTCTCCTTCCCTTCTAATTCTGTCAGCTATTTCACACATAATATTTACCCCTTCCTTCTGTACTTTGAAAAATCTTACACGCTCCACTATTCTTGGAAAATTCTCTGTTATGTAGTCCGGCTTCGAGTCCTTGAAATACTCAAGCAGTTCATTTATCTTTGCATCGTCCGTATAGTATTCCAGATTAAAATATATCTCCTGCAGTCCACTGTCCAGCGACATTGTAACGTCCTGCCCGTCTGCTTTTCTGGGCGGTTTGTAACGTCCTCTTTCATCTCCTATGAAATCGCCTTTGGATATGTATACCAGTGTCACATCGGGCAATTCACTATATGGCTTTCCTTTTTCGAGTATGCTCATGTCTATGCTCGACAAGTAATAACGCACCCGCCTGTTTTCTTCTTTCTTCATAAGTCTTTAGTATTGTTTCTTCTTCCATTTAATCCCCCTGCCTTTCTCTTGGTTATAATTTTGCAGGAGTGCCGCCATAATAAGCTATGGCATTGGAAGACAGAAAAATCACATCATAGGCTGTGTTTCCATCATTTACCGCAATCCTGCCAAACAAAATTGAATCTCTGGCAGAACTGCCGGAATCATGCAACTGTATATGCTAATATGTTATAATACAACCACATATCCCAGTTATCATGTATAAGAGTCAAGATTTGTTTTATTTCGTTTATAATATCATAGAATATGGGATAATGCAAGAGGGTTTTTATAAAATTTTATTTGCTTTCGGGTTATCCTTAATTTGCAAGTATTTTACAATCTCATCCAATATCGCATCAAAATCCTTATCATCCACGTCCACTATCACATCTGCAGCGCGCTCGTAAGTTGCCGCGCGTCCCTTAAGCAGCGTGCGTATTTTCTCCTGCGGATTATCACCTTGTAAAAGCGGTCTGGTTGTGTCATATTTCAGTCTTTCATATATCGTATCTGCACTTGCGCGCAGGTATATGACCGTCCCAAGTTCTTTTAACAGCTTATGGTTCTCTTCGCGCATGGGAAGCCCTCCGCCTACGGATATAATCTGATTATGTACTGTCTGCCGCATATTCTTTAGACATTCCGTCTCCAGATTCCTGAAATATTCTTCGCCGTCAGCCGCAAATATTTCGGAAATCGTTCTTCCTTCTTCTTTCTCTATCAGCTTATCAGTATCTTCAATCGTGCGGCGCAGACGATAAGACAACTTCACCCCTACCGTGCTTTTCCCACAGCCCATAAAACCGATCAAAATAATATTTCCCATATGCCGGTTATCTCCCTCGCTCTATAATTGTAAAACTTCATTTAACCTAAACTCGTAATGTTAAGATTATCATTATAACTGCATTGTCTCCTTCATTTTCCCATAGACAGCATCAGCGTCTTCATCGCTAACCGTCACATTATTCCACAACTCATACGCATCTACGCCCTGGTACAGCAGCATCTTAAGTCCATTATACGCCCTGCCGCCCGCCGCCTGCGTCAGTTTCATAAAACGCGTGGCAAACGGTCTGTATACTAAATCGAAACCAGTATGCACCCTACGGTAAAAAGCCTCGTCTTCTATCACGGCTTCATTGTCGTTTGGCGCAAGTCCGACCGACGTCCCCTGTATCGCAAGGAACTTTCCGTCGGGAAGCTGCGGGTAGTCTGACAAAAGCATAGGCATTATAATTTCATTGCCAAACGACTCATTTACCTCATTTGCGACCTTTTTCGCCTTATCAAGAGTCCGGTTCAGCATATACACCTTTTTTGCCTTACGGGAAGCACACAGATATGCTACCGCCCGCGCCGCGCCGCCTGCACCCAGCAGTATGATTTCTTCGCCTTCAAGACGGATGCCTTCACATTCCATTGCACGCTGTAAGCCGCTCATATCCGTATTATAGCCTTTGTAACCGCCTTCTGTACGGACAAGCGTATTGACCGCGCCGATGCGGGCGGCAAGTTCATCCACTTCCACAAGGCTCTTTATTACTTCGCTTTTATATGGCACCGTTACGTTCATTCCCAGAATATTAAGCGCGTACGCACCCTTCACAGCCTCGTCTGTTTTTCCCTCATCTACCAGAAATGGCACATAGACAAGATTGTGTCCGTATATCTGCGCCAATGTATTATGTATAACCGGCGACACAGTATGTTCCACCGGGTTGCCGATAAGGCCGCAAAGCCTTGTTTTTCCGTCAATCATTACATGACTCCTTTCATATTTGCCGCTTGAAGCAACTCCGGTTAAGTCTAAATGAACAAAAACGGGACTCCAATGCCTGAAAAGCGGTAAGTCGTCCCTTATTTTGTTCATTCAGACTTAACCTAATGATTACGCCTCATATAAAAAAATAGCACAATTTTTTCCAGATACCGCTTTAATACAATCTGTATTTCTTCCTTGGGGTGGATAGGCTTAGTCAGATAAGTTCTGATTCCGGCTTTTTTGGCGCCCCATACGTCGGTGAAAAGCTGGTCGCCTACAAACAGCGTAGTTTCAGGGGTTGTACCCATCTGCTGCATGGCTTTGAGATAGCTTTCCGGAAACGGTTTATTAGCCTTATATATATACCGTGAATGTACCTTATCATTGAACGATTTGACTCGCAGCTCTTTATTGTTGGATAGAAGCATGCTTTCATAGCCGATGGCGCGCAGCCTCTCAAAAAGCGCCACGCTTCTTGCGTCCGCGGGAGCGCCGTGCGGCACCAGGGTATTGTCAATGTCAAAGATAATTCCCCGATAGCCCTGTTTATACAGGGTTTCGTAATCAATATCATATGCAGAGTCCAGATACACATCCGGATAAAAACGTTCCAGCATGTTTAAAGTTGTTCCTTCCGTTTAGTATTAAGGCAAAAACGGAGCCATTCAATGGGCTCCGTCTATATTCGCTTACAGATTTTTCACGATATGGTTATACCTTATTGTAAAAATTATTCTCGCTATCGTACATATAAGCATAAGCATAATGTCCCAGAATAAAAAGGAATATGAACGCTGCCTAAATGCCTCGTACCATGCGGCTCCTTCAAAGAATTTACCGCCAAAGAAAATAAATAATAAAAGCAATAACGCGATTGTCATAAAAAACAGCCTAAGTCCGTTGGCAATAGTCATCGGTACGCTGGCTCTGCCTACAATTTCTTTTTCCTTATCAGTCATCATGCACCTCTACTTTTTCTCCGAAGTGTTAAGGAATTTCCCCAATTCTTCCATAAAGGTGCTGACATCTTTAAATTCACGATTTACGGATGCAAACCTGACATATGCCACCGCCTCTAAGTCCTTCAGCTTATTCATAACCAGCTCGCCGATTACCTGGCTGGAGATTTCCTTTTCTTCCATGGCAAATATTTCTGCCTCAACTTCGTCTATAAGCTGATTAATCCTATTTGCGCTGATAGGCCTCTTATGGCACGCGCGCAGTACGCCTGCCTCAATCTTCGACCTGTCGTAAGTCTCCCTGTTATTATCCTTCTTAATTATAATCAGCGGAATAGTCTCGATTTTTTCATATGTCGTAAAACGCTTATCGCACTCGTCGCACACGCGTCTTCTCCTAATAGAGTTGTTATCATCCGCCGGACGGCTGTCAATAACCCTTGTATTCTCATGACCACAATATGGACACTTCATTCGGATAACCCCCTGCTTATTTAGTATAAAAGTATTATCCCATATAAAAAAATTTATGTCAACTGATTTAATGCAATTTCATATAATACATCTGATAATTCAGGAAAACCCTATATTCTTCCACTCCCGGATTTCTTCCAGTCTTGCCTTGACCTGCGCTTCATCTCCCTGCTCTGTGGGGAAGTAGTAGCGGCTGCCTTTCATGGATTCGGGCAGACATTCCATATGCGTAAGTTTCTCTTCAGTGTCATGCGCATACTGGTATCCCGCGCCGTAGTCTAACTCTTTCATGAGTTTAGTCGGCGCATTTCTAAGCTGCAAAGGAACCGGCTCCGCGATATTGTTCCTTACGTCTTCCTTGCACTTTTCGCACGCCACGTACAATGCGTTGGATTTGGGCGCCATGGAAAGGTATGTAACAGCATGCGTCAGATGAACGTCACATTCCGGCATCCCCAGAAAATGACACGCCTGATAGGCGGCAACTGCCACCTGCAAAGCATTGCTGTCCGCCATTCCGATATCTTCACTGGCGAAACGAATTAGCCGTCTGGCAATATAAAGCGGATTCTCACCGCCTTCTATCATTCTGCACATCCAATAAATTGCCGCGTCCGCGTCGCTGTTACGCATGGACTTATGCAGCGCGGATATCAGGTTATAATGTTCCTCGCCGGATTTATCATACAAAAGTGATTTCCTGTTAATGCACTGTGAAAGCCCTTCGTCAGTGACTACGATGCTGCCCTGGACGGTAATGTCTCCGTTTAGTACCGCCATTTCCAATGTATTAAGCGCAGTTCTTGCGTCTCCGTTAGCAAACACGGCGATTGCATGAAGCTGCTCGTCCCTAATCTCTATCTTCTGTCCCGGAAACCCCGCCGGATTATGTATGGCATTATCAAGGAGTCTGACTATTTCATCTTCTTCCAGCGCCTTTAAGACAAACACCCTGCATCTGGAAAGCAGGGCGGCATTTACCTCAAACGAGGGATTTTCCGTGGTAGCGCCTATCAGCAGAATACTCCCCTTTTCCACAAATGGAAGAAAAGCGTCCTGCTGCGCCTTATTAAAGCGGTGAATCTCGTCTACGAAAAGAACCGTCCGCTTTCCCATTTTGCGACTTAATTCTGCCTGATTCATGACATCTTTAATCTCTTTTATGCCGCTTGTAACGGCGCTGAAATTAACGAAATCCGCTTTAGTTCTTCCAGCAATTATGCTTGCAAGCGTGGTCTTGCCGACTCCGGGCGGTCCCCAAAATATCATTGAAGAAATCTGGTCTTTCTCAATTATCTGCCTAAGCATCTTCCCCTGTCCAAGCAGATGTTCCTGCCCTATGAAATCTTCAAGCCGCTGCGGTCTTAAGCGGCTGGCAAGCGGTATCGTTTCTTCCCTGTTGTCAAATAATGTCATCTGTTCCATACGCAAATTTTCCTTTTATAATATCTTATTATATCTCCCTGATTTTCTGCCGCAGTTTCAGCAGCAATCCCGGCGATACGCTAAGTTCATCAATCCCCATTTCGATAAGCCGCCCCGTCACTTCAAGGTCAGCTCCAAGTTCTCCGCAGATGCCTGCCCACTTGCCCTCTTTATGAATCGCCTCTACCGACATTTCAATAAGCTTAAATACAGCCTCATGGTGTGGATTAAAAAAAGGCTGCAGGTTCTGGTTCTGTCTGTCTATCGCCATCGTATACTGGCTTAAATCAT
>JAMPEU010000025.1 GCA_023664865.1 Butyrivibrio sp. | reverse complement strand
CCTTCCTGTTTTCCCCTGAGAAAAATCGGCAGTTCGTTTAAATAAAAGCAGTCTTGGGAAGTATGAAGGTCACGAAAACCTGTCGTCACTGTAACGCTGTCGCTGCTCTCTGCTGCATTCCCGTCTCCTTTTGACATATAATCATCTGCATTTACACAAATATTTACCTGGTAAAGCGACGGGGTAAACTCATTCCATAGTGTAATTTCTTTTTCTTTAGGAATATCAAAACTCAATTCAATCTCATTATCGCACTTTTGCAACTGAACCTTGCGGATTTCCCTTGTCAAGAGGCTATCCTCTCCGTTATCTGCGTATCCCATCAGCATATCAGCTGCATTCTGCTCCCAATGACACGCACTACATTCAACTGTAATTTCCCCTTCGCCTGTATCTCCAAAGTTTGATATAACTAACTTCATATCAATTCTTCTATCCTCGGCGCTTGTATAAATCTGCGCGTCTGCAATCCGCACGGTCTGATACAGATACAACGATATATCCCCAAGAATGCCGTTCCAGTTAGTCTGTGTATCGGGCGACGTCATATGTCCGCCCGGAGCTTTATAATCTACATTGCTCACCATGACAGTGAGATAATATTTCTTCTTTTCTTTCCGACCATTTGCGACGAAATTCTTAGTGTCTGCCTGCCCATTATCGTCCTCACAAGCCAAAACAGCGTCCGTCAAATCATACCAATGCGCTGAAATCAGGCTTTCCTGCGTACCTACGAATACATCATTCAACCACACACTTGAAATCCTCGTCCTCTCCATTCTTAAGAAACACCTTTGCCCTTGACTAAGCTCATCAAGTTCAATACATTTCCTATACCACGAATAACCTTCAAAATGATAGTATTCGGTTAAGTACATCACGGATTTTTCATTGTTTTTCACGCCTTTGCGCGCCTGCGCCGTTGTTGTAGGCAGTTTAATCATGTCATTAAAGCCGTGTTTAAAGAATTTCTCTTCTACGCCCTGCTTTTCTACATCAAGGCAAAATTCCCATTCGCCGCTTAAATCTATCCGCTGCATCATTATTCTATGTTCCTTTCAATGTTTATTTTCATGCTTTTCGGGAAAATATTCCTATTCGTTGTTTTGTAAATCGAAAAGTTACTTGCTCATTGCTCAAGCAACCTATTCGCGTAATTACTCAGTGCTTCACAAGGCTCATATTTTGTCTTATAACCAACGCCGTCAATCACGAAAAACGGATTATATGCCCTGACATTTGTTTGTGTACCATCTGTCATAGTCAATGTAAAAATAATAGCTTGTCCGCTATAATCTGTGTAAGAATTATCTTTATTATAAATGACTATATCTTTAAGATAAGCTGTAAATTCTTCAATTTCCGTAATTTGTACGGTTTCGTTCGGTGGTATTAAGTGAACCGTAACAGACGCTATTTGAGCCGCATTCAAATCCTTGTACGGTCTCCTGCCGAAAAAAGCGCTAAAGCCAATTACAAGAACGACCATTAGCAGCATAGATACCAGCAAAATAATGCATATTCTTTTTTTCATAATAGACGACTCCTTTCTACGAACAGCTAATAGTATGATAACATATTTGGGCATTTAATCAATGGATTTCTTTAGCAAGGAAACACGGCACACCTCAAAATCACTCTTGACATCATTTTAAAATTCTTGTAAGATATAGTCACTTGCTCGGAGGGCGGATTATTCAGAAGGAAATAAGAAGCCGGATAAGGCACGGACTGAAATGTTCGGAACTTATCCGGTTTTTATTTTTGGAGCTGTGATAAAAGGAGTGTCAATGAAAATGAATAAACTGAATGAATTTACAGAAGGGAAAATTGTAACGCCACTGATCAGATTTGCGCTTCCGATCCTTCTGGCGCTGTGCCTGCAGTCCCTGTACGGAGCTGTCGATTTGCTGGTAGTAGGGCAGTTTGGTACACCGGCGGATGTATCCGCAGTCGCAACGGGAAGCCAGATGATGCAGATGGTCACATCCATTATTGCAGGACTTTCCATGGGAACCACTATTCTCTTAGGTCAAGCCATAGGCAGAAAACATGATGAGGATGCCGGCGACATTATTGGAGGCAGTATCTGTTTCTTTTTTGTGCTGGCAATCGGGCTTACAGCCGCCATGCTCTTTATAACACGCCCCTTTACGTCCATCATGAATGCACCTGCGGAAGCTTTTTCAAAAACGATGGGCTATGTAAAAATCTGCTCCACAGGAACAATCTTCATCGTTGCCTATAATGTGCTAGGGAGCATCTTTCGTGGACTAGGCGATTCTAAAACTCCCATGCTCACAGTAGCTGCCGCATGTGTCTTCAACATCGCCGGTGATCTGCTGTTCGTGGGCGTATTTGACCTAAAGGCTGAAGGCGCGGCGCTTGCGACCGTCCTCGCCCAAGCCTTCAGCGTAGTTTTATGCGTCCTGATGGTCAAAAGGCAGGGTCTGCCCTTTCCTTTCGGGAAGAAAAATATATGCTTTCATAAAACATTTATCGGAAAGATTGTGAAAATCGGACTTCCTGTTGCCTTACAGGACGGTCTTGTGAACATATCCTTCCTCGCAATCGCCTCTATCGTAAACACGCTGGGAGTCACTGCCTCTGCAGGCGTCGGCGTCGCGGAAAAAATATGCGCTTTTATCATGCTGGTACCATCTGCTTTTTCCCAATCCCTTTCCGCTTTCGTAGCACACAATGTAGGAGCCGGCAAAAACAGCCGGGCAAGAAAATCCATGCTCTGCGGCATGTGTGCATCCCTGGCAGCCGGAATCATCATGGCATATTTGGCGTTCTTCCACGGCAGCAGCCTGGCGGGAATCTTTGCCAAAGAAGAAGGCGTCATTCTGGCGGCGGCAGACTATCTAAAAGCTTATGCTATCGATACGCTGATTGTATCCTTCCTATTCTGTTATATTGGCTATTTTAACGGATGCGGAAAAACCACCTTCGTCATGCTGCAGGGCATTATCGGGGCATTCGGCATCCGTATCCCGGTTTCTTATTTTATGAGCAAAGCCGCAAATGTAACTTTATTCCGCATCGGGCTTGCCACGCCATCTTCCACGGTCGTGCAGATTGTTTTGTGTTCCGTGTTTTTTCTCATCCTTTTACATAGGGAAAAGAAAGAACGCCGGATATGACATGAATACCAATCCTGCAGCAGATACAAAATGCACTTGCAGCTGCCTTGTCTCTAACCATTTATCCATTGTTCATTTTTCCCCGGCAAATGCCTATTTGTCGGCATCATTAATCAGCTGATTGACACTACTTCATAATCCTTATCTTCAACCGCCTTTTTCAAAACATCATCTGCAACCTCAGCATTCAGGCTTACAACCGCCGTGCCTTTTTCATGGCTGACTACCGCCTGCGTTACTCCCACAAGTTCCTCTAACGCTTTCTTTACGTTTGCCTCGCAGTGTCCGCACATCATTCCTTTGATTTCAATTGTCTTTTCCATTTCTTTACTCTCCTTTTGATTTATTTTATTTTGCTTCATTTCATTTTGAAATGCTGCTTCCTTCTCATTTATTCCGCCTACAGTATCTCCATTTCCATTTTTACTCTCGCTATTTATGCTTATTCCATGCTTTTCAGCCTTTTGCGACGTTTTGCTCTTAATTTTCCTATCATGCTTCGCATCGTACATCTTGAAAAGATTCAGGCGTAGCGCGTTGCTGACTACGCAGAAGCTTGAAAGGCTCATCGCCGCCGCGCCAAACATTGGGTTAAGCTTAAGTCCGAATATAGGATACCATATTCCGGCGGCAAGCGGAATCCCTATTATATTGTAGAAAAATGCCCAAAACAGATTTTCATGGATATTCCTAAGCGTCGCCCGGCTAAGCCTGATTGCGGCAGGCACATCGCTAAGTCTGCTCTTCATCAGTACAACGTCTGCTGCGTCAATCGCGATATCCGTCCCTGCGCCGATGGCGATGCCTATATCCGCTCTGATAAGCGCGGGCGCGTCGTTGATTCCGTCTCCGACCATTGCCACCTTTCCTCTTTCCTGAAGGTTTCTGATTACGCTTTCTTTGCCGTCCGGCAATACTCCTGCAATCACTTCATCCACGCCTGCCTGAACGCCGATTGCCTTTGCCGTCCTCTCGTTGTCCCCGGTCAGCATAACTACCTTTATACCCATATTTTGCAGCTCTTTTACCGCCTTCGCGCTGTCTTCCTTCATTATGTCGGCTACCGCGATAATGCCTTGAAATTGACCGCCTTTGCTGAAAAACAACGGCGTTTTTCCCATATTGGCAAAGTTTTGTGCCTGTTCCATCGCACTATTCGGCACTTCCGCTTTGGTCCTAATAAAATCAAGATTGCCGCCTGCCGTTTCTTCATTTTGCCATCTGCCTATAAGCCCGTTGCCCGGCATGGCATGGAAATCTTCCACCGCATCGGCGTTTACGCCTTTTTGCTTTGCCTGTTCCAATATTGCCTTGGCTAGCGGGTGTTCGCTCTTTTGCTCCAAGGCAAACGCCAGTCGCAACAGCTCTTCCTCGCTACAGCCTGAATTTGGCACGATATCCGTCACTTTCGGCTCACCGCTTGTAATTGTGCCAGTTTTATCCAGCGCGGCAATTTCTATTTTTCCGGCAAGCTCCAGCGACTGCGCCGTTTTAAACATGATTCCGTGCTTAGCGCCCATGCCGTTCCCTACCATGATTGCTACGGGAGTCGCCAGTCCAAGCGCGCAAGGACAGCTTATTACAAGCACTGAAATGCCTCTTGCAAGGGCAAAACCGAAACTTTCACCAACAAGCAGCCAGATAATGCTTGTAACTACTGCAATTCCTATTACCGTCGGTACGAATACGCCCGACACCTTGTCGGCGATTTTGGCAATCGGCGCTTTAGTTGCCGCCGCGTCGCTGACCATCTGAATAATCTGCGAAAGCGTCGTGTCTTCCCCTACCCTTGTCGCCTCGCAGCGTAAGAATCCCGACTGGTTAAGCGTCGCCGCGGAAACACTATCTCCTGCCTGTTTATCCACGGGAATGCTTTCACCGGTAAGCGCCGACTCATTGACCGCGCTGTTTCCTTCCACTACAATGCCGTCCACGGGAATATTCTCTCCCGGCTTTACCACGAATATATCGCCTATCCTGACCTGCGCGATATCCACTTCCCTCTCCTGACCGTCTTTTACCACTACCGCCTTCTTAGGCGCAAGTTTCATCAGCCCTTTTAAAGCGTCTGTGGTCTTCCCCTTTGAACGCGCCTCTAACATTTTTCCCACGGTAATCAGCGTCAGTATCGTCGCCGCGGATTCAAAATAAAACTCGTGCATATATGACATAACCATTTCCGCATTTCCCTTAATCTGCGCGTCGGTCATGGCAAAAAGCGCATATACGCTATATATGAACGAGGCTCCCGCACCCATCGCCACAAGGGTATCCATGTTCGGCGCGCCGTGCATGACGCTTTTAAAGCCGCTTATAAAAAATTTCTGATTAATAATCATGATGGCAATCGTCAAAAGGAGCTGCAGCAGCCCCATTGCGATATGGTTATTTTGGAAAAAAGCGGGAACCGGCCAGCCCCACATCATATGCCCCATGGAAAAATACATTAATGGTATAAGAAGGCAGACGGACACTAACATTCTCTTTTTCAAAAGCGGGGTTTCTTTATCTTCCAGCATACTTTCATATGATGGATTTGTATTGCTTGCGCCATTTGCGACGTTTTCTGATGATTTATTTTTCTTTGCTGCTCCATATCCGGCTGCCTCGACTGCAGCAATTACCGCTCCTGCAGACGCAGTTCCTTCCACGCCCATTGAATTAGTCAGCAGGCTGACCGAACATGCGCTCACTCCCGAAACCTTCGAAACTGCTTTTTCCACCCTGGCGCTGCACGCCGCGCAGCTCATTCCGCTAACTTCATATTGCTCCATATCTATTAATCATGCTCCTTTCTACTTACCGCATCAATTTTTCCAATAGTATTACCAGTTCGTCTATAACTTCATCGTTCCCCGCGCGGATATTTTCCGCCACGCAGGAATGGATATGATTGGAAAGCAGAGCCTTGCTGAAACTGTTAAGCGCCGCGCTGACTGCCGCAACCTGTACCAATACATCGGTACAGTATGCGTCCTTTTCAATCATTCCCTGTATCCCGCGCACCTGTCCCTCAATCCGTTTCAGGCGGTTCATCAAATCCTTATACTCTTTAGGCGAACGCTCTTTTGTCTTATCTGAACATTCACACGCACATTTGCTGCACATTTCTGTCTGCTGCCGCTCTTCTTTATTTATATTCTGCCCCATATAAATAACCGTTCCTTCTTATCTTATTCAGTCTCATGAAAATTTATCTTACGCCTATTTCTATTTATATACCCTATATGGGTATTCATGCTACTACAATAATATATACCCCCATAGGGTATATGTCAACAACTTTTATATAATTTTCCAAACTTCATGATACTATTCATGGTCTTTGAGCAACATGGACTCATATGTTTCCTCTTGAGGTCCTTGGAAAACGCCGGTAGTTAGTTCAAAAGCTGCCTTTTAGCTTTTGAACTTAGTACCGCTGCGATTTTCCACGGAGCGAGAGCGTACCTCAAGTGGAAACATATGAGTACATGTTGTATCTTATAACCAATCTTTACCCAAAATATCAAACCTCACCCCCGCAGCTATGTTATAATCTTTTTACGATATCGAAAAGAAGGTGGATTATGCACAAGATAGAGCTTTTAATGGCGGCGCTTGAATATATAGAACTGCACCTATGCGATGAAATCAGGACTGAGGACGTTGCCTCAAGCTGTTTCTGCTCAAAATCCACTATCGAAAAACTATTTCGCAGTGTGCATAATATTTCCGTGCATGAGTACATTGTCCGCAGAAGAATGATGCTGGCGGCAAGAAAATTGTCGCAGTCTCCCAAAACGTCCATTTTGGACATTGCGCTTGAATGTGGTTATAGCACACACGAATCATTTGCGCGCGCATTTGAACAAGTCTGGAACTGTAAACCCTCCGAATTTCGCCACACGAAATTCACGGAGATGTTTCCAAGGTTACATGCACCTTGTTGGAAAGGAGATAATTATATTATGCAGAAAAAATCTGTGGATATCAGTGAGTTATATGATTTATTTAAGGAAAGAAAGGATTGCTTTTTTGTTACCAGTGATATCAAACACATGATATCAATTAATGAAATATCAAGAAAGGCAGGGGATTTAGCCATTTTAGAGCAGATACGGCGTATGACGGCATGCTCCGGCGAAGACGACATAGTATTCCGTATCGGAGGCGATGAATTCTGTATGCTGACAGCGAGCAGCGATGCCGCCTATGCAGAACAGATTGCGACGAAAATCCTTGATATGAATAACAATACTTTCACATATGAGGACAGGGAAATACCGCTGTCGCTCCATGTCACTACCGTCAGTCTTAAAGAATGTAGCCGAATGGACGAGATGTTCTCCGGACTGCATAAGGCGATTGACAGCAGCAAATAAATAAGAAAGCAGGAATCACGCCCAAAAATGTGACTCCTGCTTTTTTAATCCTCAATTTTACAATGTTTAACAGCATAATCAAGAAACATGCCAATTAATTCATTGCGGCTGTGTCCGGTTTTGACAGAAATAGCATCAATATTTTCAACAAGTTCTTCTTTTATTCTAATAGAAAAAGTTTTGTGTCCGTCATTTCCTTTGTATTTTTTAGGTCTGATTATCAACTTATCGTTATCAGACATAAAATCACCTCAACTTTTCATTTTTGATTTTCTGATTAACATATATTTTAATATTGAAATAACCATTAAAATATGTTATAAATATATGTTATAAAAAATGACATATTCAAAAAATGAAAGGAGTTAGTTTATAAAAATGAAACACATGATAAGATGCACTGTATTGGCGAGTGTACTAATAATCAGTATGCTCTGTTTATCCGCCTGCGGGAAAAAAGCAGCAGATGAGGAACAAATAAAGCTTGACTTGGAATCTGACACTAAATTTCAATTTTTGAAAAATGATGAGCAAATTGATGAAATCATAATCGAAAAACGTCAGACAGAAAAAGAGCAGAAAACTGACACTGTCTGGTGTACGGTTGTAACAAGTAATGATGAAGCTTCCTGTCAAAAGGATATCGTTCTGACCTATGGCTTATATGATAAAACGGGCTGGATATTAGACAGAATAGATGTTTCCGCCAAAGACGAATGGGTTATGACACCATTAAAAGGCGTTGAAGAAAGCAGTCTATCGACTTTACTCTTGGGGCAAATAGTAAATATAGATAATGAAGAATGGCAGATTGCTCAAGATAATTTATTAAATGCGAAAATAGAAGAACAGTACACCAATCTTGAGCAAAAAACAGACCAGATTGTTATTTCTCTAACTCTTGATGATAAATTGGAAAGAGCCGATGGCAAAATAAAAGTCTTATTTACTTTCAATCAGGAATGGAAATTCGATTCCTTTATTTCACAAGATTATTTTACTGTATCCATGAAAGAAGAATATGCTTTAAACGTTACAGAAAATGATTTAATTTCTAAGTTGACAGAAACCGAACTTCCGATAAGTGACACAAAACAGACCATTCTCATAAATGAACAGGAAATCTCGGATTTTAAAATAGAGGAACAAACGGCGGAATCAAAAGGAAGCAGGCAGTTATACCGATGCAGTTATCAGGTCAGTAAATCCAAAGTTACGATTGCAATGGAATCTCTAATTGTTTATGACTATCGAGACGGCGAGGGCTGGCAAGGCTCGGAAAATAATACAACCTCTCAAATAGTTTCAACGGATATCATAGGAAATTGGAGCGGAACCTATATAAACGGATTTAGGGAAGAAACGGCAGAACTGCAGATTTCAGAAGTAAATGACGATGGCAGCGTGAAGGCTGTTTTTGCATTTGCTGAAGGTAGTTATGAGTTATCCGGCACATGGAACAGAGAAGAACTTAAATTGCAGTTGGAAGCAGGCGACTGGATTGAAGAACCCGCAAAAATCCGCATTAGCAATGATAAAGACAGCATTACAGGTGAGTTAAAGCTGGAAAAAGACAGGTTGGAAGCAAGCACAAGACAAGGATTTATATATTTTACGTTGATGGAATAGGAAAATAGCACAAATGAATAACAAAAAAATATATATTTATATAGCCACAGCTTTATCTGCGGTTCTTATCATTATTGGCGTTATATTCTTTACCGGGAGAAATACGGAAGTCCCCGACGGCGTAACCCGCTATGAGTGGCTCGAAATGCTGGGAGAACGCTTTGGAATAAATGAATATACTGGCGAAACGCCATATTTTAGCGACGTTAATTCTGAAAATCCGCATTTTGCCTATATACAGGCAGCTGTAGAGCATAACGTACTGAATGTCTCCTCTGACTTTGAGGGGGACAAGTATGCGTCCGGACAATTTATCATCGTAACGGCAATGAAAACGCTCTGTGAAGGTAAAGTGCGCATTTATCTGCATACCAACGATGCAATAACAGACGATAATTATATTGAGTTAGGCATAGAACATGGACTCATTGAAAAGAAAGACCTCAAGAAAGGATTTTCCCAAGAAAAGTGTGAGCTGGTTTTAGAGACTTTATATAGTCTATATTTCAGTGAATTCTGGCAAGACGATTATAGCAATGTGGTATATCAAGACGGCGTGACAGAACTATCTTCCACAGATATATTACAATGCGATACCGACGGCTTTAAAATTGCAGTTACAGACTCTGTGCTTAATTCTTGCGAAATAGGCGACGTCATTGTTTTTGAGCAAAAAAATACCAAATTGAAACTAGCAAGGGAAATAAGCGCAATAGGCACAGACGGAACATTATCATTAAAAACAGTCGAACTAAGCAAGGTCGTGGACTCCCTTACCGTATCGGATATTACGGAACTGACTTTTGATGATATCATAAATTACTATGAACCGAATAAAAGCACAGAAGCCATCAATAATCCGACGTACCGACAGAAAGATGCGCATATGATAAACGCCGCCATACTTTCAGGAGAAGTGGACAGTAAAGGATATAAGTTATCACTTTCCACGCAAAAGAAAAACGGTGAAAAATACTTAGAAATACGTATTACTGATAACGATACAGGAGAATTTTATCCGCTTCCTATCGAGGAGAAAATAAATCCGGACGATGAATATAGCGCAGAGATAGATATTGATAAAATGTATATCGGCGGACAGATTGACTTTTCATGGGGCAGATTAAGATATGCCGAAGCTGCGGTAGACGCTCACGCGACATTCAGCGGTAATATCAAGACAGAAAAAGAGAAAAAAATCCGTTTATTTAAAACGCCTGTCCCTCTTGGAAACGGAGTTGTAAGTGCAGATATACAGATTTTCATTGTTTTATCGGTAGACGGAAGTATTTCATTTTCCGCAGAGCTTCCTGTAGAAGTATCTGTATCGTATGATGAGAATTGTGGAGTCAGGAATTTTGAACACCATATCTTTGTCGAAAAACCAAATCTGGAAGTAAACTGCAGCGCAAGCGCCATGCTTAGGACTGAGCCGACTCTTATACTTTTTGGCTGCTTAGACGCAATAGATGTAGAAGCCGATATAGGCATAAGCGCAAGCGCACAAACTCTTATGCACCCCAATCTTCAGGAATGTGCCGACATATCCGCTGGCTTTCCTGTGCTGACCGTTTCTGTGTGCTGTGACGAAGATGCAGACACAGCAGTTGGCAAACTTGACTTATCCAAAGAATGGGAGATTTTAACCTCAGAAAATGCACCCATACAATTTGGAATTCATTTTGAACTGCTTCCCAATGGAAAGATGCAGTTTGTTGACGAATGTACATATAAAGAAGAAACTCAAGAAAATTTTATAGCGGACAATACCCAGCTATCGCTTGAATTCAGCGCATATGCACAACCTGTATGGTTATTGATAAATTCTCCATTTGAGGATATGGGCGAATACTATGCAGTAGACGGGAGTTTACAGCTGGCATATTCCGTTTTTTGCAATGATTTTGATAAACTGCAGATAGGTGACCATTTTACAATTTCAGATAGGGAATTTGTCTTGAGAGAAAAGTTAGACAAAGAAGAGTTTCCAGCAGGGCTCTATTCTATTTATTGCTTAAATGATGGAAACCTCTACTATATACAGACAAAAGTTTCCTTCGATTTTGGAAGCAGTTCAGGCGATGAATATTATCCCATATGCTGCTCTATTCCGGATTATGATTTTATCACAGAGTCAATGGAGTTTTTACTCGATGATTTGTACACTGGAAATATTAAGATAGCAAAAGATACCCGCATTACATCATTGATGGAAATATCGGAGTCTGTTTATACGGCAAAGGAGTGTTTTGAAGAGCATATTCTAATAGACGACTGGCTGGATATCACAACTCTTACATATGTATTAGACAACGGTGATGAAGGATATGCTTACGGCGAAATGGCTCCTCCGCTTTTCTGCTATGCGATATTGAATAAGAATGGCGAAGTTGAAACTATTATATATAATTCATTTGTTTGAGAAAAAAGTCGCGATATACATTAAATCTTTCGCCCCACAGGTTTGATAATTGCCATATAGTTGATTATGGCATAAAAATATGTTATATTTGTTCCAATCGGAGAAAGCCGCTTTTTGTGAGAAACTCCGTCCATATGTTGTGAAAGGGGTTTGAATCCGACAATGAAAAAAGAACGAGTGCTATATCTTGACTTAATTCGCATTATCTGCTTTTTGATGGTAACGGCGTTCCACTTTTCGGATACCGCAAAAGCATATGCAATCAATGCGGACGTGGAGCTTTATCAGGGAATCGTCCGCATTGTATGGGGACCGATTGCCGTATCGTGTTTTTTTATGGTATCGGGCGCGTCGCTCATCTATCGCTATGGGCAGGAGGAGTTTTCGCTGAAAGAATTTTATAAAAAAAGATTTTTTGGACTCTATCCCCTGTTTTGGCTCGCATACCTCTTTGCGTTTTTAGATTTCTTTTATCGTGCGAAATCCATGCCGACAGCCCCTAAAATAAATTTTCTGCTGTCAGTAATTGCAATGGACGGATATTTCAGTGATTGGATTCCGACCTTTTATCTTATCGGCGAATGGTTTCTGGGCGTGATTGTAGTGCTTTATCTGCTGTTCCCACTTTATCGGGTGGTAATGCGCAAGTGCAAGTATGTTCTGCCCGCCGTGTTTTTCATTGCGAGCGTTGTGCTGCTCTATTATAATCCGTTTCCCATTGTTATCGAGAAAAACCCCATCATGTGCAGTATGTATTTCACACTTGGCATGATGCTTGAGATGCTGCGTGAGAATAAAAATCAACACGCGGCCAGAATTGGCAGAAGAATTGGAGCTGCAATCGGAACTGTGCTGATTATCGCCATATACATAGTGGAAAGAAACTTCTATCAGTTCCATTCTTACCCTTACCATGTAATATTTGTCGTGTCGGTATCACTTTATATGATTGTAATGGAAGTCGCGGAATGGATAAAATCCGAACGTATAAAGGGCTTGATTATCACGATTGGAAAACATTCTTATGCCTATTTTTTACTGCATCATGTATTTCTATATAAGTATATGTTGAATTTTGCAGGCGCCACGATGGACAGTTCCAATACACTGCTGCTCTTTCTGAGCAGCGTATTTTATATTTATATTTTGGCAGTCATATTGGATAAAATTTATGCCATGCTCATAGGACCTTTTATTTATAAAAGGTCCTAAATGCTTCTATCATATAACCGAGGTCTTTTGCGCCCGCCGTCTCGAAAGCCGAGTGCATGGCAAGCTGCGGCAGTCCGATGTCAACCGTATTTACGGATACCTGCGCCATTGCTATATTGCCAAGCGTCGAACCTCCCGCAATATCCGAACGGTTGGCGTATGACTGATAAGGCACGTCAGCCCTAAGGCAGATATCCTTCATTATCGCTGCCGAATACGCATCTGTAGCGTAACGCTGGCTTCCGTGGTATTTAATTACAATCCCCCCGTTTAACATAGGGCGGTTAGTCGCATCAGCCTTGCCCGGATTATTTGGGTGAACCGCGTGAGCGTTATCCGCAGAAATAAGGAAACTGTCGGCAATCATGCAGCGGTATTCTTCCGCCCCTATGCCAAGCCTGTCGCATATCCTGACAAGCGCATCCTTTAAAAATGTAGATGCAGCGCCCTGCTTTGTGCCGCTCCCCACCTCTTCATTATCAAACACCACGCAGATATTAACGTAGTTTTCCGATTTTTCACCGCATAGCGCGGCAATCCCCGCAAAAGCGCACTCCAAATCATCAAGCCGTGGTCCCGCTATGAAAGCGTCGTCCATTCCTATCAGGCGGCATTTATCCCTATTGTATAGAAAAAGGTCGCAATCAAGAATTTCTTTTTCTTTCACTCCTGCCTCTTTAGCAATTTGCTTTAAAAAACCACCCTTAAAATCCGCTGCCCCAATAATCGGCTGCATATCCGTCTGCGGATTATATTCAACGCCTTTATTCATATCCTTGTTCATATGGATTGCAAGGTTGGGGATTATTGCCGCGTCCTTATCCAGATTAACCAGGCGGCAGCCAATACCGTCGTTTTCCCTAATCACGATTCTTCCCGCTATGGAAAGCGGCCTGTCAAGCCACGTGGAAAGAATCATTCCGCCGTATTTCTCCACATTCAGCTTTAGGTACACATTTTCCGCCGCTATCTCAGGCGACTCTTTTATTTTAAAGCATGGTGAATCGCTGTGCGCCGCGACCATATGGAAGCCCAGCGGCTTTTTATCCGGAATGGTGAAGGCGACAAGCGAAGAACCGTTTCGATTTACATAATATTTCCCCGTTTTTTCAATCTGCCACGACTCCCTCTCCTCTAATCTTGTAAAGCCTTCTTTATCAAGCATTTTCTCAAGGTTCTCAACCGCGTGATAGCTGGTCGGGCTTTCGTATATAAAATTAAATAATTTTTGTAAAGTTTTCTTCTGATTCATTGATATTAGTATCCTTTCTGTTATTCCATATTAAATATGTGTAAATACCATCTACTGTATAAGATACTACTTCATTTCACCAAAATCAATAATCAAATCATGCGTACAAGCAAACCTCAATATATTCTTACCCTTCACTCCACAATCAAAATCCCCGCGCCCGTCTTCTTAATCCTACCTGACGACAGATAAGCGAAGATGAAAAACAGTCCGCTCACAACTACGGCTAACATTGCCATCCTCAGCGGATTTAAATCAGAGCTGAAATGGCTCACTCCGCACATCGCGATAATTTTAGACACCATAGGATCTGTTAAAAATATGCTGAGCACAATGCCAATTACCGAACCCATCGCCGCGGCGATTCCAAAGCGCAGCGCGAATGCAAACCTAAGTTTCCCTGATGCAAATCCCAGCGATTTATAAATGCTCAAATCGTGCTGCTCTCTATATAAAACCTTACTCCCTGTCAGATACACCGTTATCAGTATAAAAACAACGGTTATCACATACATTATGGCGACAAGGGCGGACATTACATCTACTATAACGTCTAGGCCCGACCATGTATTATTGTCGATAACCACATCTTCCTTATAGCGTTCATGCAAATCGTCCGCAAGCTTATCGGCAAGCTCCGGCTCTTTTAGCTGATAGTATCTGTAATAATCCAGTTCATTATCTTCAATAAACTGCCCAACACCTTTACGACTGATACCGAAATTCGTCCCCATATCGTTAGCGCACTGGTAGACGCCGCTTATAATAAATTCAAGCTCTTTTCCTCCAAAACTGATTAACACCGTATCGCCTATACCTATTTCAAGTTCTTTCGATACCAAATCCGTTATGACAATCTCATTCTTGTACAGGCAGGTCCTTCCCTCCAATATGTTAAAATATTCCGGTTCGGATACGACGTTCATCATATATTCTATTTGGTTAATTGTCCCCCTTGTCATAACAAATTCATACTTGTTTATGATGCCCGCTTCAGCGTCAATCCATTCTTCCGCTTCTTCTCTTATCGCTTCATTTTCGTATCTGACGCCAAAATCATACTGTGCAGCATTAAAGCAGTCCATCAGCCCCTTTCCGTCTTCTCCCAGCCATGCGTCCAATCTGACGACCAACGCCAGAAAGAAAACCAAAAGCACTGAAATGAAACATGCGCTGATATACTGCTTTTTGCCTGATATAAGCTGCCTGTAGGCAAGCCAGAAATTAAGCGCCTTTTGATGTATCTGCGCAGTCAGGCGGCTTTTAAAATATACGTCTGACGCACCGCCCCTGATTGCCTGAATGGGCAGCACTTTTTCTATCTTCTTCGTTCTTATTATGACAAATCCCGCAATAATAAGCCCTACCGCGCCAAGCGCCATGAAACTTAACGCCACAGGCATAGTTGACGGTACAATCAGCCCGGTAGTAGTGACCAGCATACTTTCAATCACTCTTACAACAAATACCGACGCCGGCACGCCAAGCGCCATTGCGATAAGAACAATCAGCATATACTGAAATAACTGCAGCATACGCAGCTTCATGCCGGTATATCCTACGGCTTTCATAATCCCCATATCTACATAATCCTGCTCAATGCTGCTGTTTATGCTGTGTCCGATAATAATCACCGCTATCACCAGCAAAACCAGCACGAATACCAGCAGAAACGCGGAGAAAATATTTTGCAGAATAAGCATAAATCCCATTATTGACGACTTGGTATAGGCAAAGCCCAATTCGCTGTATACGCCTGTTTTCTCATTTAAAAGACGCTGAAATTCCCCCATATTAAGACTGCTGTCCTTTGTCTTGGAGATATGAATCATGCTCCCTATTCCTAACATATATACGCCTGTTTTTTCATCTGCTTTATTCCGTATTTCTTCAAATCTATCGCCCAGTTTCTGCATATCCTCCTTTAGCATAAGTATGTCTTTTATTCCCATCAGGGCGCTGCCGTCAACCGGATCTTCAAAAAAACCTTTAATGACATATTTTGCGACGTTTCGCTCATCATCTATCTCAATTTCCATAATATCGCCGATATCTGCGCCGTACATTCCCTTTAATGAAGGGGACACATATATCTCCCCCTCATTCAAGCCTTTTTCATTTTCCTCTATCCCCGTAAGGCTTTCATTATAAATATTATAGTCATACTTCGGCTCGCCATAGGCAAGTACGCATAAACTGCCCTGAATGGTCGTTGTTTTTTCATCGGTCACTATGCGATAAACGTCGCATGCTATAAATTCCTGCGTATTTATCGTGTCCACATCATCAATTTCCCTGATTCTGTTAAGCAGCCCCTCCATCTCTTCAGAATTTTCATTAAGCTGCGTAATCCAGAAGGTAATGTCGCCAAATCCAACCCTTTCTATCTGCTCTGCCTCGTATATACCCGAATTTCTCCATATGGACAATACCGCGCACAAGGATACGGTTATAATAAAAATAAGCATAAAAATGCCGATGAAACTTCCCTTCTGGCTTTTAATGTTAGCCTTTAACAATGTAAAATATTTCATAACGATTTACCGTCCTTTTCAATCTTCTTCCAATCATATAGCCTGCGATAGCTGCTGAATATTACCGCATATCTGCTTTGTTCATCGCTTGCTCCGGGACTCCTACCACTCCATCGACGACAACCACGCATCGACCTGTTTCTCTCTGCTGCGGGCGTCTTCTTCACGGTATATTGGCATAGGCATTTCTCCTATAACCCTGCCGTCTTCCAGATACAGAAGCCTGGTCGCGCGTATCGCCGCCTTAATGTCGTGCGTTACCATCAGTATGCTTTGTCCGTTATCGTTTAACTGCGTTAAAACCCTTAATACTTCCTCGGTATTCCGTTTATTAAGCGCTCCCGTCGGTTCGTCTGCAAAAATAATTCCGGGTTCATTAATCAACGCCCTTGCAATGGCGGCACGCTGCGCTTCTCCGCCCGATACCTGTGAAGGAAGGCGCATCATTGCCTCTTCCACGTTCATTTTGCGAAGAAGTAAAACAGCCGCTTCCCTTACTTCTTTCTCTTTCTTTGACTTATCAAGATAGCCTGTGACCGCCACGTTTTCTAAAAGCGTCAGATTGCTGACAAGATGCGCCTGCTGGAATACAAAGCCAAATTCCGACGCACGAAGGGATGCCATCTCCTTCTCTTTCAAGCGGCTGATGGCACGCTCTTTATAATACACTTCCCCTGAAGTCGGCGCGTCCATGCCGCTTAAAGCGTAGAGCAGCGTGGATTTCCCTGCTCCCGACGAGCCCATGATAACGGTAAAATCACCGTCGTATATTTCCAGATTAATCATATCGAGTACATGGTTCTGCCCGCCGTTGTTTGCAAAGCTTTTGCACAGGTTGGTGGATTTCATGATGATGGGTTTCATATAATAATTATTCCTTTCTTGTTTGATGTTAATAGGTATTTACAAAACAACTTTTTTAATAAGTCCCGTTGTACAATATATACAAAACAACGTAGGGCACGCTCTCGCTGCGTTGTCGCCAGTAACGGTACTAAACTCGAAAGAACCTCGTTAAGTACCGACGGCGCCAGATAATTTACGAAGTAAATTTTCTGTTGAGCACCCTGCTTATGTTTTGTATATATTGTACAACTCACACTATGAAAGAATGAATTTCGCAATCACCTATTGTGATACCATGATACCAGAATAATTATTAAGAAGTCTTTAAGAAAAGAAATTAATATAAAGCACCACTTCAAGCCCGTCGTCGTGGTTATGAAGTTCGATGCCGCCGTCCATTCGTTCCATTATATAGCCCACAATATACAGACCAAGCCCGGAGCCCGGTTTATCGCCTACATTTTTGCCTCGGTAAAATTTCTGCAGCACGAACGGCATATCTTCCGGCAGTATGCCTCTGCCGTGGTCGCGTATATGGATTTCATAACGATTATCATTTACTGCCGCCCATACTTTGATTTCGGTGTCAGGCGCATATTTAACGGCATTTTCCAGAATATTTAACAATGCCTGTGACATACGCCTGCTATCTATGGCAATCTCTTTATCCGGAATGGGTTGTTCCAGCGATATATGCGGATATTCAAAATCCGCCAAGGTTTCCTGCAGCAGCTTCTGCATACTGACATTCTGCTTTTTTATCTCCAACCGCTCAAGCTCAGAAAGCGAATGCAAAACCAAATCATTCACTAGTGCGGAGACTTCGTCGCATTTTCGCATAATCACCCGCAGATAACGCTCACGCTGCTCATAGTCTGAATCAAGATTAGCCTCCAGCCCCTCCGCGTACGTCCGTATAGATGCAATCGGCGTTTTAATGTCGTGCGAAAGCGTCGCAATAATGGTTTTATTCTCTTTTATGGCACGCGCCTCATTTTCCCGCGCTCCCACTATCTCCTTCCGCATATGGTCGAACGCCCATGTAAACGCGCCAAAAAAGTTCTCCCTTTCATATTCCAGCGGAAAATCCAAATTACCCTTTGCCACTTCCCCCGCATATTCTTCCAATTTAGAAAAAGGTCGCAATATTCTATAAAATACATAAAAAAAGCCCGCAATCAGGCAAAAAGAAGCTAAACCTATATTAATAGCCACAATTTTACGCATATTATTTTGCTGCTGCCGCGCAGTATCATTCTGCATATGCCCCCGCAAAACTTCTATCTGCCTCTCCACCGGACTGAATCCTTCTTCATCCATCGTCAACTGCTCTATCTCGTTCAGCACCAGCAGCTCATTCTCCGCATCAGTTTTTAGCATATTGGTTTTTAACATACGCCTTTCCAGAGCGCGCTCTAAACAAAACGTCGCAACTGCAAGTATGCCAATAAATATAATCGTCATTCTTATAAACTGTTTTTTCATGCCTAATTCTCCATTCTCCCTTATCCTGCAAGTTTATTACTACCCACAGTCATTGGGCGGCATGGACTCATATGCTTCCTCTTGAGGTCCTTGGAAAACGCCGGTAGTTAGTGAAAAAGGCGCAAAGCGGCTTTTGAACTTAGTACCGCTGCGATTTTCCACGGAGCGAGAGCGTGCCTCAAGTGGAAACATATGAGTCCATGCCGCATTATCCGCATTAGTCGCATCCAGCTACTTACTCCCCCTTAATCTCCATACAATACCCAATCCCCCACACCGTCCTAATAAACTCCGGCTCAGCCGGCTTCTTCTCAAGCTTCTCCCTAAGCCATCTAATATGTACAGCCACAGTCGCCGTCTCCGCTTCCGAGAAAGCCCCCCAGACCTCGTGCAGAAGTTCTTCTTTAGTGATACTGCGGTTCGGGTTAGCGCACAGGTATGCTAAAAGGTCGAACTCCCTAAGCGCCAGTTTTACCTCTTCCCCGTCACGCTCAACACGCCTTATCCCCGTATCCACTTTAATCCCGCCGAAACAATAAACCTTCCCTTCGTCTTCATCGCCGTATGTCCTGCGAATCAGGGCGTTGACTCTGGCAAGCAGCTCCCTTAAAGAATAGGGCTTCGCCAGATAATCGTCGCCGCCCATGTCAAGCCCTCTAATCTTATCGTCCTCGCTCGTTCTTGCGCTCGCAAAAATGACAGGCACTTTCGATACCCGCCTAAGTTCCTTACACACTTCAAACCCGCTGCCATCAGGCAGATTGATGTCTATAAGCAATAAATCAAACTGCCTGCCCTCCAATATCTCAAACGCCTGCCCGCTGCCAGCCGCAAAATCCACTTCATATCCGTAACTTTCCAGCATATCGCACGTAATAGCGGCTAAGTCACCGTCGTCTTCGATTATGAGTATCTTCCTTTTCATATGGAACTCCCTGCCTATGCACGCAAAAACATGCTCATGTACCACGGAAGATAACGAATCGCGCCGTTTTTCTCAACATTCCTGTCACAGAACACGATTCCTTCTTTCAGATTCCAATCCTTATTGCCAAGCACATAATCAAGCGCGCTATGATTCATGTAATCATCTCCCGCCCTGACTTCCACGGGAATAACCGTCGTACCCTTCTGAATCAGGAAATCCAGCTCACCTTTATTCTTCTCGTTAAAGTACCTCAGCACAAATCCATGCGCTGCAAGAATCTGCGCCATCGCATTCTCCAGAACACTTCCCCTGTTTATATCAAGGTTATCCTGCAGCACTTCAAACTGCACATTCTCAGAAAGCATGGCGCATAAAAGCCCCGAATCCGCAAGATAAAGCTTGAAAAGATTGTCCTTCTGCGTGTTTTTGAGCGGATTTTTCGGTTCGCCCACGTTATAACAAGGCAGCGTCATGCCCCTGTCCACCAGACTGTCAAAGCACTGCTCATACCGCTCCATTCTCGCGCTCTTGCGGATATCTGCAAGCATAAACCGCTTATTTTCCTTATTAAGCTGGGAAGGAATAAATTCCATAATTTTCTTCATTTTATTCCTGTCGATATTCGTCCCGATATTCGGCGCAGTCTTAATATCTGTCATAAAAATCTCCAAAATGCCTTTCTGTATTTCAAGCACCTGCGCCATATCATGAGTATCGGCAAACGCCTGAACCGCTTCCGGCATTCCGCCTACGACAACATACGCCTTAAAAAGCCGCTTGAGCATCTCATGAACGCTTCCGCTCGCTTTCATATTGAGTTCATAACACTCCCTGACGTATTCGATTGCCGCTTCCCTAATACCATTCGCCCATAAAAACTCTTCCAAATCAAGCGGATACATCTCGTACACTTCTTCATAATAAAAAGAAGATTCGGGAAATCCCGCCTCAATACAATCAAAGCGTCCATCGTCCACAAACATCTTTACCGCGTTTCTGACTTCCGGACACGCCTGAACCTCATCAAAAAAGATTAAAGTCTTTTCCGCCTTCAGACTGTTTCCTATATAGGCGGTCAGCTTGGTTATGAGTTCGCGGATATCCGACACTTCCGCAAAAATCTCCCTTGCCTTTTTATCCTCCAAAAAATTAATTTCCACAAGATTCGTATATTGTTCCTTCCCGAAACGCCGTATACTGTACGTCTTGCCTGTATGTCTGGCTCCGGTCACGAGCAGAGCCTTTTTCTTTTTTTTCTGTTTCCACTCCTTCAAGTAGTTTGATATTTTTCTTTCCAACACTATTAATCACTCTCCTATATTGCATACGCGACGTTTTTCTCATTATACCACAAACAATTTCAATAGGCAACAGGCAGGATTTTCAATATAACTTATGTAACTTCTATCTCTTTATTCCCTCTCTTCCATAACTTTTTCAAAACTCTCCTTTTCCACCCACCTAAAAGCGCGGCTATCCAACATATCAGCCCAATCTACTATATCAAAGATATCCATCTCTATATATGCGGTCTTTCCTGTTTCTACTTCCAAGATATATATTCCCGAAGGTATTCTGTCCAGCTCTTCATAGTCCTCCTCGTCCAAATCAAAAAAATCCTCATTGCAGGGCGATGAATAAGCCGCATATTTTCCATCGGGGCTATAACTCAGGCAATACATATCTTTTCCAAGATATTTTGCATCTCCCGAAGGATAAGAAAGTTCATAAAAGGAACGATCGTCTAAGCGGAATATTACTTTACCGCTCTCTTTATCCCCTTGAACCTGCAGCAGCCGCAAAAGCCCTTCCACTTGAAAATTCCAAAGAATCTCTTCGTTCTCTAAATCATATATTCCTATTTCACGTGTATCATCACTATAATTATAATGTTTTACTCCTACCGCCAAATCTCCATATTCATTGTAAATCCAATCACCATTATAACCTGTTTTGTCATATAATGCTTTCTCATCAAATTTATTCACCACTGCATAGGCATCATCAGTTTTAATAACACGAAAGGGATTTTCATATCTTGAATCTGCTGCCTGCCGCTCTTTCTCCCCCTCGAAAATTCTCCATGTAGTGACACTTTCTGTCACACCTTCATATGTTACAGCTAATTTACAATCCACAGATATATCCATTAGCTCCATATCTCCCACAAGGTCGCTCTCCCGAAATGGTTTCATATATTTTTGATAAACTTCAACTCCCGCCTCTATCGTCTCTACGCCATCTCCAATAAATGCGTTTAGGAGCGGGTTTACCGGCGCTGTTGTCCCTATATATGTCTTACAAAGCAGATAATAATGAAAATCCTCAAAATCGCTTATACTGCAAAAAGTTTTTTCATTTGACTGCGCTTCATCTGCTTCGTCCAATTCCAGAAAAGGCACATCGGTATTACATATATATTTCCATACAATCTGTCCGCCTTTCAATTTCTTATTTACCGTATTCCACCCACGGCCTGGGAACAGGCATTCATTCCGGGCATTATATGCAGCCCAGATACTGTTTTCATCATGCCAAGGCAGCTCCTGTTCCGGCAAAGTAACCTTGATTTCATTCTTTATGGTCTGATTATCTGTATAAAAATACTCACCACAGACAATTTCTATATCGCCATTTTCCTTTTCTGTTTCATTTTCTGCCGCAAGCTCTCCGCTAAGCTTCCATTCCCCGTCCCTATATGTAAACATTTTCTCCCTGACTTCATCATCGCCGTAAAAAAATATCAGGGAGGACAACTCCTCATTCCATATGGGAGAATCAAGGGCTGTATCCCACGGCAACGGCTTTGCTTCATATGTTATTTTTTCATTATCCCAAATTAAAAAGATTAACTCCGTAGAGCGTTCAGCATGCCCTTCCACATAATAAGGACACAATATTATATCAGGAAAATCATCACTGGAAATATCTTTAACCCAATATACTTCCTCCATACAAATCGGATAGTCAGTAAAAGTCTGGCTTGATACGATATTTCCTTCCTCATCTTTTACAGCCAGCCGATAATCTGCATATCCGCTATATAAATCCGACGGAGTCACATTAACCGAACTAATTCTTTCAAAGGCGGCAAGATAAGCATGCTCTCCATATGTAATTATTTCTTCCCAAACCGTTTCAGGCACAGGCGTCTCCCGCCATGCCGCCAGAGATTCTGTAACCGCTTTCTCTACCAGCGGGTAAAATCCTAAACCATTACCTTCCCGCCCCAAGAAACGCACTTCTTCAAGCACATCTAACAGCTCATCGCGCTTAATCCATACACATCTGCCGCTATAAAGCGGCCTGCCGTCTTGCTCCCATGTTTCTACGGGAATGTACGCCACTTTACCTGTTTCTAGCTCCTCCACATACCAGCCGGGAGCAATTTTTTCCCACCTGTCATAAAGCGAATTGAATTTATCCAGTTTTTCATCGGGAAGCTCCATCCATATATCATTCAGAACTATATTTCCCGTGCAATACGCACGATATTTTCCATCGGGAGAATAGGTTGTGCCATACATAAATTCCCCTATTTTCTCCATGATTCCATCAGGATAAGTCATTTTATAAGTAACGTCGCCATTTGAAAATACCAGCCAGCCTTCTTCCACATTTCCTACTATTTGCGATATCTCAATAGGCCAGTCACTATCAATATCCTTTATTTTTATATCATGCAGCAAGTCCCAGTTATCCATATCGTATATCTTTATGGAATCATTACTCTTTTCAGATATTGCAAGCAGTTTTCCATATTCATCAATGCAGCTTACCGCTGTTCTTTCCTCTACAATATAATGTCCCCATATGTCAGCAATCAAATCTTTAGCTATGTACCACTTCTCCCTGTCCATCACTTCATACGACTCATTATTTTCCGTTTTTTTCAATATAAAAGTCATAGAATCATCGTAAATGTACTCTTCCCTTTGTGCTATTTCTTTATTCTGATAATATAATCGGTCTACATAATCCGTATGTATCGCCGCTGTATACTGCCTTGATATCACCCATTCCAAGTCCGGCGACACGTTTTGTATGTGCGGTGCTACATTAGACTCCCACTCCTCATGGGTATTCAGGTTCAATTTACTTCTTATCATTTTGTCATTCAGCAGAAAATATATTTCTTCCCCTTCTTTCGCCGTCTTAACAAAGTCGCCGTAAATTCCATACTTATAATAGTCTGACGTAACTCCATACCCTACCTCTGTCTCCAGAAACAAACAGTAATCCATCTTAGAAAATCCGTCAAATATAGGCGCTCCTACACTCGCCTTAGCTTGAATACAAACTAATATTAGCGCCAATGCTATCAATATGGCTCCGGCTATTTTTATTCTGGTCATTCTTATCTTTGATTTAATCATTTTAATAACCAACCGTGTCCCTTTCCCAGCACAAATCTTCTTTAATTACCATATCATTTATATATTATCAAGCCATTCCTAAATGCCATATTTCAAAAATCCCCACCGGAACTTCCGATGGGGATATGTAAATCATTTTTCTGTTTTACTAAGTATCAGTTTAATAACCTAATACGCTGTTTGCATCATCAAGGTCAAAAATTACTTTCGCAAAATCCTCAAGGTCACTCTCACTTGGCGTCCAAACATTGTCTACAAGTGAAACTTTGACTGTAAGCGTCTGTGGATCATCATAGGTTGCCGTCTTAAGAGATTCTGCGATGCAGTCCTTAAGCAGTGTAAGAAGCCACTCCATCATCTCTGCTTCAGTTGCATCATACATATCCGCGCTATTATTAATAATCTGATTCATATACTCTTCCATAGCCGGCTCAAACACATTCATCTGCTCGTATGTTACTGTTACGATGTAAGAACCATCATCCTGTTTCTCAGCTCCCTCAACAGTATATTTAACTGCTGCATAAGCATCTGCAAACACCTGCCTGTAAGCCTCTTCCTGCTCTGCCGAAACATATCCTTCCATTCCTGAAACCATTGCAGCTATTTCTGCGTCAAGCCCCTCTTCATAGAGCTTTGCTGCTTCTTCCGCAGTTGCAATCTTCATTGATACCATCTCGCTTGAATCATTCTTATAAGTGTTATCCAATAAAGCCTTTATGTATGACGCTGCATCAAACGAAGCCCCACAACCGCCAAGCACACTCATCACCATAATACATGCAAGAATAATTGAAAGTTTCTTTTTCATCTGTCCATTTCCTCCCTAGATATTGGCAGTACCAAAACTGCTCTTATATAAATAACAATAAATAAGATATCAGCTTTTTTATCCCTTGTCAATATCGAAAAAAGAAAATTTTGCATCGACTTTAGGACAAATTCTTGCGTCATGTAATATACGGCTCTATTTACCCTTGTCGATAAGTTCTTTTAACCTGCTTATTTCCCGTGCGGGACGGTCAATCTCCTCGCCCTCCTTTATATTCCATTCTTCACGGCATATTAATGCAACATTCTCCCATGCCTGAATCGCTTCTTCGTATTTTCCCTGAATCTCATATATCTGCGCCATGGAAAGCCATGAGTCTGTATAGCGCGGCTTAGGCTGCAGCTCAAACCCCTTCTTATAATAAATAACCGCCTCATCATAACGGCACATATGTGCCAGGCTGTCCGCCATGTTAAGCTGTGCAAGCCAGTCGTCGGCAAATTGTTCTGACATTTTCTTCCATATTTCCAATGCGCGCTCATGCTCGCCCCTCGCCCATGCAATCTGACCCTGATAGAGTGGGATACGGCATGATGAATCCATAGTTGAAAGTTTGTCTAAGACTTCCTGCGCTTCGTCGCACCTGTTGTCAGCAATCAACTCATCCAGCAGCCACAGATAGCCTCTGGCATATTGGGGATTTTTACTGACAAAATCCTGATAAAACATGATGCGCTCCGTATGGCTTGCCATATACCAGTCGGCATATGTTCCACGCTGCGCTTCACACAGATTTACATGATTATCCTTGTTTTCAGGTTCAACCAGCAATGCTTCCTTGGCGTAATACTCCGCTAAAGAATGGTATTCCGCCGCTTTTGAATTATATAGGGCGCTGATTAGCGTCAGGCATTGCGGCATACTTTCTTTTTGCGTCAGCTTGTTCTGCAGAAAGTTCTGCGCATATTCAAAATCCGCCTTGTCTATAACGCGCTTTGTATCCACCATGTTTTCAATGCGCTGCAGATGCTTCTGGTCTGTCATTTCAAACAGCTCGTCAATCGTAACCCCGAAATATACGGATATTTCAGGCAAAAGCTGAATGTCCGGCAACGTAACATTATTCTCCCATTTGGAAACCGCCTGCGGCGAAATGTTTAAATGCGCAGCAAGCTGTTCCTGCGTTACGGCTCTTTGCAGCCGCAGTTCTTTCATTTTTTTACCAAAATTCATAAATATGTCTCCTTTCACAGTCCGCAACTCGATATATGAACGGCTGTATACAACAATAGTAAACGGCAATTTTTAATGTCGTTTACTATAGGATAACAGATTTATGCTGTCTTACAATGACCGTGTGGGAAAGTCGGCTCTACTGAAAGTTGAGCCGGAGGGATTGATTATAATTTAATCCCCCTCAATTCTCATTCATCTTCGCCAGTTTCGCCGCTTGGTCGGCTGCAATACAGGCGTCCAAGATTTCCTGAATATCGCCGTCCATGACTTTATCCAGTTTATATATTGTCAGATTGATACGATGGTCGGTCACACGTCCTTGGGGGAAATTGTATGTCCGTATCTTCTCAGAACGGTCTCCCGTACCTATCTGGCTGCGGCGCAGTTCCGCCTCCGCATCATGCCGCTGCTGCTGCTCGATATCATAAAGCTTCGCTTTAAGCAGCGCAAACGCCTTCGCCTTATTCTGAATCTGTGATTTCTCTGTCTGGCTGTATACCACTATGCCCGTCGGATAGTGCGTCAGACGCACAGCCGAATCGGTGGTATTGACGCACTGTCCGCCGTTTCCTGATGCTCTCATTACGTCTATGCGCACATCTTTATCTTCAATTACGATGTCGATATCGTCGTCAACTTCCGGCATAACCGCCACGCTGATAGTCGAGGTATGGATGCGTCCGCCCGATTCCGTTTCCGGCACACGCTGTACGCGGTGTACTCCGCTCTCATATTTTAATACGGAATAAGCCCCCTGCCCCGTTACCATAAAAGTAACGCTTTTCATGCCGCCGATTCCGATTTCCTCTGCTTCTACCGTCTCCACTTTCCAGCGTCTTCCCTCTGCATAGTGGACATACATGCGGTATATTTCCGCCGCAAAAAGCGCTGCCTCGTCGCCGCCCGCGCCCGCGCGTATCTCTACGATGACATTCTTTTCATCATTGGGATCTTTAGGTAAAAGCAGTATCTTAAGCTCGTTTTCAAGCTCATCTACTCTTTTTCTTGACGAGGAAAGCTCGTCTTTTAACATCTCCCTCATCTCTTCGTCAGACTCACTCTCCAGCATGGCGATGCTGTCCTCAATATCCTGATTACACTTCCGATACTCCTTATACGCATTCACAATCGGCGTCAGCTCGCTCTGTTCCTTCATCAAAGCGCGGAACCTCTCCTGATTATTAGCTATGGAAGGCTCGCTCAATTCATTCATTATCTCTTCAAATTTTCTTAAAAGGTCGTCTAATTTATCAAACATCTCTCTACCCTCTCTGTTAGGATTTATTCAGTATTCCATGCACTACTCGGTCAAGCCCCGCAAAATCTTTAACCACCTGCACATCAGTATATCCGGCAGCTTCCATCATAAGCCTTACATCCGCCGCCTGCTCGCACCCTATTTCAAAAAAGAGTCCGCCGCCTCCGCTCAGATAATCTCCCGCCTGCTCTATTATTTTGCGGTAAAAGAACAGTCCGTCCTCTTTTCCGTCTAATGCTAAACGCGGCTCATATTCCCTTACTTCTTCCATTAGTGTTTCAATAACGCCGCTTTTTATATACGGCGGATTGGATACGATTATTTCAAACTGTCCTAAATGCTTTTTTTCAAGCTGCTCAAACAAATCGCCCTGTATAAAGTCTACCCTTAATTCAGGCTTTTGCAGTTTCAGCTTTTCGGCGTTCTTGCTTGCTGCGCTAAGCGCCTCATTAGATATATCAATTCCGATTCCGCTGCAGTCGTTGGAATAATATAGCAAACTAAGCAATATGCAGCCTGAACCGGTACACATATCCAGAATACGCATACCGTCATGCAGATGCCGCATTACCTCTTCCACCAGTATCTCCGTATCCTGCCTTGGTATCAGAACATTCTTATCTACTAAAAATTCCAATCCCATAAATTCCTGAACGCCTGTGATATACTGCAGCGGAACATGCTTTTTTCTCGCTGAAATATAGTTTACATAACATTCATATTCTTTTTCCGATACTTCTTTCTCAGAGTGTACAAGCAGTGTATTTCTGTCGGTTCCGCATGCATGCTCAAGCAACAGCCTTGCGTCCAGCCCGGCTTCCTCGATTCCCGCCTCTGCAAGCTGTCCCTCTCCCCATGTATATATTTTTCCATAATTTAAATCCATAGATTACACCTGCCAGACCGTCACTGCTGCACCATATATTTGTCATTCTATTTTCTCTTAACCATTCTCATTTTTTCTTATTATTTCTTTTCTTCTTTCGATTACTGTTAGAACTCTGTGCGGATTTATTTTTAGTTTCAGTCTTAGACTGCTTTTTCTGTGCAGAACTGCTTTTTGCCGCTGATTTTACCGCTGGCGCAGACTCCGTCTTAGCTTTCGCCTCAGTCTGAACTTTCGCATCTATCGCCAATTCAGAAGCTGCCTCAAGAAGTTCATTTTCTGCCTTAATTTCCGGCTCTGCCTCAGCTTCTGTTTCAATCTCAACCCCTATTTCAGAAGCTCCCGCAACTTCTGTTTCAATCTCAATCTCAGGTTCAGCCCCAACTTCTACTTCATCTTCTACCTCTATTTCGTCACTTTCCGCCTCAGCCTCTGTTTCGTCTTCTGCCTCAACTTCTTCACTTTTAGTCTCAGCCACATATTCATACTCCGGCTCTTCGTCAGTCTCCGCCTTCGGAGCTTTCCATTCATCATCGTCAGACGGCTCTTCATCCGTCAGCCATGAGTCGTCCACTTCGTAACCGAAGACCTCATATAAATACGCTTTCCAGTCGAATACAGCCTCTACTGCAGCAATCGCCACTTCCACCATGCTTTCATCGGGCTCCCTTGTCGTCAATCCCTGCAGCATCATGCCGGGCGCGGAAATAATCCTGACAAGAATATTGTCGTTTCTTCCCGCCAGCCTGATAACTTCATATGAAATACCCGCTATAACCGGAATGAGCGCTATACGAAGCAGCACCTTTTGCACCGGATTTTCAACCCTTATAAAGAAAAACAGCACGATACTAATCAGCATAACCAGAAGCATGAAGCTGGTTCCGCATCTTTTATGCCTTTTGGAGCTTCTCATTACATTATGGACTGTAAGCGGCCGCCCTTTTTCAATGCAGTTAATGCACTTATGCTCCGCCCCATGATATCTGTAAAGCCTTCTGATATCTTTCATAAGCGATATGCTCAGCACATACGCAATGAAAATGACAATACGGATAACGCCTTCAATAATCGCCATCAAAGAGTCATTTCTGATATATCCCTCAAACAGCGATGTCAGATACCACGGCAGCACCATAAAAATAGCGACGGCAAGCGCTATGGAAAAGATTGTCACTATCCCGGTAAGGATTTTTTCGGAATTGCCGCCGGATACCTTATTCAGCGCCTTATCAGCCGCTTTATCCGTTGCGCCTTCATCTTCGTAGAATTCCGCGGAAAAGTTCAGGCTTTTCATGCCCAGAATCATAGAATCAATAAAATTAAAAACCCCCCTTATAAAAGGAATTTTAAGAAGTATACTGTCGTTTATAATGCTCTGGTAAGCATCCACTTCTACCTCAATCTGCCCGTCAGGTTTACGGACAGCCACAGCGTACTTATCCTTATTTTTCATCATAATGCCTTCTAAAACAGCCTGACCGCCGATTCCCGAAGACTGCCTGCGTTTCTTCTTTCTCAATTTACCTGCCTCCGTAATTTTTACAATAACCCATACAGTTCCTTATTCAGCCTCTTTGTTGTTGAAAGAAACTGAAAGGTTGAGATATTCACCCCAACCTTTCCCAAGTAAACTATTTGTTGTCCATACCGTATTTCTTATTGAACTTATCAATACGTCCCCTTGCCTGCGCCGTTTTCTGCTGGCCCGTATAGAACGAATGGCATTTAGAACAAACCTCCACGTGAATTTCCGGTTTAGTAGAACCTGTTACAAATGTGTTTCCACAGTTACATGTTACCGTTGCCTGATAATACTCAGGATGAATTCCTTCTTTCATTTTATATCTACGCTCCTTCTTCTAGTTTGTACAAAGAACCGATTACATGGCTCTTCCTCAAAGTAAACAGCTGTTTAAACCGCTGCTGTATTTTTAGTTTTCAGTCCTGTCAACGTAAACGACAGCTTATGTATTATAGCATAGCTGTTTAACGTATGCAAGTGTTTTTTTAAAGGAATCTGGTCTTTTTGACCATATTGACAAACTCAAAGTTATTCCTCGTCCTTGCAAACATATCCAACACCTTATCCACGGCTTCTTCCGGCTTCAATCCGTTAAGCGCCTTTCTTATAACATTTATTGCTTCGAGTTCGTCAGGCGAAAGCAGCAGGTCGTCCCTTCTTGTTCCTGATTTGGGAATATCAATCGCCGGGAATACCCTTCTTTCGGAAAGCTTACGGTCAAGCACCATTTCCATATTGCCCGTACCCTTAAATTCCTCATATACTACATCGTCCATCTTGCTGCCCGTCTCGACAAGCGCGGTCGCAAGTATCGTCAGGCTGCCGCCTTCCCTCATATTCCTCGCTGCGCCAAAGAAACGCTTCGGCATATGGAGCGCCGCCGGATCGAGACCGCCTGACAATGTACGCCCGCTCGGGGGAACGGTAAGGTTATAGGCTCTTGTCAATCTGGTGATGCTGTCTAACAGTATTACCACGTCCTTTTTATGTTCCACAAGCCTCTTGCCACGCTCGATAACCATCTCGGACACCCTCTTATGATGCTCCGGAAGTTCGTCAAACGTAGAATAGATAACTTCCACGTTAGGTCCTTCAATAGCTTCCTTAATATCCGTTACTTCCTCAGGACGCTCATCAATCAAAAGTATAATCAAATGTGCGTCAGGAGTATTATTTTGAATTGATTTCGCTACTTCTTTTAATAAGGTAGTCTTACCTGCTTTCGGCGGGGATACAATCATTCCCCTCTGCCCCTTGCCGACAGGACTCATTAAATCCATTATCCTCATCGCCACGGAAGAACCCGGCACTTCAAGTTTCAGTCTTTCATTGGGAAAAATAGGCGTTAAATCTTCAAAATTAACCCTGCGCATAGCCACATCCGGCGCATAGCCGTTAATGGACTTGACATAAAGAAGCGCGCTGAATTTCTCACCCTGAGTCTTAATCCTGGTATTTCCCGCCAGCATATCGCCTGTCTTTAGCCCGAATCTTCTAATCTGGCTCGGAGCTACATAAACATCGTTTTCACCGGGAAGGAAATTCTCGCATCTGATAAACCCGAAACCGTCGCTCATGACCTCCAGAATTCCATGCGCTAAAATTCCGCTGTCAAGCTCCGCCGGGAATTTTTCCTCTTCACTGCCGGAAGATGACGTCTCAGTCCTCTCCGCGCGGTCCGTTCTTTCCGTGCGTTCCGCTCTCTCGGCACGCTCCGGCCTCTCTGTGCGTTCCGCTCTTTCTGCACGCTCCGGCCTTTCCATCTTTTCCGGTTTCTTCGGCACTAAGGATTTGACAACGACTTCTTTCCCCGCAGCCCTGTCTTTCTCGTCCTCCTTAAGCATAGCCTCTACTAACTCGGATTTTTTCATAGTAGACGCCTTCTTAATGCCCCGCACCTTTGCAAGCTCTTTCAAATTCGCAAGGGCTAATGATTCATACTTTTCTCTCATAAATTTCCTCCTGTGCTTTTAACACATATATCTTAGTAAAATACCAATTTTAAATACTATTTTAAATAACTTACAAGCTATACATTTATATTTTAATTCACTCTTTGGTCAAGGGACTTCATTCCTGATATGTATACTGAAATGCAATAACAAGTCATTTATGAAAATCATTATACACCATGTTGGACAAAATAGGAAGAGGAAATTTTGAAATTTTTGCAAGAAAATCAGCAAAAAGTGTTAAAGAGTATATTGCAGAAAAAACATAAATACTATATCATTAAGAAAGATTTGTTGTAAATTAAATAAATTAGCGGATAGAATATGAATGGAGGATTATTATGACAACAGGAGAAAAAGCGCTTCAAATGCACGAAGAATGGAAGGGAAAACTCGAAACGGTTTCCAAAACAGCGGTTAAGACAAGAGAGGACTTGGCAATCGCCTATACGCCGGGCGTTGCAGAGCCTTGCAAGGCAATCGCCAAAGACAAGGATGCCGCATACACATATACATGGAAATCCAATACGATAGCCGTAGTTTCCGACGGAAGCGCGGTTCTTGGACTTGGAAATATCGGTCCGCACGCCGCTATGCCGGTTATGGAAGGAAAGGCAGTCTTGTTCAAAGAGTTCGGCGGCGTCAACGCAGTTCCTATCTGTCTCGATACACAGGACACGGAAGAAATCATCAAGGCGGTAACTTATCTTGCTCCGGGCTTTGGCGGCATCAATCTGGAAGATATCAGCGCGCCGCGCTGCTTTGAAATAGAAGCAAGGTTAAAAGCGACACTGGATATACCCGTATTCCACGACGACCAGCACGGTACGGCAATAGTCGTGCTTGCAGGCACCATCAACGCCCTGAAAGTAATAGGCAAAAAGAAGGAAGACTGCAAGGTAGTCGTAAACGGCGCGGGCAGCGCCGGAATCGCCATTACCAAGCTTTTGCAAAGCTACGGTTTCTCCAACATCATCCTGTGCGACAGCACCGGTATAGTCTGCAAATCAAGAAGCAATCTGAACAAAGTGAAACAGCAGATGGCGGAATGCACCAATCCCGATAACGAGAGCGGAACGCTTGCTGATGCCATGAAAAATTCCGATATCTTCATTGGAGTATCCGCGCCCAATGTCGTAACTCCTGAGATGGTAGCTTCGATGAATAAAGACGCCATTATATTTGCAATGTCCAACCCGGTTCCTGAAATCATGCCCGATGCGGCAAAAGCAGCCGGAGCGCGTATAGTAGGCACGGGACGCTCTGATTTCCCTAATCAGATTAATAACGTGGTGGCCTTCCCCGGCATTTTCAAAGGAGCCCTTGAAGGACGCGCACCGCAGATTACGGAAGAAATGAAGTTAGCCGCTGCCTATGCCATAGCAGGGCTGGTTCCCGACGAAGAACTGAATGAAGACAACATTATGCCGGAGGCATTTAACCCCAAAGTTGCAGAAGTAGTAGCCGAGGCGGTAAAATCGCATATCCGTAAATGATGCAATAGTGCGATAAATTCCAATTTACAGGCTAAAAAGCAGTATTATTAATGAAAGCAAATATATCGGAGAATTGTAAATGACTAAGGAAGATACCTTAATATTATACAAACTTATCATACTGTATATGCTGGACCGCGCCGCATTTCCCATTACGAAAGCGCAGGTCGCCGATTTTATTCTTGAAAACGAATATATGGACTTTCTGACTCTGCAGCAGGTATTTTCCGAATTGGCGGACTCTGGAATGATTACCGCCAACACGGTGCGCAACCGCACGCATCTTGTGATTACCACAGAGGGCAAAGAGACGCTGTCGCTATTTGGCAACAGGCTCAATGCCCTCACTAAGAAAAAAATCGACGGTTTTTATAAAGAAAACGAAATGGAAATGCGCAACGAGGTTTCTATTATCTCCGATTATTATAAATCCACTTCCGGGGAATACGAGGCGCATTTGCAGGCAATAGAGAAAAATATACGTCTGGTTGACATAACTTTATCAGTTCCCGACAAAGAAACTGCCGCCGCCATATGCGACAACTGGCAGAAGAAGAATCAGACGGTCTATCAAAGCTTAATAGAACAATTATTCTAATCGCATCGGGGTTTATCGCTGCTACAGCGTCTATCAGAGCTTAATAGAGCAATTATTCTAATCCCTTTATACGCTTCATATGTTCCTTTATTTTTAATTCATATCCGTTGCCGGAAGGCGTATAAAATTCTTTGCCGTTAAGTTCGTAGGGCAGATATTGCTGCTCTACATAATGGTTGGGATAGTCGTGCGCATACTTATAGCCCGTGCCGTGTCCAAGCTTTGCCGCCCCCTTATAATGCGCGTCCTGAAGATGCGTAGGTATCGGCAGATTTCCCGTCTGCTCCACTGTTTCCATAACCTTAAAAATTGCGCTGCTGGAAGAATTGCTCTTCGGCGCACACGCCACATAAGCTGCCGCCTGAGCCAGAATAATCTGCGCCTCGGGCATTCCTATTCTCTCGACTGCAAGAGATGCGCTGACCGCGACCGTCAGGGCATTCGGATCTGCATTTCCCACGTCTTCAGCGGCGCATATCATAATCCTTCTGGCGATAAAAGCCACGCTTTCTCCCGCATAAAGCATTCTTCCCAGATAATATACCGCAGCATCGGGGTCAGAGCCACGCATGCTTTTGATAAAAGCTGAAATCGTATCATAGTGGTTATCGCCTGTCTTATCATAATTTATGACTCTTTTCTGAATACACTCCTGCGCCACTTCAAGCGTAATATGTATCCTGCCGTCCTCGCTCCTGTTAGTCGTCATGACGCCGAGTTCCACTGCATTCAGTGCGTGTCTGGCATCACCGCCGGATAAATCAGCCAGAAATTCCAGCGCATCATCATCAATTACCGCGTCATATGCGCCCATGCCTTTATCTTTATCATATACGGCGCGTTTGATTAATTCCTTAATGTCCTCTCTTGAGAGCGGTTTCAACTCAAAAACTATAGAACGCGATATCAATGCTCCGTTGACCTCAAAGTAGGGGTTTTCCGTGGTCGCGCCTATAAGTATAATCGTACCGTCTTCGACAAACGGCAGCAGATAGTCCTGCTGCCCCTTATTGAAACGGTGAATTTCATCAATAAAAAGTATGGTTTTCTTCCCATACATTCCGCTTACGTTTTTCGCCTGCTCCACCACGGCTTCCATATCCTTCTTGCCCGCTACGGTCGCGTTAATCTGCGTAAATTCCGCGCTGGTGGTATTCGCGATAACCTTGGCGAGCGTCGTCTTGCCGGTTCCCGGCGGTCCATAGAAAATAATGGAGCTTAATTTATCCGCCTTAATAGCGCGGTAAAGCAGCTTGTCTTTTCCTATTATATGCTGCTGCCCCACTACCTCATCAAGCGTAGTCGGTCTTAACCTCGCGGCAAGCGGCGCTTCCTTATCCATATTCGTATTTCTCATGTATTCAAATAAATCCATAGTGTAGTCATTCTTTCTCTATGCCTTTTGCATAGATATAAATTCGTTTCAAATAGTTCTCATCTGCCATGTTGTTATTGTCAGTTTTTACTAGGTCGGAAAATCCTAAATATGAATTAAACCCAAGCATATATACTGCAATAGCCATTGATATATCTTCAGATTCCTCGCCAGACATAGCTGCAATATTTTTCAACTCGTGCAATACTGTATCATGCGGTATCTGGACTGTTCCATCCTGCTTGACCACTCTTTCAATTACACTTGGAAGAACCATACACATATTATAAAAGGCATCTTCTTTTCCGGTTGTAATTGCATAAAATTGATCAATACTCACCCGCCTTATTCTTTTATGCGACACACGTCTTCCGTCTACTGATTTTTCCCCTGTCTTCCAGCATTTCAAGCGAACGATATATTTCTGCTGCAATATCCTTTGCTAAATTAACCGGAACTGCATTTCCTACTTGCTTATACTGTGATGAAATATTTCCACAAAATTCCCATTCGTCCGGAAATGTCTGGCATCTCGCATTTTCCCTTATGGTGAATGGTCTGGTTTCCAAAGGATGACAGCGTTCCGTTTGTTTCTGGGATGGTGATGTCAATACCGCCAATGATGGTTCGTCTAAACTCATTCTTCGCAAAATTCCAGTACGTCCACCTTCCATATCCCAGCAGCTTTTCATATAATCTTTTGCTATTTTGGGGTCTATATCTCGCCAATATCCGCCTGCCGGAACCAGTTCAAATATCTTTTTCTTTTTATCTCCGTAAGGAATATACGGACTATCCGGACAATCTAATAAAACATCCCTTAATACCGGTTTATAATCATGTGGTCTGGGAAAAACATATTCAATTTTATTTACCAAATCATTTCTAATCCCGACTGTAATCAAGCGTTCCCTTTTTTGTGGAACTCCGTAATCCCACGCATTTAATACTTTTTTATCAATCGTATATCCTGCCTTTGTAAAAATATTTAACATTGTTTTATATGTATTCCCATTGGCATGCGTGAGTAAGCCTCTTACATTTTCAAACAGGAACATCTTCGGCTGCAGTTTCTGTAAAAATAGCGCATAATGATAAAAAAGCGTTCCTCTGGCATCTTCCAATCCAAGTCTTTTACCGGCATATGAAAATGCCTGACAGGGCGCTCCTCCTGACAATAAATCCAGTTCTCCTTTCTTTAAATTAAAATATTGCTCCAAATCCAAACAGGAAATATTGGCAATATCATCATTAATAACATTCCAGTTAGGTCTGTTCCTTTTAAGCGTATCAGCGGCATCTTTATCAAACTCAATCAATCCAAGCGTTTCAAACCCTGCTTTCTCAATCCCTAACGCAAGTCCACCTGCACCAGCAAATAATTCAATCGTATAAAACATAAGATTACCTCTTTTTTTAATAATGCTATCACACCATATGTCCGATTATTTGGACTTTTGAAATATTTTTCCTTCTTTTCGATTCAAGATAATTCCGGCTTATCTTCCCAGGCAAACTTTATTTACCATTATTTTTATTATATCAAATTCCACTGATTTCCTCAATTAAAACCACTAACAAATTTTTCTACCCTTACTCCATCTGAAAATTCTAATCCATACTTATCTCATGTATTTTTTATGTATATTAGTAATTTTCCATTTTTTGTCAATAAACATATCCATATTTTTACCATTACTTTCTCGCCCGCTTGCCAAAGAAACTATTGCTAATCTAAATCCAATATGTGATAATATTAAGCAGGAAAATAATCTTAAGTAAGCTTCACAGACAATGAAGATAAGAGGTTTGACGGTATGAGCGGCTATCAGAATCGAAACAATATGGGAGAACAGATAAAAGACGCGCTGGCAGAAGCATTGCAGGGCGGCGATTTCAGTAAATTGAATGATTTGGTGTCGCAGACTGTCAATAGTGCAATCGATGATTTCAGGGCAAATATCACACTTGACTTTAATTCTGAACGAGATAAAGAAGAACACCAAAGGCGCGCCAATGAACATCAAAGCCGCCAGCCCGGTGAAGGACGAACCGATTATGCACAGCGCAGGGCGCAGGAAGAGCGCGCCAATTACGAACAGCGCAGGGCTCAGGAAGAACAGCGCAGGCAGCAGTTACGGCAGGACTCTCACAACATACAGGAACAGACGCGGATTGCCAGACAGGATAAAATAAAGAATAAACTCAAAATCAAAAAGGTCGGAAACGTATCCAACGTATTGTATCAGGTATTCGGCGGAATCGCCCTCGGCGCTGCGGGAATTTGGACTTTAGTGAGGCTTATCATGTTTGCCGCAGGAGCGCACTTAAGCGCAGGCTGGTGGGCAATAAATCTGATATTGCTTGTACTCGCATACGGCATGATAAGCGTAGGCGTCAGTCAGCGCAAGCGTCTAAAACGTGCGGAGCGTTATGTGAAGTTATGCGACCATAAGATGTATAAAAATATTAAAGACTTAGCAATGGCGTGCGGCAAAAAAGAAAGCTACATTGTCAAAGATTTGCAGAAAATGATAAATCTGGGATTTTTCCCCGAAGGACATCTGGACGAACAGAAAACCTGCTTCATGCTAAGCGACGCCATTTACTGGCAGTATCTCGACGTGGAAGAGAACCGTAGGCGGCTGGAAGAAGAAAATCGAATTGCTTCCAAAGCTGTAGAGGATACGAAGGAAACTGAAAGCAATCCTTCCCCCGAAATATCGGCAGACCAGAACACGGAATTAAATACAATGGTGGCGGAGGGCATGGAATGTATCCGCAAATTAAGGGAACTGAATGATAAAATCCCCGGCGAAGTTATTTCCACTAAACTATTCCGCTTAGAAAGCCTTTTAAAAGAAATATTCAGCAGCATCAGGGAACATCCCGAACAAATGCACCGCATGCACAAGCTGATGGACTATTATCTTCCCACCACGCTTAAACTGGTGGAGGCATATGAAGAGTTCGACCGCGTAAGCGCTCCGGGAGACGAAATAATAGCGGCAAAAGCTGAGATAGAAAACACTCTGGATACGATTAACCACGCATTCACGGAGCTTTTGAACAACCTTTTTCAAGATACGGTATTTGATGCCACCACTGACGCACAGGTGCTTAAAACCATGCTTGCCAGAGAAGGGTTGATGAATGATATGGAATTTGTTACGGTTAAGCGAGAATAGCATGAACTCATATACTTCCACTTGAGGTACGCTCTCGCTCCGTGTAAAATCGCAGCGGTACTAAGTTCAAAAGCTCAAAACAGCTTTTTCACTAAGTACCGGCGTTTTACAAGGACCTCAAATGGAAGTATATGAGTTCATGCTACTAGGTAACTATGAATAGTAACACATAATTACAATTGAATGGAGGAAAAAAATGAGCACTAACTTAGATGAGATGTTGAAAGAAGCGCCTTCTTTAACTCTTGAGCCTTTTACAGAGCAAGCCGCAGAAACTGACATAGTTGTCAGCAATAATGAGGTTCAGGTAGCGGAAAATGTTTCTACTGCATTAAAAGAAGTATCTGAGGACGTACCGGAAATGGTATTGACGCCGGAAGAACAGAAAATGGTGGACGATTTTGCCGCTAAGATTGACATTACCAATACACAGATGGTAATGCAGTATGGGGTGAGCAGCCAGAAGAAAATCGCCGACTTCTCTGAAAACGCGTTGAACAACGTTCGCACCAAAGATATGGGCGAAATCGGACAGATGCTTACAGGCGTAGTTGCAGAACTTAAGGATTTTGACGAAGAGGAAAAGAAAGGCATTTTCGGCATATTCAAAAAGAGCGGCAATCAGTTGTCCAATCTCAAGGCTAAATACGATAAAGCGGAAGTCAACATCAATAAAATATGCAAGGTAATGGAAAACCATCAGGTAACGCTGCTTAAAGACGCGGCGATGCTGGATAAAATGTATGATTTAAACCTGAACTACTTTAAGGAACTGTCCATGTATATCGTCGCTGGCAAGCAGAAACTTAAACAGGCAAGAGCCGTCGAACTTCCCGAACTTCTTGCAAAGGCTGAGAAAAGCGGACTTCCCGAAGATACTCAGGCGGCAAATGATTATGCCGCCATGTGCGAGCGCTTTGAAAAGAAAATCTATGATTTGGAGCTTACACGCACTATCTCAATGCAGATGGCGCCGCAAATCCGCCTCATACAGAGCAACGACACGGCAATGTCCGAGAAAATACAGTCCACCCTCGTCAACACCATACCGTTATGGAAAAGCCAGATGGTAATTGCAATAGGGCTGAACCATTCAAGCGAGGCGGCAAAAGCGCAAAAGGAAGTAACGGATATGACTAACGAACTGCTTAAGAAAAACGCCGAAAACCTTAAGACTGCAACCATTGCTACTGCCAAAGAAAGCGAGCGCGGCATCGTCGATATCGAAACCCTGACCGCCACCA
>JAMPEU010000024.1 GCA_023664865.1 Butyrivibrio sp. | reverse complement strand
TTCTTGGCATCATACACGGAGAGGTGTTTGATGAAAACTTTCTGATGGCGGTTGCAACCGTAGGCGCGATTGCACTTGGCGAATATTCCGAAGGCGTGGCGGTAATGCTTTTTTATCAGATTGGGGAACTGTTCCAGAGCTATGCAGTCGGCAAAAGCCGCAGCAATATTACGGCGCTTATGGATATCAGACCGGATTATGCCAATATTGAAAAAGGTGGAGAGATAGAACAGGTTTCACCGGAAGAAGTAAAGATTGGAGATACGATTGTCGTAAGTCCGGGTGAAAAAATTCCGCTGGATGGAGTTATTATTGAAGGAAATTCGACTATAAACACCAGCGCATTAACAGGCGAAAGTATTCCCAAGGATGCTCAGGCGGGCGACGAGGTAATAAGCGGATGTATAAATATGACGGGAGTATTAAGGATACGCACAACGAAGGAATTTGGCGAATCCACGGTAAGTAAAATCCTTAATCTGGTGGAAAATTCCAGCATGAAGAAGTCCAGATCCGAGAACTTTATATCCAAGTTTGCGCGGGTGTATACGCCAGCGGTATGTATAGGCGCAGCCGTGCTTGCAGTCTTTCCGCCCCTTGTAAGAATGCTGTTTATGCAGGCGGCTCCTGAATGGGGAACATGGATATTCAGGGCATTGACTTTCCTAGTCATTAGTTGCCCGTGTGCGCTTGTTATTTCCATACCTTTAAGCTTTTTCGGCGGAATAGGCGCGGCGTCTAAATGCGGTATTCTGGTAAAAGGTTCAAACTACCTTGAGGCTTTATCGGAAGCGGGTTATATCGTATTTGACAAGACGGGTACGCTCACACAGGGAGTCTTTAAGGTACAGAAGGTGTATGTTGCTAAGGATAATGCCGCAATAGAAAATATCGTGCATGAAAACGCTGCAAAAGAAAGCAATATGAATGAAAATGTTGCAAAAGAAAGTGTTGTGACTAAAAATGCTGATACGACGGCAGAAGAGAGACTTCTGGAAATTGCCGCTTTAGTTGAAAGCTATTCATCGCACCCCATAAGCCTAAGCCTTAGGGAAGCCTGCAAGACTGAACTTGATAAAGACAGGGTAAGCGATATCGAAGAAACCGGAGGACACGGCATAACGGCGGTTGTAGATGGCAATAAGGCGGCTGTTGGCAACGCTAAATTAATGAAAAAGTTAAATATTGCCTACGAGGAATGTTCAGAGCCGGGAACGGTCGTATATGTGGCGGTAAACAATACTTATGCGGGCTATATACTTATAGCCGATGTTATAAAGGAAAATTCAGCAGCGGCAATCATCAATCTTAAAGCAGCGGGCATAAAGAAAACCGTTATGCTTACCGGAGACAGCAGAGCCGTAGCGGAAGCGGTAGGAAAAGAAATCGGCATTGATGAGATACACAGCGAACTGCTGCCAGCCGATAAGGTAGAAAAAGTGGAAATGCTGCTTAAGGAAAAAGGAGCAAAAGAGAAACTGATTTTTGCCGGAGACGGAATTAATGACGCACCAGTGTTGACAAGGGCGGATATCGGCATCGCGATGGGCGCTTTAGGCTCGGATGCGGCAATCGAGGCGGCGGACGTAGTGCTTATGGACGACGATCCGCAGAAGATTTCGCTTGCTATCAGGCTGTCAAGGAGATGCCTTAGGATAGTATACCAGAATATTGTTTTTGCCTTGGCAGTAAAAGCATTGTGCCTGATTTTGGGCGCATTGGGAATAGCTAATATGTGGATTGCCATTTTTGCCGACGTAGGAGTCATGGTTATCGCCGTACTCAATGCGACGCGCACGCTCAATACTAAGAAACTTATGTGAAGCCGTATAAAACCATATAAATCTTAAAAAATTATATAGATAAAATGGGAAGCTGATATCTTGTAAAGTTGTGAAAAAATGATATAATAGAGATATCAATAAATACGGAGGTACAGCAGTATGACAGAAAAAGAAATGATACAAAGAAATATTGAAGATTTTGAAAGAATCCAAGACTGGATGTTGGTAGCCGATAAGGATTCAGAAGTATATAAAAAGATGAAACGGCGTTACATTTCTTTAAAAGCAATCTTAACGGCTGCTGGTGTTAATCTCACGGAATTAGATATTGTTAAGGAATAAAATAGAATTAAATAGCGGTAAATAGTTCAGCCCACAGATATATGGATGCGTACGCGTCCATGCGCCTGTGGGCTGTTGCGTTATATTTTCATAAAGCGGTAGGATATCCTATAGGTTTATTTATCCGATTACTTACGCAAATCGATTGATGATTTGACTTGATGCGTACTTTATGATACAGTTAAATATGTATGTATTTTGACTCAAATGATATTTTGCGTGGAGGAAGTTTAAGTGAAAACGCTAAAAGCTTTATGTGTAATTTTGTTATGCTGCCTGATTTTTACAGGCTGCGGCAAGAAAGAAGACGAAGAACTGACGGAATATCAGGAGAACATGAACACCTTCTTTGAACATATCGCAGAATTTGACGACAGTATGAACAATATTGACGTAAGTGAAGAAGGATATGTTCAGGAGCTGCTTGAGCTGCTGGACGAGCTGGATGCAGAGGTAGCGTGGATGTCTACACTGGAAGTTCCGGAGCAGTTCGCGGCAGTGGACAATCTGGCTGATGAGGCAAGCGAAAATATGACGCAGGCGGTTCTTTTATACCACATGGTCTATGATAACGGAGAGTATGACGAGAACGTTGAAGAGGCGGCAAGGGAATATTACAATAGAGCCAATATAAGAATAAAATATATTATAATGCTTTTGCATGGGGAAATCCCTGAAGGAGAAGGCGTTATATATACAGAGGAAGAAAGCGGCATATTTGGCGGGGGCTACATGAATAAGTCCGAAGATGAAGACACAGAGGCTGAAACAGAAGACTCATCTCAGTCAGAGTAGGCAGACTTAGGAACGCGGCAAAGTGAATGGAACAGTAATACATAGCGGAGAGATAAGATAATCTATGAACAGGCAGGAATTTCATGCGTTAATTAAGAATAATCCGATTTTTCTCGATGGAGCCACAGGCTCTAACCTTATAAAGAGGGGGATGCCGGTAGGAGTATGCCCCGAGAAATGGATATTGGAGCATAAAGACGTACTCATAGGGCTGCAGAGGGAATATATCGACGCGGGTTCTAATATTATATATGCGCCGACTTTTTCGGCAAACCGCGTTAAGCTAAAAGAATATGGGCTGGAAGGGCAGATTGGCAGGATAAATCATGAATTGGTGGAGACGTCTTTAGAGGCGTCAGGCGGACGCGCTTATGTGGCGGGCAATATTACCATGACCGGGGAGCAGCTTGCGCCGATAGGCAGAATGGATTTTGAAGAGCTTATCAATATATATAAGGAACAGATTGGATATCTGGCGGATGCGGGCGTTGATTTATTGGTAGTGGAGACGATGATGAGCTTACAGGAGACCAGGGCTGCGCTGATTGCGGCAAAAGAGGTCTGCGAACTGCCGATTATGGCGACCATGACTTTTGAAGCCGACGGCAGGACTCTTTTCGGAACGGACGCAAAGACCGCGGCGATTGTGCTTGAAAGTCTGGGGGCGGCGGCGCTTGGAGCCAACTGCTCTACAGGACCTGATAAGATGGCGGCGGTTATCAGAACTATGTCTAAAGTGAGCAGCATACCGATTATTGCCAAACCCAATGCTGGGCTTCCGTCTTTAGATAAGGACGGTAATACTGTCTATGACATGGGAGAAGAAGAGTTCGCGGAGGAAATGAAAGCCGTTGTAGAGGCAGGAGCGTCTATCGTCGGCGGCTGCTGCGGAACCGCGCCTTCATATATCAGGGCGTTGAAGGCGGCTGTAGGAAATATGTCCATTGCCAGCCATAAGGAGCAGGGGCAGACCAGATACCTTACCAGCGAGCGTAAAACTGTTGAGTTTGGTCTTAATGATAACTTTATGATTGTAGGAGAACGCATTAACCCTACAGGCAAGAAAAAACTGCAGGCGCAGCTTAAGGAAGGCTCTATGGAAATGGTATCCGAGTTTGCGCAGGAGCAGGAAGCCTGTGGAGCGTCCGTCTTAGATGTAAATATGGGAATGAGCGGCATCGACGAGAAAGAAATGATGTTGAAAGCGATAGAGGCGGTAAGCGGAGTCACCAATCTGCCTCTGTCTATTGATTCAAGCCATATAGATGTGCTGGAAGCTGCGCTGCGCAGATATCCGGGCAGGGCGTTAATCAATTCGATATCCTTTGAAAAAGAAAAAGTAGAAGCCCTTTTGCCCATCGCAAAGAAATACGGAGCGATGTTTATTCTGCTGCCGTTATCGGACGAAGGGCTGCCGAAAGATTTGGCAGAAAAAATTGATATTATAGAGAAAATTAAAGAGCGCGCATATCGCCTTGGGATTCGCAAAGAAGACATTATAGTGGACGGCCTGGTGGCGACGGTCGGCGCAAATAAGGCGGCAGCTATAGAGACGCTTGAGGTTATCCGCTATTGTAAAGCGAATGGTCTTGCGACAATCTGCGGGCTGTCGAATATTTCTTTTGGGCTGCCGGAGAGAAGCTATGTAAATACGGCATTCCTTACTATGGCGATTCAGGCGGGGTTAACGATGGCGATTGCCAATCCCTCACAGGAACTGCTTGTGAGTCTTGCCTTTGCCTCGGATTTACTGCTTAATAAAGAGGGCGCTGACATACGTTACATAAGTATGATGGACGCTGTGAAGGAAAAAAGGGAAGCTCTCGGGGAGACGGCTGCAAAGGCTGCGTCTGCAGGCGGAGTCCATATAGCGGGCAGGGCGGCTAAAGAACAGACCTATGCGTCTATTCTGGACAAACTGCGCGCGGACGTCCTTAAAGGCAATAAAAACAGTATTGTCGCGGATACGGTGAAGGCGGTTGAAGAGGGAAATGAGCCTAAGAAGATTTTAGACGACGTGCTTTTGCCGGGCATCAATGAAGTCGGCGAGCTTTTTGATAAGGGCAAATATTTTCTGCCCCAGCTTATAGCCAGCGCGGAGGCGATGAAGGCATCCATAGAGTATCTTGAACCGCTGCTTATGGAGGATAACTCCGGCAAGGAAATGCCTACCGTCGTCATAGCCACTGTGGAAGGCGATATCCATGATATCGGCAAGAATCTGGTAGTGCTGATGCTTAAGAACTATGGCTTTAATGTTATCGACTTGGGAAAAGACGTTCCCAAAGAGGAGATTATTGAGGCGGCTGTCAAATATAATGCACAGGTTATCGCCTTGTCGGCGCTTATGACGACGACCATGCAGCAGATGAAGAAAGTTATAGAATATGCGAAGGAAAAGCATGTGGATGCCAAGGTTATAGTAGGCGGCGCGGTTGTCACGCAGGACTATGCGGATGAAATCGGGGCGGACGGCTATTCCAAGGACGCGGCGGAAGCCGTGAAGCTCACTAAGAATATTTTGCATATAGATTAAGGCGGAATGAAAAATAGAAATTTTATTCGCAGGTTAAGAAGGGGGCAGGAAATTAATATGATAGGTGCAGACGCAATAGTGAAATGTCTGGAAGAAGAAGGCGTGGAATATGTTTTTGGATATCCCGGCGTTGCCATTTGCCCGTTTTATAATAGTATATTGGATTCAAAAATAAATACGATTCTGGTGCGCACGGAACAGAACGCTGCCCATGCCGCAAGCGGGCTTGCAAGGGTGAGCGGAAAAGTCGGAGTCTGCGCAGTAACGTCAGGTCCCGGAGCGACTAATGTATTGACGGGCATTGCGACGGCATTTGCCGACAGCATACCGCTTATCTGCATAACGGGACAGGTAAACAGCGAGCTGTTAGGTTCGGACGTTTTTCAGGAAGCGGATATTACCGGCGCGGCGGAATCTTTTGTAAAATACAGCTATCTGGTAAAAGATGCGAATGAGATACCCCGCATCATGAAAGAGGCTTTTTATATCGCCAATTCCGGCAGAAAAGGACCTATCCTTATAGATATACCGATAGACGTCCAGAACGCCGCAGTTAAAAAATTTGAATATCCTGAGGAAGTGAATCTGCGCACTTATAAGCCTACGGTCAAAGGGCATGCCGTACAGATTAAGAAGGTAATAGGCGAATTATCCAAGGCAAAACGCCCTATTATGTGCGTGGGCGGCGGAGTGCTGCTTAGCCATGCGGAAGGGGAACTGCGTGAGTTTGCGCAAAAACACAGTATTCCCGTGGTATCGACCATGATGGGAATAGGAGCCATGCCGACAAGACACCCCATGTACTACGGAATGGTGGGAAATAACGGCAAGCCATACGCCAATAGGGCGATGAATGAATCAGATCTGCTTATCATGGTGGGAGCCCGCGTGGCGGATCGCGCGATAAGCCAGCCGGACTTGATTATGGAAAACAAGGTTCTGGTGCATATAGACGTAGATCCTGCTGAAATCGGCAAGAATGTAGGTGCGGAAATTCCGCTTGTAGGCGATGCAAAACATATTTTTGAAGACTTGGACAAAGAAGACTTTAACTGCGGGCATAAAGAATGGATTGAGACCTTAAATAAATATAGGGATACAATGACTCTAAAGCGGACTCCCAATCCGGAGTATGTGGATCCGGCGGAGTTTATACGCATATTGTCTGAGAAAATGCAGGACGACGCGGTATATGTAGCGGATGTAGGTCAGAACCAGATTTGGTCATGCGCTTACCATATTGTAAAAAACGGACGTTTCTTAACCACAGGCGGCATGGGGACGATGGGATATTCGATTCCGGCGGCTATGGGCGCGAAATTGGCATGCCCTGACAGACAGGTTGTCGCAGTCTGCGGCGACGGTTCTTTCCAAATGTCCATGATGGAGCTTGCCACTATGAAACAGTTTGACGTTCCTGTAAAAATAGTGGTCCTAAAAAACAATTACCTAGGCATGGTGCGGCAGTTCCAGCATTTCACATACAAAGATAATTATTCTGTAGTGGATTTGTCCGGCAGCCCCGATTTAGAGAAATTGGCGATGGCATATGATATGAAATTTATGCGCCTTTACACTATGGATAAGGTGGAAGAAAATATTGACAGATTTCTTGCAGCAGATGAATCAATGCTGCTTGAATGTGTGATAGATCCGATGGATTTGGTGTAGTGGCAGCGAGGGCGGCATGAACTCATATGCGAATAAGGATATAACATGTTGACTGTATTAGTCAAAAGGGAGACGAATAATAATGATGAAAAAGATATATTCGGTATTGGTAGAGAATAGGTCAGGCGTATTGTGCAAGGTGTCGGGACTCTTTTCAAGAAGGAGCTATAATATTGATTCGCTTGCGGTAGGCGAGACGGACGACCCCGCGGTTTCATGTATGACGATTGTAAGCAGCGGCGACGAGCGGACCATAGAGCAGATTGAGAAGCAGCTTAATAAGAAGTTAGACGTCATTAAAGTAAAAACTTTTGACGAGACGGCGAGCATCAGCAGGGAGCTTATGCTTATTAAGGTAAAATACAACAGAAGCAACAGGCGCGATATCATGGAAACATGCCAGATGATGAAAGCAGATATAGTCGATATGTCCAAAAATCAAATGATTATACAGATTTGCGATGTGCCTGAGAGGATTAAGCGTCTTATCACTATGCTGCAGTCGGTCAGCGTTATCGAAGTAGCGAGGACGGGAACCCTTGCCCTTCCGAAATGTGTGGATACCGAATAGTTGCAACTGCAGATACGGAATAGTTGGCTTGACTTTTTATACAGTAGTTGCTACAATTATTCACAATGAATGTAAATATTGGAAAGGCAGGACTTTTTATGCATAGAAAAGTATTTCAGCTTTTGGTAGACAATACATCGGGCGTACTCAGCCGTATTTCGGGATTATTCTCCAGACGCGGCTATAATATCGAAAGCATTACCGCAGGCGTGACCGCAGATCCGAGATATACCAGAATAACGATTGTGACGTCGGGAGACGACGAGATTCTCGACCAGATTGAGAAACAGGTGGCTAAGCTGGTTGACGTCAGGGATATTAAGGAACTTAAGCCGGGCGAGAGCGTTTACCGCGAACTTACGATGATTAAGGTCAGGGCGTCTGCAGAAGACCGTCAGGGCGTTATAGCGATTGCGGATATTTTCCGTGCCAAAATCGTCGATGTATCGAAAGACAGCCTGATTATAGAATTGACGGGTAATCAGGATAAGATTGACGCTTTTATTAATCTGCTGGATGGATACGAGATTCTTGAACTTGCCAGAACCGGCATCGCTGGCTTGGGAAGAGGGACGGAGAACGTCACATATCTGTAATTATGTAAACCATATAAAATATATTAAATAAAATGGAGGATAAGTAAAATGGCGAAAATTTTTTATCAGGAGGATTGTAATTTATCACTGCTTGAAGGTAAGACCATAGCAGTAATCGGTTACGGAAGTCAGGGACATGCGCACGCCCTTAATGCGAAAGAGTCAGGCTGCCACGTTATTATCGGCCTGTATGAAGGCTCAAAATCATGGGCAAAAGCAGAGGCGCAGGGATTTGAAGTATATACGGCTGCTGAGGCTGCAAAAAAAGCTGATATCATCATGATTTTGATTAATGATGAGCTGCAGGCGGCAATGTATAAGAAAGACATCGAGCCCAACCTTGAGCCGGGCAACATGCTTATGTTCGCCCATGGTTTCAATATCCATTTCGGCTGTATCGTACCGCCTAAGGATGTAGACGTAACGATGATTGCACCCAAAGGTCCCGGACATACCGTAAGAAGTGAATATCAGGCTGGAAAAGGCGTTCCGTGTCTGGTAGCAGTTCATCAGGACGCAACCGGAAAAGCGCAGGATATGGCGCTTGCATATGCACTTGCCATCGGCGGCGCAAGAGCGGGCGTTCTTGAGACGACTTTCAGGACAGAGACAGAGACAGACCTCTTTGGCGAGCAGGCTGTATTGTGTGGCGGCGTATGCGCATTGATGCAGGCGGGTTTTGAGACTCTGGTTGAGGCAGGATACGATCCCAGAAACGCATATTTTGAGTGTATCCATGAAATGAAACTGATTGTTGACCTGATTTATCAGTCAGGTTTTGCAGGAATGAGATACTCCATCTCCAATACCGCAGAATACGGCGATTATATTACAGGTCCTAAGATTATCACGGAAGAGACCAAGAAGACCATGAAGAAGATTCTTTCCGACATTCAGGACGGTACTTTTGCCAAAGACTTCCTGCTTGACATGTCTTCTGCAGGCGGACAGGTACATTTCAAGGCGATGAGAAAACTTGCCTCCGAGCATCCGGCGGAGATTATCGGCGAAGAAGTCAGAAAGCTTTATAGCTGGAACGGCGAGGACAAGCTGATTAATAACTAAAACCAATAAATGAAATTGATGAACAGCAGGGTGGGGAGCGCGGGCTTCCCACTTTTTGTGATTGAAGAAAATCGCCATATTGAGTATAATATATGAAAAGATTCAATATAAAGCATATAACCCATATGAGACAGAATAAGTTGCGACATTGAAAAAATAATAATATATGTTACAATAGAAAGACAAGCAAAGACAGGAGGAAATTATAATGGGAATGACGATGACGCAGAAAATACTGGCGGCGCATGCAGGACTTAATAAGGTAGAAGCCGGACAGTTGATAGAGGCGGATTTGGATTTGGTGCTTGGCAACGACATAACAAGTCCGGTTGCGATTAAAGAAATGGAGAAAATGAAGGTGGACGGCGTTTTTGATAAAGACAAGATTGCGCTTGTACCAGACCATTTCGTACCCAATAAAGATATTAAATCGGCGGAGCATTGCAAATGCGTGAGGGAATTTGCCTATCGCAATGAGATAACCAACTATTTTGAAGTAGGCGAGATGGGAATAGAACACGCGCTGCTCCCGGAAAAAGGTCTGACAGTGGCGGGCGACGTTATAATCGGCGCAGACTCGCATACCTGTACTTACGGCGCGCTGGGGGCATTTTCCACGGGAGTCGGCAGCACGGATATGGCGGCGGGCATGGCGACAGGAAAAGCATGGTTCAAGGTGCCGTCGGCAATTAAGTTCAACATCATAGGCAAGCCGGATAAATGGGTAAGCGGCAAGGACGTTATTTTACATATAATCGGCATGATTGGCGTAGACGGCGCGCTCTATAAATCAATGGAATTTGGAGGAGAGGGCATAAAGAACCTTACGATGGACGACCGTTTCACGATTGCCAATATGGCGATTGAGGCGGGTGGTAAAAACGGCATCTTCCCCGTGGACGAGGCGGCAATCGCCTACATGAAGGAACATTCCAAGAAAAATTACACAATTTATACAGCCGACTCCGACGCTGTATATGACGAAGAGTATACGATTGATTTAAGTACGCTCCGCCCGACGGTTGCATTTCCGCATCTGCCGGAGAACACCAAGACAATTGATGAAATCACAGAGGATATCGTAATCAATCAGGTAGTCATAGGCTCATGTACGAACGGAAGGCTTGATGATTTGCGTATAGCCGCAGAGGTATTGAAGGACAGGCATGTGGCAAAAGGCATGAGATGTATAGTTATTCCGGCTACTCAGACAATCTATATGCAGGCAATGGAAGAAGGCTTGTTAAAGACCTTTATAGAAGCGGGAGCGGTTGTAAGCACTCCTACATGCGGTCCGTGTCTGGGCGGATATATGGGCATCCTTGCGGCGGGCGAACGCTGCGTATCCACTACCAACCGTAACTTTGTCGGAAGAATGGGACATGTGGAGTCGGAAATATATCTTGCAAGTCCGGCGGTAGCGGCGGCAAGCGCGGTTGCGGGTAAGATTACCTGTCCCTGTAAACTTTGATTGTTAAGAGAGGAGATAAGAAAATGAAGGCGGTAAAAGGAACTGTTTTTAAATACGGCGACAATGTTGATACAGACGTGATTATCCCGGCGCGCTATCTGAATTCTTCAGAGCCGGCGGAACTGGCGACACACTGTATGGAAGATATTGATAAGGATTTTATAAATAAGGTGCAAAAAGGCGACATTATTGTGGCAACCAAGAATTTCGGCTGCGGCTCGTCAAGGGAGCATGCGCCTATCGCAATCAAGGCGGCGGGGGTAAGCTGCGTTATCGCTGAAACATTTGCAAGAATATTTTACAGGAACGCTATTAATATCGGTCTTCCGATTATTGAATGTCCGGAAGCGGCTAAGGATATTGAAGCAGGAGACTGCGTAGAGGTAAACTTCGATACAGGCGTTATTACCGACGTTACCAAGAACACCACATATAAAGGGCAGGCGTTCCCTGAATTTATGCAGAAGATTATCGCGGCGGAAGGGCTGGTTAATTATATTAACCAAAAGGCATAATAGTTGAATGCGTCATGAACTCATATGCTTCCCCTTGAAGCACGCTCTCGCTCCGTGTAAAATCGCAGCGGTACTAAGCTCGAAAAGACCTCGCTGAAGTACAAGACCACTTGCAGTGGTCGGCGTTTTACAAGGACCTCAAGAGGAATCATATGAGTTCATGACGCACAAGAAAGGTATAGGAAAGTCAGTTTATGGTTAATAGAATCGACGACAAGAACTACTATACGTATTCAAAGACAAGAAATATTAATATCTCAAATACTGGCGAGAAGTTCAACCTGAATTATAATAACGAAGAACTTCAGGCTAAGGACAGTGAGAAAAAAGACAAGGCGGGTGAGTCGGAAAAGGGCAGGGATGCCGAAAGTGGCGTCAAGCTGGAACTCTCAAGCAGCGGTAAAAACGCGGCGGCAGACAGGGCGAAGGCTGCAGAATCTAAAGCACAAGCGACAGAAAACCAACAGTCAATTTTCGGAATGTTAAGGGAACTTGTGTCTGCGATGGTATCTGCGGTTAAGGATATATTCTATAAGATATGGAATGATCCTGAACCGAAGACGGATGCAGCGGCTGCTGATAATGGCGCGGAAACAGGGATAGAAAGCTTGACTGTCGGCGAAGGCACGGAAACAGAGGCGGAAACCTTGGCTGCTGTTAGTAGCAATAGCATGACAGCCGAATCCGAAAAGCAGGATTTGGCGGAGTCATATGCCGCACATAAATCCGAAGAAGCGCGTCTTGACCGCGAAATCCAGCCTTATCTGCGCAAGGGCGACTTAAATCAGGTCATAAGCCTTCTTACCGACAACGGAAAGAAAACGGTAGCAATTAATTCGACTCTTTTAACCTATTATGACAGGAATGGAAAAATGGTTGAACTCAATGCTTCCGATAGAGAGCGGATTCTGCGTGGAGACAGGAACACGAAGAAATTATAAAAAACAGCCCCATATGATGATGCTTAGTGTATTTGCTTAAGGCGCATCATATGGGGTTACGACTCTGTTCTTGCCGTTCTTCTTACCATGATACAGCCGCCTGTCGGCGTGCATGATTGTATCTTCTATGGTGTTGCCAATCTTATGGGAGGCGACTCCAAGGGTAAGGGTGCAGTGGATTATTTTATTATTATATATGAAATCATGCGCCTCTACGTCTTTACGAATGTTCTCGGCAATCATGCAGGTAGTGTCCAGATTTTCATTGCTTAAGATAAGTATTTCTTCACCGCCCCAGCGGCATACATATCCGTGGTCTGTTTCAAGTTCGTGTATAATTCCGGTAATCTCTTTTAACACTATGTCTCCGAAGTCATGCCCATAATTGTCGTTGCACTTTTTGAAATCGTCAATATCGCACATAACCAGACAGAAAGGTTCTTCGGCTTCTATTATATGGTCGAAAAACGCTTTCATGCTGCGGCGGTTGTACAGACCAGTCAGCGGATCAACGCTTGCCATTTTATCTAAGATAGCGTTCTGGTCGGAGAGTTTATTGGCCGACATCTGCATGTCCATAAGGAAGATTAGGGTAACAAGGAACAGAAATACAAAGTTGCATATGGCGTTAAAAGCATAAATCAGCATTTCTACTCCAACCGGCACATCTACTATAAAAATAGGCTCACTATAGACTGACATTAATTTACAGCATATATATGAAATTAAAGCAAATATTCCAAACGAGGTAGCAATAATATATTTTTTATTTATGCGGAACTTTAACATTTTCACGCAGATATAATATCCAAACGGAACAAGCCCGGTAATATACTGCGAAAAGCCGAAATGCCCGCCGATGCAGAATGTTGCAAAAAGTGAATGTAGGATAATCTCGCCATAAGTGATATAGAAGACTCTGATAAGTTTATCTTCGGTTTCAATTTTGGTAGTGTTTATGCAGTATAAATATATAATCACGCTGGCAATGTTAAAGAATACCAGCAGAAATACATGCAGAAGTGCAAAAAGCACAACAAGAAATGTATGCACGGAGGTAATGGCATACAACAAAATGCGGTATTTGAATCTGTCGTCTGAAAAGTTAATTTTTATATACTGAAGTACATCTTGGATTTTTTTCATGGTTGTCTTTTGGTTTCCTTATAAAATACATATATAAAAACATTATATAGTAAAACGCTCATAAAGTAAATTAAAAAATGTTATAATTGTCGTAGCGCGTCATAGATTGTGTTATAATTGTCATAGATTGTCATAGATATGTTATAAAATATGAAAAACAGCGGAGAAATAACAGATGGACAAGGAAGCGTTTGAACAGGCGAAGGTCAGCGTTCTGCTTGGGAGGTATGAGCAGCACGGTTTCGGCACATTACAGGAAAAGACCGTGCATGCTGTGATGAAATCGTACTATGAGCCTAATCAGGACTATCATGAAGTGCCGATTGAGGGATACATTGCGGATATTTATACAGGGGAGCGCATTATCGAGATACAGAATGGGAATTTTAACAGGTTAAGGGACAAGCTTAAGGCTTTCCTGCCGCTTTATAAGGTCATGGTGGTCTTGCCGATTCCGCATACAAGATGGCTTATATGGATGGATAAAGACAGCGGCGAACTCTCGCAAAGGCGCAAATCTCCGCTGACAGGCAGCATTTACAGCGCCTTTCCGGAACTATATAAAATAAAAGACTATTTAACCCATCCCAATCTTTCTTTTGCCTTTCCACTGATTGATATGGACGAATACAGGGTGCGCGACGCCAAGGACAAGGCATGGAGAAAACGTGGGACGCGCTATGACAGAATGCCGGTAGAATTGTACGACGAGATATGTTTCGAGCGCAAGGAAGATTTTATCCAGATAATCCCCGTAGAGCTTGAAGAGGCGTTTACAGTCAAAGAATTTGCCAAAGCGGCGCATATACACGGCGATTTGGCACAAGTCACCCTGCATATCCTCTATAATATGGGGCTTATAGAACGAAACGGCAAGCGAGGACGGGAATACTTGTACGAGGTTATCCTGTAACAGTTCAGCCCACAGGCGGCAGGGACACATATACTTCCGTTTGAGGCACGCTCTCGCTCCGTAAAAAACGCAGTGGCACTAAGTTCAAAAGCTAAAAAACAGCTTTTTCACTAAGGACCAGCGTTTTTTAAGGACCTCTGCACAGAAGTATATGTGTCCCTGCCGCCTGTGGGCTGAACTGTTACTTAATATTCACCCTTTACAATTTTTAGTTTCCTATGATAAAATGTTCAAGAATGTTAATGTAAAGGAGTATGGTTGTTATAATGGCGAAAGATGTCAAGTATGACGCTTCCAGCATTACAGTCCTTGAGGGGCTTGAAGCGGTCAGAGTCAGACCGGGTATGTATATCGGAAGCGTTTCCACCAAAGGTCTGAATCATTTAATATATGAAATAGTTGATAATGCGGTAGACGAGCATCTTGCCGGATATTGCGATACCATACGCGTTACCTTGGAGGCTGACGGCTCCGCCGCAGTGGAAGACAACGGGCGCGGTATTCCGGTAGGGATGCACGAAAAGGGCATAAGCGCCGAACGTCTGGTATTTACCACGCTTCATGCAGGCGGTAAATTTGACAATGAGGCATATAAGACAAGCGGCGGTCTGCACGGCGTAGGCTCTTCAGTCGTCAATGCGCTGTCTGAATGGCTGCATGTTCAGGTAAAGACAGACGGCTGCATCTATGAAGATAAATACGAGCGCGGCATTCCGGCAATGGAGTTAAAAAACGGACTGCTTCCTGTGATAGGCAAGACGAAAGAAACAGGGACCAAGATAACCTTTCTTCCCGACGACACGATTTTTGACAAGACCAGGTTTAAGGAAGACGACGTTAAGAGCCGCCTGCACGAGACAGCTTATCTTAATCCCAATTTGACGATAATTTTTGAAGATAAGAGAAAAGAAGAGCCGGAGCATATTGAATATCATGAACCGGAAGGCATCGTCGGATTTATCAAGGACATGAACAAGACTAAGGAAACCATTAACGAAGTGGTTTATATTCAGGGTGAATCGGAAGGCATCAGCGTAGAAGTCGCTTTCCAGTATGTAAACGAATTTCATGAAAACGTGTTAGGTTTTTGCAATAATATATATAACGCCGAGGGCGGAACCCATCTTACGGGTTTTAAGACGGCGTTTACCAACATAATTAATACTTATGCGAGAGAGCTGAATATCCTTAAGGATAAGGATATTAATTTCACCGGAGCCGACGTCAGGAACGGTATGACGGCGGTAGTCTCCATTAAGCACCCGGATCCCAGATTTGAAGGACAGACTAAGACGAAACTGGATAATCAGGACGCGGCTAAGGTAGTCAGCAAGGTTTCGGGCGATGAAATAGTCAGGTATTTTGACAGAAATCTGGAAGACTTAAAGAGTATTATCGGCTGCGCCGAAAAAGCCGCTAAAATCAGAAAAGCGGAAGAAAAAGCGAAGACCAATATGCTGACAAAGCAGAAGTTTTCCTTTGATTCTAACGGAAAGCTTGCCAACTGCGAGTCTAAAGATCCTTCCAAGTGCGAGATTTTTATAGTCGAGGGTGATTCGGCGGGCGGCAGCGCCAAAACCGCAAGAAACCGTATGTTTCAGGCAATTCTGCCGATTCGCGGTAAGATTCTTAACGTAGAGAAGGCAAGCATTGATAAAGTTCTTGCCAACGCCGAGATTAAAACCATGATTTATGCGTTTGGCTGCGGATTTTCGGAAGGCTACGGCAACGACTTTGATATTTCCAAGCTGCGTTACGATAAGATTATAATTATGGCGGATGCCGATGTGGACGGCGCGCATATTTCCACGCTTTTACTTACATTGTTTTATCGTTTCATGCCGGAGCTTATCTATGAAGGACATGTATATATAGCGATGCCGCCGCTCTATAAGGCAATGCCCTCAAAGGGTAAAGAAGAGTATCTTTATGATGATAAGGCATTGGAAAAATACAGAAAGAGCCATAAAGGACCGTTTACCTTGCAGCGGTACAAAGGACTTGGCGAGATGGACGCACAGCAGCTATGGGAAACGACGCTGGATCCGGAGACAAGGCTGCTTAAGCTGGTAGAAATAGAAGATGCGCGTATGGCTTCCGAAATGACGGAATTATTGATGGGTACGGAAGTTCCGCCGCGTAAAGAGTTTATTTACCGTCATGCAAACGAGGCTGAGCTGGACGTATAGTGTAAAACGATTTATATTTGCAGACATTATATATGGCGTGGCATATAAATTTACAGGTTGAGAAAGGGTATGATTATTTTTTATGGACGACAGAATCATAAAAACCGAGTATTCCGATGTAATGCAGAAATCATTTATAGATTATGCAATGAGCGTTATAATTGCCAGAGCGCTTCCCGATGTACGCGACGGACTTAAGCCCGTACAGCGTAGAACCCTCTATGATATGTATGAGCTTGGCATACGTTATGACAGACCATATCGTAAATCAGCGCGTATAGTCGGCGATACGATGGGTAAGTATCATCCGCACGGCGACAGTTCCATATATGACGCGCTTGTGGTTATGACGCAGGATTTTAAGAAAGGGCTGCCGCTTATCGACGGGCACGGCAACTTCGGCAATATAGAAGGCGACGGCGCGGCGGCAATGCGTTATACGGAGGCAAGGCTTGAAAAAATAACGCAGGAGGCTTTTCTTGCCGATTTGGATAAGGATGTGGTAGACTTTCTGCCTAACTTTGATGAGACGGAAAAAGAGCCGAGCGTACTTCCTGTAAAAATCCCGAATCTGTTGATAAACGGCTCAGAGGGTATTGCGGTAGGTATGGCGACCAATATACCGCCTCACAACTTGACCGAAGTAGTCAACGCAACTAAAGCCTATATGCAGAACGAAAATATCACTACTAAAGAGTTAATGCGTTATGTGAAGGGACCGGATTTTCCCACGGGCGGAATTGTCGTCAATAAGGACGATTTACTTGAGATATACGAGACCGGCACAGGCAAAATCAAAATCCGCGGTAAAGTGGAGATAGAGAAGGCGAAGGGCGGACACATAAATCTTGTTATCACGGAAATTCCCTATACGATGATAGGCGTCAACATAGGAAAGTTTTTAATGGACGTAGCAGCTCTTGCCGAGACGAAGAAGACGCAGGACATAGTTGACATCACGAACCAGTCCTCAAAAGAAGGAATTCGCATCGTTATCGAGCTGCGCAGGGATACCGACGTAGAGAACTTTAAGAACCTTCTTTATAAAAAAACGAGGCTGGAAGATACTTTCGGCGTAAATATGCTGGCGATAGCAAACGGCAGGCCTGAAACCATGGGGCTTAAGCAGGTAATCAAAGCGAACGTGGATTTCCAGTTTGAAGTCACTACCAGAAAATATCAGAACCTTTTAGAGAAGGAGCTGGAAAAGAAGGAAATTCAAGAAGGTCTGATAAAGGCGTGTAACGTCATAGACTTAATTATAGAGATTTTGCGCGGTTCAAGAGATAGAAATATGGCGAAAGCCTGTCTGGTTGAAGGAAAGACGGACGGCATCAAGTTCAAAAGCAAAGAATCCAAAATTATGGCGGCGCAGCTTATGTTTACGGAGAAACAGGCAAACGCCATTCTGGATATGCGTCTGTATAAGCTGATTGGACTTGAGCTTGAGGCTTTAATCAACGAGCATGAAGATACGATGGCAAATATTTACCGCTATGAAGATATTCTCGCAAGGCGCGATTCAATGGCGCAGGTCATTATTAATGAGCTTGATGCCATTAAGGATGAATACGGCAGAAAACGCAGGACGGAGATTACCAATGCCGAAGAGGCGGTTTATATTGAGAAAAAAGCGGAAGAAATGGATATCATATTTATGATGGACCGTTTCGGATATGCGAGAACCGTTGATTTACAGACATATGAAAGAAATAAGGAGACCGTCATTGCGGAGAATAAGTATGTGCTGCAGTGTAAGAATACCGGAAAAGTATGCCTGTTTACCAATATGGGGCAGCTCCATACGATTAAAGTATCCGACCTTCCTTTTGGAAAATTCAGGGATAAGGGGATTCCGATTGACAATATAAGCAACTATGATTCAACTAAAGAGAGTATTGTCTATGTATCAAGCCAGACGGACTTAAATCTCTACAGAATGATTTTTGTAACAAGATACGCGATGTTAAAAGTCGTAGACGGCGGTGAGTTCGACGTGGCAAAAAGGACTGTGGCGGCGACCAAGCTTATGGACGGAGACGAAGTGGTAAGCGTTACGGCGCTTAAGGAGCAGTACAATATTATTCTTCAGACGAAAGACGGATACTTCTTACGGTTTCCGATTGCCGAGATTCCTGAGAAGAAGAAAGGCGCTATCGGCGTGCGGGGCATGAAGTTAGGCGCAAATGATAAGCTGGAAGAGGTTTATTATACACGAAATACGGATGATGCAGCTATCGAGTACCACGGCAAGACAGTCGAGCTTAATAAGCTTAAATCAGGAAGCAGGGACAGTAAAGGAACAAAAATACGCGTTTAATATGGCTGGATGCGACATGAACTCATATGTTTCATATTGAGGTACGCTCTCGCTCCGTGGAAAATCGCAGCGGTGCTAGGTTCAAAAGCTAAAAAACAGCTTTTTCACCAAGAACCGGCGTTTTCCAAGGACCTCAATAAGAAACATATGAGTCCATGTCGCCCCACGGTTGTGATTAGTATAGTAAATGAATATGGGGATAAAAGTATGAGGGTGATAGCAGGACGGGCGAGGAGCCTGAGGTTGAAAACTCCGGAAGGATTAGATACAAGACCAACAACGGACAGGATTAAGGAGACGTTGTTTAATATGCTGCAGCCGTATGTACCGGGGGCGGTTTTTATCGACTTGTTCAGCGGCAGCGGCGGGATAGGAATCGAGGCGTTGAGCCGGGGCGCGGAACATGCGTATTTTGTGGAAATACAAAAAGACGCGCTTTCCTGTATACTTGATAATCTCAAATTCACAAGGTTTACAGAGAAAGCCACTGTATTAAAGCAGGATGCGCTGGTGGCGATAGAAGGTATCCATGAGAAAGAAGCCGATATTATTTTTATGGATCCGCCATACAATCAGGAATATGAGAGGCGCATTTTAGAGCGGCTAATCCATATGCCATATGTGACGGAAAATACGCTCATCGTTGTAGAGGCGCTGCTTTCAACTGATTTTTCATATGCAGAAGAGCTGGGTTATACTATTGTTAAAGATAAGCGGTATAAGACGAATAAGCATGTTTTTTTCAAAAAAATATAAATTTTTTGACTTTTTTTAAAATTAGTAAAGACTTTTTTGGAAAATTGATATAATATAAAGGGAGACGAGTATGAAATCAGCAATTTATCCGGGTAGTTTTGATCCAGTGACATACGGGCATTTGGATATAATTAAACGTGCCGCCGAGATTTTTGATGAATTAACAGTGAGTGTGTTGAATAATAACGTAAAGACTCCATTGTTTTCTGTTGAAGAACGTGTTAGAATGTTAGAAGAGGCGACTAAAGATATTCCTAATGTGTCTATTGACTCCTTCAGCGGGCTTTTGATTGACTATGCAAAGCAAAAGGGAGTGCATGTAGCAATCAGGGGGCTGCGCGCAATCACGGATTTTGAGTATGAATTACAGATTGCCCAGACTAACAGGAAGCTTTCGGGCGGCGGACTGGATACGATATTTTTAACCACCAGTCTTGAATATGCCTACTTAAGCTCATCAAGCGTCAAAGAAATTGCAAGTTTTAACGGCGACATATCGCAATGCGTTCCCGACTTTGTAGGGAAATTGATTTACGAAAAATACGGCCACACAAGATAGGAGTAGCAATGAGCAGCAAAATCGAACAATTAATTGATGAGATTGAAGACTATATTGACGGATGCAGGTATCAGCCTCTTTCTAAGACGAATATTATCGTAAATAAGGAAGAAATCGACGAACTTCTGCGCGAACTCCGGATGAAGACTCCGGAAGAGATTAAGTATTATCAGAAGATGCTTACCAATAAGGAAGCGATTTTGAATGATGCCCGCGCTAAAGCGGAAGCGTTGATTAACGAGGCTACCGTACATACCAACGAGCTTATCAGCGAGCATGAAATCATGCAGCAGGCATATGCGCAGGCGAATGAGGTGGTTACGCTTGCTACGCATCAGGCTCAGGAGATTCTGGATAATGCGACTATGGAGGCCAACGGCATGAGGGCTGCCGCGGTAAATTATCTGGATGAGATGCTTGCCAATCTTGAGGCTTTGATGACTAACGCTTTGAATGCCACGACTGCGCATTATGACAGCTTTTTTAATACGATTAACGACTATAACGAAGTTGTAAAGGCGAATCGGGCGGAACTGATACCGCAGCAGGTAGAAGAAATGATGAATCAGGAAGAGGCTGATGCTAAACCTGAAGAAGCTGTTAATCTGGATTTGGTTCAGGGGAGCAATTAATATGGACAAAAAGTTCATAATAAGCTGGTTTCGCATGGAAGCCGGCTTATTATTTTTCACGGCATTTATAATAATGACATTTGTATGCACGGGATTATTCGGACTGGCGGATAGTGGCATGTCGAAAGTATGGGCGGATGAAAATGTCGTCATAGTAATCGATCCCGGACACGGCGGCGGCAATCTGGGAGCTGAGTATGAGGACTATACGGAGAAAGAGATTACGCTTATAACGGCAAACGCCATGAAGGAAGAACTTGAAAAGTACGAAGGCATTACCGTGTATATGACGAGGACGGGCGATAAAGAGATGTCATTGCAGGAGCGGTGTGATTTTGCCGCAAGTGTTAATGCGGATTTTTTATTCTGCCTGCATTATAATATGTCGGCGTACCATACGCTGTTTGGCGCGGAAACATGGATTTCCGCCTTTGGGGAGCAATATAGCAAAGGATATGCTTTTGCCTCTATCGAAATCGGGCTCTTACAGGAGATGGGGCTGTATTCGAGGGGGATTAAGACGAGGCTCAATGAAGATGGGGTGGATTATTACGGAATCATACGGCATGCTACGGAATATGGGATGCCAAGCGTGATTATTGAACACTGCCATCTTGACCAGATAAACGACCAGCCGTTTTACGACCATAAGGAGAAGTTGGAGGCTTTCGGCAGGCTGGATGCCGAGGCAGTGGCAAGATATTTTGGGCTGCGTTCCACGATTCTGGGCAAAGACTACAGCAATTATCAGAACATACAGGTAAATGTACCATCGCAGGTGGTGAAGCCGGATTATACGGAGCCGGATATCAGCGTAATTGAGCTGGTAGAACAGGATACTCTGAGCGGCGATGTGACAATCAGGGTATCCGCCGCGGATTATGACAGCGGGATGCTTTATTATACATACAGTTATGACGGCGGAGAGACGTTTTCGGAACTGCAAAGATGGCCGGATAAGTCGAAGGATACCTTTGAGTTTACTTTTAACGTGCCGCCCGGCACAACGCCGCAGGTTGCGGTCAATGCCTATAACGGATATGACCTTTATACCACGAGCAATATATTGATGCTGAGTCCCGTGCCTACTAAGACGTTTGAGACGGATAATGATGTAGATACGGGAATCGGCTTGGACAATATTGACGGTGTGGGAAATGACGGCGGGGCGGATAATTTGGGCAGTATGGAAAGCGAAGCCGGTGCGGGTAATCCGGGCAGCGCGAATGGAGTGTCGGGTACGACAGGAAGTTCAGGCTTAGACGGCATAGGCGAAAATTCTGCGGCTTTATCAGATAATAAAACCGAGTACATAGACATTGCACATGACCTTGACGAAATAGAAGATAAGGAACAGGAGATTACGATATCATATTTTCTCAAAGTATCCTTAGTGTGTGTCGCCCTGATTGTGGCGATGGTGTTTTCGATGGTGTTAATCCTTAGTGGGTATAAAAGGAGACGGAGGTAAGAGGCAGTTCAGCCCTCAGGCGCATGGACGCATATGCTCCCGCTTGAGGCACACTCTCGTTCCGTAAAAAACGCAGCGGTACTAAGTTCAAAAGCCGCTTTGCAGCTTTTTCACTAAGTGCCGGCGTTTTTTAAGGACCTCTGCGCGGGAGCATATGCGTCCATGCGCCTGAGGGCTGAACTGCTATAAAATGCAGATATATATGACGGCTGTTAGTATGGTTTGAATACATTTGTGTGCGAAATAGCCTGAAACTGAAAGGTTGGTATCTTTTATCATGCTGTAAGTCTGTGCCATGCAGGAGAAACCGCCGAAGGGTAGCAGAATGAGGATTATGTAAGTTCCGTTTACTCCCAGGCGGCTTATGCCGCTTGTGATTTCGAGGAGGCAGTTGCAGACTAAGGAGAACTTTTCGGGCAGGGAAGAAAAGGGAATCAGCATAATATTGAGGAGATTGAAAAGAACCATATATCCGCCGAGTTTGCCGATGCCGATAAGGGCTGATACTATGGAGTCATCGACGGCGGCAAGAAGGGAAGGCGTATTGGCGGCTATGATTGGAATATGGTTAGTTATGCCGCAGACGGCATTGCGGTTATCACGCCGTTTTAAACAAAAACGCAGTAAAAAGCCGTAGAATAGCGGGACGCCGTACATTATAAGGAACGGAATATAGTTTCCGGATAAAGAAAGCGTACTCATTACGAAACTGATAAAATATATCGGACCTATATTATTGCAGAAAGCCAGCAGAAAAGCCCCTTCTTCTTCGGATAATCTGCCTGAACGGCACAATTCGCCAATGACGCGGGCGCCCATGGGGAATCCGCATAACATACCCATCAGGATAACATATGAACCGTTTAAGGAAGTACCCCAGATTAGGTGGAACAACGGATGAAAAAACTTGGCAAAACGCTCAGTAAGATTCATGCGCACCATTACGCCTGATATTATCATAAAAGGAAGCAGGGTAGGAATCATTTTCTGAAACCACAAAAGCAGGCCTGTGGAGGCATAGTTTAACGACTGGGCGGGATAGCGCAGAAGAAGAAACGTCAGATATATTGCAAGCAGCGTGAATATGGCTCGTGTGAAAGAATCGAATATTTTGGTCAGCATGATATTTCTATTCCTTTCCATGAAAACGTGGTTTGCAAGGTTACATATTTCAGTATATGAAAAAGGGAAGAAAAGATATGCAGAAGGATAAATTGTCGCTAAATGAAATAGACGCCGTTATTTTTGACTTGGACGGCTCTTTGGTGGATTCGACATGGATGTGGCAGGAGATAGACGTAGAATATCTGGCAAGGTTCGGCATTGAGTCGCCTAAAGACCTCCATTCCCGCATCGGCGGAAGGACGTTCAACGAAACGGCGGTATTTTTCAAGGAAACATTTATGCTTGCTGACGACCTTGAGAAGATAAAAGCCGACTGGAATCAGATGGCATGGGATAAATACAGCCGTGACGTCAAGCTTAAAGCAGGCGCGCTTGCATTTCTGGATATCTGTGTGGAGAATAATATCAAGCTTGGAATAGCCACCAGCAATTCCAGGGAACTTGTGGAAAATCTTATTGCCGTCAACGGCTTAGGCGGTTATTTTGGCAGCATCATGACTGGTTCAGATGGCATGAAAGGCAAGCCCGCGCCGGATATCTATCTGGCGGTAGCCAATGAACTTAAGGTTATGCCGCAGCGTTGTCTGGTTTTTGAAGATATCGTGCATGGCATTATGGCGGGCAAGGCGGCGGGCATGAAAGTATGCGCCGTATATGATGAGGCGTCCATACAGCAGGACGAAGAAAAGAAAGAACTTGCCGACTATTATATTTTCGATTATGGGGAGCTTGTATAAGACGATGGGATTTTTACCGATATCGAAAGAAGATATGCAAAGAGCAGGAATAGAGCAGCCTGATTTTGTATACATAATAGGCGATGCTTATGTGGACCATCCGTCCTTCGGACATGCTATAATAAGCAGGGTGCTTGAAGCAAACGGCTACAGCGTGGGGATTATATCGCAGCCGGACTGGAAAAAGGATGAGAGTATTGCCGTTTTGGGTAAACCGCGGCTTGGATTCCTGATTTCCGCAGGAAACATGGATTCCATGGTAAACCATTATTATGTGTCAAAAAAACATAGGACAAGCGACGCCTACTCGCCCGGCGGAGAAGCTTATAAACGCCCTGACCGGGCAACTATAGTCTATGGCAATCTGATTAGAAAGACTTATAAAGACGTGCCGATAATAATCGGCGGCATCGAGGCGAGTTTAAGACGGCTTGCGCATTATGATTACTGGTCTGATGGCCTTAGACGTTCCATACTGCTTGACAGTCAGGCTGATATCATTTCCTACGGTATGGGAGAGAAGTCTATTGTGGAAATCGCCGACGCCTTGGCAAGCGGCATTGATGTAAAGGATATCGGCTTTATAGCAGGAACCGTATATAAGACAAGGGATATTTCCGGAGTCTATGACGGTATAAAACTCCCTTCCTATGAAGAAATGCAGGCTAATCCGCGGCGTTATGCGGAAAGCTTTGGTATTCAGTATAAGAATACCGATCCGTTTAACGGCAAGTGCCTGATAGAAGAATATCCGCATCAGGTGTATGTGGTGCAGAATCCGCCACAGAAACCGCTTACTGCCGAGGAGATGGACGCTGTGCATGAACTTCCGTATATGCGTACCTATCATCCGTCCTATGAAACTAAAGGCGGAGTACCCGCCATTACTGAGATTAAGTTTTCCCTGACAAGCAGCAGAGGGTGTTTCGGCGGATGTAATTTCTGTGCGCTGACTTTCCATCAGGGCAGGATAGTCCAGGCAAGAAGCCACGACTCGCTTATAAGGGAAGCGGAACTTATGATAAAAGAACCTGACTTTAAAGGTTATATCCACGATGTCGGGGGACCTACCGCCAATTTCCGACATCCGTCGTGTGAGAAACAGATGACAAAGGGCGTATGCACAAATAAGCAATGTCTTTTTCCCAAGCCATGTGCTAATCTGCATATAGACCATTCGGATTACCTTGCGCTCCTTCACAGGCTCCGCAGTCTGCCCGGCGTAAAGAAGGTGTTTATCCGTTCGGGAATCAGATTTGACTATCTGCTTGCCGATAAGGATGATACATTTTTCATAGAGCTGCTTAAATACCATGTGAGCGGGCAGCTTAGGGTAGCGCCTGAGCATATTTCGGATGCTGTGCTGCTTAGAATGGGTAAGCCTGAACGTGCCGTATATGAGCAATTCGTACACAAATATGATAAAATAAACGGTAAACTTAAAAAAGAACAGTTTCTTGTGCCGTACCTTATGTCATCGCATCCGGGTTCTTCGTTAAAAGAAGCGGTCGAATTGGCGGAATACCTAAGAGATACAGGCTGTAAACCGGAACAGGTGCAGGATTTTTATCCTACGCCGTCTACGGTTTCTACCGTAATGTACTATACAGGTGTTGACCCTATTAGTCAAAAGAATGTGTATGTATGCAGAAATCCGCATGAAAAGGCGATGCAGCGCGCCCTGATACAATACCGCGACCCGAAGAATTATGATTTGGTTCACGAGGCACTCATAAAAGCGGGAAGAGGGGACTTAATAGGTTTTGATAAAAAATGTTTGATTCCGCCGAGGAAAATTAAAAAGAGGGCGGAAAGCATTAAAAAGACGAAAAAGAAGGTTAATGGTCATAAGAATAAGTGAATAAAAGGGGGATTTTTATGAACATCGCTATTATTACAGGGGCATCTTCAGGAATGGGGAAGGAATTTGCCATGCAGCTTGCGCCCACCTTGCATAAGACAGACGAAATCTGGCTGTTGGCAAGAAGAAAGGATGTATTAGACGAGCTTAAGATAAAACTTAAAGAGATAATTAGGAAACGGATAAATGTTTCGCATCGTACACCTAAAGTACGCGCCGTGCCGATTGATATTACTGATGATGCGCAGCTTGCGCAGTTTGCGGAACTTTTAATGATAAAGAATGCGGGCATATCAGTGCTTGTCAACTGCGCGGGCGTAGGCACATACGGGGCTTTTGAAAATTTAAGCAGGGACGAGGCGGCGCAGATGGTGCGCTTAAATGTGCTTGCATTAACGCAGATTACCAAATTCTGTCTGCCCTATATGAAAAAAGGCAGCAAGATAATACAGGCATCGTCGGGCGCGGCGTTTCTTCCGCAGAAAGATTTCGCCGTTTACGCCGCATCAAAGGCGTATGTGTATTCTTTCGCAAGGGCGCTTGCCAAAGAGCTTAAGAAAAAAGGCATAACCGTGACAGTAGTATGTCCGGGTCCTGTGGATACGCCGTTTCTGGAACATGCCTATGGGAGATACGGACAGATGAACATGCTTAAAAAGCTCACGATGGCAAAGCCTGAGAAGGTCGTACATAAGGCATTGCAAGACTGTAAGAGAAAGAAAGAACTTTCCATCTACGGCGTACCGATGAAAATGTTGTATGCACTGACGAGGGGCTTGGTATAATTTGGCATAAAGATAAATTTTTACATGCGGGTTTGGACTTGCAGTCTGAATAAGAACGGAGGATTTTGGTGAAAAAAAGAATAACTAAAGGGAGCTACGGCTATATAAGATACATGAAGGCGTTTACCGCGCTCAGGACATGCGCATATTTTGCAATATCCATGCTGGTATATGGAATCGGCATATATTCTACGGGGAGCAGTAAAAATCTGCTTACCGTCGTGGCTGTGCTTGGCTGTTTGCCGTCGTGCAAAAGCGCGATAAACATGATAATGTTTTTGACGGCTAAGGGCTGCAGCGATGAGGCGCGGGAGAAAATATCGCCATATGATGATAAGCTGACGGGATTTTACGATATGTACTTTACTTCATACCAGAAGAATTTCGCTATAAGCCATATGGCGCTTAAGGGGAGTGCGATATGCGCTTATACGGAAGATGCCAAATGCGACTGCAATGCGGGCGAAAAGCACTTAGAACAGATGTTAGCGCAGGACGGATATAAGAATATCACGATTAAGATTTTCGATAATATGGACAAATATATTGACCGATTGAGTCAAATGTCGTCGTCATATGTGGAAGATAACAAAAATAAAAATGAGATAATTAAGACGTTGTATTCGGTTTCATTGTAAGAGGGCATCTTAATGAAAGCCTTCATTAGGCGCTTACTCACAGGCACATAGTCATATACGCCGGAATATATATGATTCCATCTTTTTGACGGTAGTTTTAGTATCAATTACATAAGGCTGCCCGATGCGTTTTTCATATTTAGTATAAAATATCATAAATTTCTGCAATGTACAAGTGTGAAATAACCGTTTTTATCCAGAGTGCGCAGGTATAGATATGCCATTTATGCTTAGAGTGCGCAGGTATAAAACCGTTATTTATAATTAGAGTACGCAGTTATGCTGATTTTTATAAATATTGATTGTTTCATTATATTGTAAATGTTATAATAATCATAATTGGAAGAAAGGTCACGACAGAAAGGCTTTAACATGTATGCAAGGACGGTTACGGCAAACGAAGAAGGACAGCGGTTTGACAGGTATCTGCACAAGCTGCTTCCCAAAGCAGGCAATAGCTTTATTTATAAAATGCTGCGCAAAAAGAATATTGTGCTAAACAGTGCAAAGGCTGATGGAAGTGAGAAACTTCGGGCAGGAGATACCGTACAGGTCTATTTTTCTGATGAAACTTTAGAAAAATTTATGGGAACGAGGCAGAAAAACTACACAGAGCCGGTAGGGAAAATGCCAAAGCATACTTATAATCTGCCGATTATATATGAAAACGAGCATATTCTGATAGCGGATAAACCCGCGGGGCTGCTTAGCCAGAAAGCTAAGGCAGATGATTTTTCGCTGAATGACTGGCTTATACAATATCTGCTTGAAAATGGCAATATAACGGAAGAGTCGCTTAAAACATTCCGTCCGTCAGTCTGTAACAGGCTTGACAGGAATACGAGCGGCATAGTGCTGTGTGCTAAGTCCGTGCGTGGGGCGCAGATGCTTGGAAATGCGCTTAAAGAACGCGGTATCCGTAAATTTTACAGACTGTATGTGAAAGGCAGTATTACAGAAGAAAAAACGATAGAAGGCTATCTGATAAAGAACGAAAAGAACAATAAGGTGCAGATTCGTTCTGATTCTGTCGAAAAGGCGTCTTATATAAAGACAAAATACGCGCCCATAAAACAGTACGGTGATAAAACTTTACTGGAAGTGGAGCTTATTACCGGAAAGTCCCATCAAATAAGGGCGCATCTGGCAGGTATCGGGCATCCGGTCTTGGGAGATTATAAATACGGCAACAGGGCATGGAATGACAAGTACCGTGCAAGATACGGAGTTAAATATCAACTCCTTCATGCTTATAAGGTGGTATTTCCGCAGCTTGGCGAGCCGTTTGGCGATATAAGCGGCAGGGAGTTTACCGCACCGCTGCCGGAGATTTTTGATAAAGTTACCGATATTTAAAGGAGCATATTTATAATGGCGACTTGGAACTCAAGAGGACTCCGCGGTTCTACGCTGGAAGACCTGATTAACCGTACAAATGAGAAATATCTGGATAACGGTCTGGCGCTGATCCAGAAAATTCCTACTCCGATTACCCCGATTAATATTGATAAACAGAGCAGGCATATCACGCTTGCATATTTTGAGCAGAAAAGCACCGTGGACTATATCGGCGCGGTACAGGGGATTCCCGTGTGCTTTGATGCCAAAGAATGCGCCACGGACACATTTTCCCTGCAGAATATACATGAACATCAGGTTCTTTTTATGGAACAGTTTGAAAAGCAGAAGGGGATAGCGTTTTTCCTGATTTATTATACGCATAAAGACATTTTCTATTATCTGCCGTATGAAATGCTGCGGTTTTTCTGGGACAGGGCCAAAGGAGGGGGAAGAAAAAGTTTCCGTTACGAGGAACTCAATCCCGAATACGTCCTGCCTAAAAAGCATGGGATTCTCGTGCCATATCTGGATATGTTGCAGAAAGATTTGGATGACAGAGCATAGTGCTTGCAAAATATGCGATTTAACAATATAATTAAGTGTAATTTAGGCATTGCGCAAGCCTTATTTAGAGGGACGAAATTGTTTTAAAGAGTAATTTATGCGAAAGGATTGACGGATATGGGTAGTAAATTAGTGCATACGCCGGAAGGCGTCAGGGATATATATGGAGATGAGGAAGAGAAGAAGCTTAATGTGGAGCGTCTTCTTAGCGAGCGCATCCACGCATACGGATACCGCGACATCCAGACACCGACCTTTGAGTTTTTTGATGTTTTTTCCAAGGAAATCGGCACGACGCCGTCCAAGGAATTATATAAATTTTTTGACAAAGAGGGAAATACGCTGGTGTTAAGGCCGGACTTCACGCCGTCGATTGCCAGATGTGCGGCGAAGTATTTCATGGAAAGCGATGCGCCGATTCGGTTCTGTTATAAAGGAAACACCTTTACCAATACATCTAATCTGCAGGGCAAATTAAAGGAAGTTACGCAGATGGGCGCAGAACTTATCGGAGATGCCTCCGTCCAAGCCGACGCAGAAATGATAGCAATGACGGTAGAGACTCTTTACCACGCGGGGCTTAATGATTTTCAGGTCAGCATCGGCAACCTTGAGTATTTTAAAGGAATATGTGCAGAGGCAGGCTTGGACGAAGATACAGAACTTACACTTAGGGAGCTTATATCAGGCAAAAATTATTTCGGCGCGGAAGAACTTCTTGAGAATAAGAACGTAGGGGAAAAAGAAAGGAAGATTTTGTTAAAGACAAGCGACCTTTTCGGCTCTTACGATATGCTTATAGAAGCGGAGAAAGCGGTAGAAAATAAGCGTTCGCTCGACGCAATCAAAAGGCTTAAGCAGGTATATGAGGCGTTATGTGATTACGGCGTGGAAAAATATATTTCTTTTGACCTTACCATGCTTAGCAAGTATAATTATTATACAGGCATTATTTTTAAGGGATATACATATGGCGTGGGCGACGCAATCGTAAAGGGTGGCAGATATGATACGCTGCTTAGCCGTTTCGGTAAGGACGCTGCGGCAATCGGCTTTATGGTATCGGTAGACGATTTGCTGCTTGCAATGGACAGGCAGAAAGTAGTGGGTTCGCATACCGAGAAACCTATACAGATTTTTTATGAAGAAGATAATTTCAGTGAGAAATTAAGAGAGGCAAAATCGCTGCGCTCAGACGGCAAGAACGTGGAACTGCTGCCAAAGCGTTGAACACGCGAAAGAATAGAAAACTGTCTGAATAAAATCTGCCACAAATTTACAGCTTGTAGAAGGAGTATAGACATAGGAATGAGCGAAGAAAGATATCTTACTTTTGCGCTGGCAAAGGGAAGACTGGCAAATAAAACAATGGAACTGCTTGAGAAAATCGGCATTACCTGCGAAGAAATGAAGGATAAGGATTCCAGAAAGCTGATTTTCGTAAATGAGGAGAAGAAATTGAAATTTTTCCTTGCAAAAGGACCTGACGTGCCTACATATGTTGAGTACGGCGCAGCGGATATCGGCGTAGTCGGCAGGGATACGATTATGGAAGAGAACCGCCATGTGTATGAGGTGCTGGACTTAGGCTATGGCAAATGCCGTATGTGCGTCTGCGGACCGCACAGCGCAGGGGAGCTGCTCAAGCATCATGAAATGATTCGCGTAGCAAGCAAATATCCTAATATCGCCAAAGACTATTTTTATAACAAAAAGCATCAGACCGTGGATATTATCAAGCTGAACGGTTCCGTGGAATTAGGTCCGATTGTGCAGCTTTCGGACGTAATAGTCGATATCGTGGAGACCGGCTCTACGCTTAGAGAGAACGGGCTGGAAGTGCTTGAGGAAATCTGTCCGTTGTCGGCGCGCATGATTGTGAATCAGGTCAGTATGCAGATGGAGCCGGAGCGGATTAAGAGGCTGATTACGGCGATGAAGGAGAAGATTTAGAAAGGCTGATGTGCTGTCACGAGTTCAGACAACATGAACAAAAACGGGGCTCCAATGCCTGAAAAGCGGTAAGTCGCCCCTTATTTTGTTCATGTTGCCTGAACTCTGGGTATGAAAGAATTATAATTATATTTTGAATAGATTATAGAAAGGATACAGTTCATATGAATATTGTTGAATTAAATACCAAGACGCAGAGCAGTCTGCTTGAGAGTCTTTTGAAGAGGAGTCCGAACAACTACGGACAGTATGAGGCTGTGGTTGCTGATATTATTGTGAATGTCCGTGAAAGGAAGGACGAGGCGGTTTTTGAATATACGAGAAACTTTGATAAATGGGAGATTAATGCAGATAATATCAGGGTGACGGAAGAAGAGATTGAAGAAGCCTATGCTGGCACGGAGCCTGAATTTATCGAGGTGATGAAAAGGAGTGCAGCCAATATTGAGGCTTTTCATCGTAAGCAGCTGCGCAACAGTTGGATAGACACGAAGCCTGACGGCTCCATTTTAGGGCAGCGGATTATGCCGATAGCGATATCGGGAGTGTATGTGCCGGGCGGCAAGGCGGCTTATCCGAGCAGTCTGCTTATGAATGTCATTCCGGCTAAGGTAGCGGGGGTAAAAAAGATTATTATGACTACTCCGGCGGGAACAGACGGCAAAGTGCCGGCGGCGACTTTGGTAGCGGCAAGGATTGCCGGAGTGGACGAGATATATAAAGTGGGCGGTGCGCAGGCAATCGCGGCTATGGCGTTTGGCACGGAAAGCATTCCTAAGGTGGATAAAATCACGGGACCGGGCAATATTTTCGTGGCTCTTGCGAAAAAGGCTTGTTTCGGATATGTCAGCATTGATTCGATTGCCGGTCCGAGCGAGATTCTGGTAATTGCCGATGAAACGGCGAATCCGCGCTATGTCGCTGCCGATTTGCTTTCTCAGGCGGAGCATGACGAATTGGCAAGTGCGATTCTGATTACGACAAGCCGCACGCTTGCAGAAGAAGTATCTGCGCAGACAGACGGATTTTTAGGAGAACTCTCAAGAGCCGATATTATACGCAAATCGTTAGATAATTACGGATATATCTTAATTGCGGACTCTATGAACTCTGCGGTTGCGGCGGCAAATGCAATCGCTTCCGAACATCTTGAGATTCTGACAAAGAATCCGTATGAGGTTATGACTAAGATTGAAAATGCAGGGGCGATATTCTTAGGGGAATATTCTTCGGAGCCGTTAGGAGATTATTATGCGGGACCTAACCATATCCTGCCTACCAACGGCACGGCACGGTTTTTCTCGCCGCTTAGCGTAGACGATTTTATTAAAAAGACAAGCATTATTTCCTATTCAAGGGAAGCGTTGGAATCCGCGCATAAAGATATAGAACTGTTTGCAAAAAAAGAAGGGCTTACCGCACATGCCAATTCCATCAGCGTGAGGTTTGGATAACAGTTATGAGTTTAATCCAAATGAACAAAAACGGGGTTCCGATGCAGTGGCAAGTCACCCCTTATTTTGTTCATTTCGATTAAACTCTAGGAATGAAAATTTGCAATTAATTATTTAAATAAAAAAGAAAAGGAGTCATTATGGCAAGAACAGCTTCTGTGAAAAGAAAGACAAAGGAAACGGATATAATTGTGACGCTCGCTTTAGATGGCAAGGGGAAAGGCGAGATTGAAACGGGCATAGGATTTTTCGACCATATGCTTGAAGGCTTCGCCAAGCATGGATTTTTCGACTTGACTGTATCAGTCAACGGGGATTTGGAAGTGGACGGACATCATACTGTGGAGGATACCGGCATAGTTTTAGGGCAGGCGATTAAAGAAGCGCTCGGAGACAAGGCGGGAATCAAACGTTACGGTTCTTTCATTCTGCCGATGGACGACGCGTTATGCTTATGCGCCGTGGATTTATGCGGCAGGCCTTATCTTTCATATGAGTGCGGATTTGATGCAGAGCGCGTAGGCAGTCTGGATACGGCTCTTGTAAAGGAATTTTTCTATGCGCTGTCCTATAGCGCGGGAATGAACATACATATTAAGATGCTTTCGGGCAGCAACGCGCACCACATGATTGAGGCGATGTTCAAGGCGTTTGCAAAAGCGTTGGATATGGCGGTAGAACGCGACAGCCGCATTATTGACGTACTTAGTACGAAAGGGAGTCTATGCTGATATTTTTACATAATATAAGACGAGAGGGATTACAATGTACAAAAAACTGATACCATGTATATATCTGTATAAGGAAAACGCGGTAAAAGATTTTTCAGATAAGACGATTATCAATACCGATCCTGCCGCGCTGGCTAAATTTTACAGCGATAACAATGCCGATGAACTTATTGTATATGATCTTTCGAGCGGTGATACAGAGCATGAAGCGGCGCTCGATATTATCAAGGACATCTGCGCGAAAGCGGAAATTCCGGTAATCGGAGCCGGCAACGTACATAGAATGGAAGACGTCAAGAAGCTCATCTATGCGGGCTGCAAAATGGCGGCTTTGAACTATTCCAAGGCAGGAAACATCGAGATTACGGAAGAAGTGTCGAAGAAGTTCGGTAAAGATAAAATCGCCGTATGTATCTCTGATACAAACGAGATTACGGATAACGAGGAGCTGCTTGACGCTTATGCCGATAAGCTTATCTTAGTGAAGGAACACTGTATTAAAGATGCGATTTCGGTCTCCAGGTTCCCCATGATTGTATCCGTGCCGGAGGTGTCTTTAGATAAAATCATCGAGATGCTTTCTTTAGAAAACATCTGTGGTATTTCAGGCTATGCCATCAACGAGAATGCGAAAGAGCTTCTTGCCGTAAAGACGCTGTGTCAGGCAAACGGCATCTCCATGAATACGTTTGAGGCGCGAATCGAATGGTCGGAGTTTAAACTCAACTCAGACGGTCATGTTCCCGTGGTCGTGCAGGATTATAAGACCGACGAAGTGCTGATGGTGGCATATATGGACGAAGCGGCGTTTAATGCGACGATTGAGACCGGAAAAATGACTTATTACAGCAGGAGCCGCGATGAGCTGTGGGTTAAGGGCGAGACGAGCGGGCATTACCAATATGTTAAATCCTTAACGGCTGACTGCGACAAGGACACTATTCTTGCCAAAGTATCACAGATTGGAGCCGCATGCCATACGGGCGCACATTCGTGCTTCTTTAACGAAATAATGCGCAAAGAGTATGACGAGAGCAATCCGCTGCGGGTTTTTGAACAGGTATTCGACGTGATTAAAGATAGGAAGGTCCACCCCAAAGACGGCTCATATACCAATTATCTTTTTGACAAAGGAATAGACAAGATACTTAAGAAACTTGGCGAGGAAGCTACCGAAATAGTTATTGCCGCGAAAAATCCGAACGCCAATGAGATAAAATATGAAATTGCGGACTTTTTATATCATATGATGGTCTTGATGGCTGAAAAAGGCGTCACATGGGAGGAAATCACTGCCGAACTGGCGAAAAGATAGTCCTCGGATGTTCTTTTTCTGAGCTTTTCTACATACAATTCTGTAAAGAAAGCAGTTTGTACAGGCATCGAAGAGGTTTTTATCGCTGGCGGCTTGTGACATAAACTTGCAGTTTGAGCAGGAATGGGGAAATTGTTTGTGATGAAAAGAACGACGTCAAATCAGATAGAGCAGGGCTATAGGCTGGGAAGACAAACGCCTGTGGATAAAAAGCTTAAATTAGCTCAATATATCAGGGCTGAAAATATGGATAACCGTATGAAAGTCAGACAGCGGGAGCGAATACTGTACGGAGCGAAAGATAACCTGCCGCTTGTATGGAATAGGAATGATTCAATGCGCATGGACGAGATTATGCGTGCCGATTATGACGGTATGGGCATGAACGGTATGCGTGAACAGGAACTTCCAAACAGCGGTACAAGTACATTCAGACTGCGGATGGCAGCCGCCGTCATACTCTTTATAGCGTTTCTTTTGTGCGACGCAGGACAATATAAGATTTTCGGTTTCTCGATGAACGACGTATGCGGAATGATTTCCGAGGATTATTTTAATATCTACGAATCGGCGGATACGAACCCATAAATACCATAATGCTGTAGACAGCGGCAAATATGAAGAAAAGGAATACCTTACATGGCAAGGAAACTGGCATTATCAGATGAAATATTATTGCAGGTTGAGAAACCGGCGCGTTATATAGGAAATGAAGTTAATTCCGTTATGAAAGATAAAAATCAGGTAGACATCCGCTTCTGCATGTGCTTTCCGGACGTCTACGAGATTGGCATGTCGCATCTGGGTATTCAAATCTTATACAGCATGTTCAACTCATGGGACGATGTGTGGTGTGAACGCGTATATTCCCCGTGGACGGATATGGATAAAATCATGCGCGATAGGCATATCCCGCTGTTTGCCATAGAATCTCAGGAGCCTGTGAAAAATATGGACTTCTTAGGCATCACGCTCCAATATGAGATGTGCTATACCAATGTCCTGCAGATACTCGATTTATCGCAGATACCCCTTCTTGCAAAAGACAGAGGCGAAGATGTGCCGATTGTAATCGGGGGCGGACCATGCAGTTACAATCCCGAACCGATTGCGGATTTTTTTGATTTATTCTATATAGGCGAGGGCGAGACGCAGTACCGTCTGCTTATGGACGTATATAAGGAAAATAAGAGGGAAAAAGGCAGCCGTCTTGATTTCCTTAAAAAAGCTGCGCAGATTCCGGGCATATACGTTCCGATATTCTATGAAGAAGAATATAACTTAGACGGCACGGTTAAATGCCGTAAGAAGCTGTATGATAAAGCTCCGGATACGATTCTTAAAGAAATCCTAATGGAAGTGTCTGACAGTTATTATCCAACCAAGCCCATCGTGCCTTTTATACAGGTAACGCAGGACAGGGTGGTTTTGGAGATACAGCGCGGCTGCATCAGAGGCTGCCGTTTCTGTCAGGCGGGACAGCTATACAGGCCCGTGAGGGAGCGCGACGTCGAGATACTCAAAAAATACGCCAAAGAAATGTTAGACAGCACGGGATATGAAGAAATCTCCCTAAGCTCGTTAAGTTCAAGCGACTATTCCGGGTTGGACGAGCTGCTTAAATACCTGATTGATGAGTGCAGCAGAAAGCATATAAATATTTCCCTGCCATCCTTACGAATCGACGCATTTTCGCTCGATGTAATGAGCAAGGTTCAGGACGTAAAAAAAAGCAGCCTTACGTTTGCGCCGGAGGCAGGCAGCCAGCGGCTAAGGGACGTCATAAACAAAGGATTGACCGAACAAGTCATTCTGGATGGGGCGGCGCTTGCGTTTGAGGGCGGCTGGACGAGGGTTAAATTATATTTTATGCTGGGACTGCCTACGGAGACCGATGAAGATATAGCAGGAATAGGCGATTTGTCCAATAAAATCGCAGCGGTCTTTTTCGATACTGTGCCGAAGGACAAGCGCATAAACGGTAAAGTCCAGATTGTCGCAAGCACATCTTTCTTTATCCCCAAGCCGTTTACGCCGTTTCAGTGGGCGAAGATGTGTACGAAAGAGGAATTTATAGAAAAAGCGTATAAGACCAGACAGGGCATCGCATCGCAGCTTAACCAGAAGAGCATCAAGTACAACTGGCATGAAGCCGACGTGAGCGTGATTGAAGGAATTCTTGCAAGAGGTGACAGAAAACTTGCAAAAGTGATTTTAAAGGCATATGAGAAGGGCTGTATGTTCGATTCATGGAGCGAATACTTCCACAACGACATCTGGATGTCATGCTTTGAAGAATGTGACGTTAATCCCGATTTTTATACAATCCGCGAGCGGAAAGAAGACGAGGTTTTTCCGTGGGATTTCATAGACTGCGGCGTGACGAAGGAATTTCTTCTGCGGGAGTGGGAAAAAGCGAAAGAAGAAATCGTGTCGCCTAACTGCAGGAGTAAATGTCAGGGCTGCGGCGTGATGCGATTCGGCTGCGGGGTGTGCTTTGAAAAAAGGGAGTCTGTTAGTAATGAAAGTTAGGATAAAGTTCGCCAAATATGGCGTGATGAAGTTCATAGGGCATCTTGATGTGATGAGGTTTTTCCAGAAAGCGATCAGAAGAGCGGATATCGACATCAAATATTCAGAAGGTTTCAGCCCACACCAGACAATGTCTTTTGCCGCGCCGTTAGGCGTCGGCATAGAGAGCATGGGGGAATATCTGGATATCGAAGTAAATTCCCTTACATCCGTAGAGGATATGAAGGAAGCGCTTAATCAGGCTATGGTAGAAGGCATGTCCGTGCTTGATGTGACTCTGCTCCCCGACACTGTAAAAAACGCCATGGCAAGCGTGGCAGCCGCGGATTATCTGGTTGTATATAAAGCGGAGGACGGCGCTAAGAACTGTCCTATTGATGATATTGAGGACAAGCTGGCGGCTTTTTGCGCGCAGGAGTCGATTATGGTTACGAAGACCACGAAAAAAAGCGTGCTTGAGCTTGATATAAAACCCGGAATTTTGGAAATAAACACAGGGAAGGGCATAAATCTTCCCACTAAAGATGCAAATGACAGCTTTGCTTTTCATATGCTTTTGGACGCAAGCAGCAGCGGAAACATCAAGCCTGTAATGGTGATGGAAGAGCTTATGGATTTCTGCCATGCGGAATATGAGGCGCATAACTGGCAGATTATAAGAACGGAGACATATACAAAGTCAGAAGACGGAGAGTTAATACCGCTTGCTGATGTTGGCAAATAGTGTGAAAAAGGAGCATGGTCATTGCATGCAGGACACAGAAAAAGGAAAAATACTGATTTTAAAACTCTATAACAAGCTGCTCTCCATCCTTGTCTGCAATAGAAATATTCTGGCGATTCAGGCGCAGGACATTGATGATTTAGGCGAAAATAAAGCCTCCTCAATCGGAAATATCTATGTAGGAAAAGTCCAAAACATATCCGCCAATATCGGCGCGGCGTTTGTAGAAATAAAAAAAGGCGAACTTGCTTTTCTACCGCTTGATAAGGCAAAGGACGCCATTATCGTTAATAGAAAAGGCGACTGTCTCAAAGCGGGCGACGAACTGCTCGTCCAGCTTGTTAAAGAGCCTGTAAAGACCAAGCTTGCGGGAGTGTCCGCAGAATTGTCTTTGTCGGGCTCTTATGTAGTGGTTAAATACAGACAGGCGAACGATGCAGGAATCGGCAATAGGGACGGAGAAGTTGAAGTTTCATCGAAACTTGGCAAAAAACACCATCAGCTCTATAAAAATCTGGAGCCGCTTAAAGAAATCGCCAAACGCTTTGACGTAATAGTGCGGACAAACGCCGCCGAAACGGACGATGTATCAGTCATAACAGATGAGGCAAAGAAACTTGCCGCACAGATGGAATATATCCTAAGCATGGGCGATAAACGCATCTGCTTTACCTGCCTTTACAAGGCCGCGCCTGAGTATATCATGTTTATAAGGGACTGCTATCAGGCGGAATATGATGAGATTATCACTGATGAAAAAGAGATTTATGACAGGCTTATCGAAGACGCGGCTGTTAATCCGTCTAAGGTCAAATTCTATGAAGATAAAATGCTGCCGCTATATAAACTCTACTCTATAGAGTCGAGGATAGACGGTCTTTTGGATAGAAAAGTCTGGCTTAAATCGGGCGCGTACCTTGTGATTGAAAATACCGAAGCGCTGACGGCGATAGACGTCAACACGGGAAAATATGAAACCAAGAAGAAAAATCAGGAAGAAACTTACTTCAAAATCAACATGGAAGCCGCTGAAGCAATAGCAATAGCTCTTCGTGCAAGAAATCTTGCAGGAATGATACTGGTTGATTTTATCAATATGGAAAGCAGGGAACATACTCAGGAATTAATGGATTATATGAAGAGCCTGCTTAAAAAAGATTCCGTTCCTGCGAGCGTGGTAGATATAACGGGGCTTGGGCTGATGGAGATTACAAGGAAGAAGAAAAATAAATCGTTTGCAGAACAGATGAAAGGTAAGGAGTCTTAAAAATATGAAATTGCTGCATCTAAAGAAGGTTAAGGACGGAAAATACCTGAAAAACTATGAACTCACATACCTGAATAAGAAGGACAGGGAAAAAGTCTATGAGATTGTCAGCAGACACGACCTCGCAGATGAAAATGAGCTGGGTAACCATGTCAGCGGCGTCTCCATCGTGGCGTACTGCGATGATAAAATGCTGCTGCTTAAAGAGTTCCGCATGGGCGTAAACCGCTATGTGTATAATCTCTGCGCCGGCATGATAGAAGACGGCGAAACGATTGAAGAGTGCATACAAAGAGAACTGTATGAAGAAACAGGGCTTATGCTTAAGAAGGTTGTGGATATTCTGCCGCCGTCTTTTTCCGCGCTCGCCATTTCCGATATTAAGACACAGATTGCGTTTGTGGAGGCGGAAGGAGAGTTTGAAGACCACACTTCCGATAACGAGCTGATTGAAGCCCGTTTCTACAGCAAGGAAGAAGTGCGCGAACTGCTGGAAACTGAGGAATTCAGCTCAAGGGCGCAGTTAGCGGCGTATTTCTTTGTAAAATCATTCTAACTTCATTTCAGGGATTTAAAAATTCCGTCTATTACGTTTCGTAAGAATTTTGGACATTTATTACAGAAATATTACAATTTTTTATGTAATTTTACCATTGACTTCGCGGGGGGGGATTGAGTACGATAATAATTGTCTATGTGATATATCAAAAGAAGGCAGGAGGAAAAGAAATGGCAGAATTTATGAAATCAGTATTTAAGGCGGTAAGGCGCATAGCAGTCTTGGGGCTTGCAGCATGTATACTCTATGAGGTTTGCAGCACCTCTAATGCGGCAGCGTTTGATCCATTATGGTATGCAGAGCAGAACCCTGACGTGGTTGCTGCATTAGGAGATTCACCGGAAATGCTGGAATTACACTATGAACTGGCTGGAAAGACAGAATGCCGTATGGCTAACAGCGTCGATGTGGAGGCGAAGATTCGCAGGCTCTTCAATGCAGAAGAATATGCGGCTTTATATCCCGATGTTGTTGCAGAATTTGGCAACGACCCTGATGTTTTGTTCCAGCACTATGTTGCATACGGAATACTTGAAAGCAGAAGGGCATCAGAAGATATGAGGCTCTCAACTGTTGCAAGCTTGAAAGCGGCTATGACAAGCGCGCTTGAGAGTGTCGGAGCAGAAGCTGTTCCGGGTTCAGTGGCGATATTGGCAATTATGGAAGGCTCAATGGCAGACGAACCCGCAGTGCAGGAAGCATTGGTACAGGTACAGGATACATTGGTTGAAGCAGTAGAGACCACGATTGTAGCGGCAAGCAAGCCGGAAGTTGTGCCGGATGATGATGACGATGATGATGAAGATGAGGAAGAAGGTGGTTGCACACCGTTGCCAGATCCGTGTGAGGGTAAGGAGCATGTTTATGTTAAGTATACTGAATATCAGCATACGTGTTCTGTGTGTAAGCGGGTTTATGGAGACCATGATAGGAATGGACATACTAGCGATGGTACTCCAAAATGTTCAGTGTGTGAATATGTATTTACGCATACGCATAGTCAATTTTGGAGTGCTACTTTGAATGATAATAATATGCATTATTGTCAATATGACGGTTGTACAGCGACAACAGCACACCAAGATAATACTTGTTCCGTTAGTGGCTGTGAGGGAACTACTACACAGTCGTCGAACGTCCCTGAGCCTACAACAACATCAACTGTTGAAAGCGATATAACTGAAACTACTCCTGAAACAGTTGAAGTTACCGAATAAGTGCATTACAACTTAGAAGTAAATCTAATACATATAATTAATAATAAAATTAGCTCTCGAATTGCATATCTGCAGTTCGGGAGCTTTTTCTAAGGGAAGATAGTAAGATATAGTACACAAAATGTTCTCTCGCGTCCGGTTTCGTCGAATGGATTTTCTAAATATTCCGTCAAGATATAATAACCCCACGCAACCGCCTGCAATTCGCATCCATGCTCAATGCAGGCTTTTCGGGACTTCCGTGTCCCGAAATTGCTGATATACGATGCGGAATATTAAGAAAATCTCATACGACTCCACAGGAACGCGAAAGAACATTTTGTGTACTATATCTTCATGCCATTCATGCTGCCACAAGCCTGAAACATTATCTATTTCACTTATTTTTTATGGCTCTATTTTTTTATGGTTTTATTTTTCCATTATTATTTACAGTTGTCAGGCGTCAGTGGCACATAGGCTAACTGAAAAGGTCCTTGGAAAACGCCGGTAGTTAGTGAAAAAGGCGCAAAGCGGCTTTTGAACTTAGTACCGCTGCGTAACAATAAGAATGTCCGCGTAGCGTGGCATTCGTTTGTTTATCCACTGGAACGAGAGTGTGCCTTTTCAGTTAGCCTATGTGCCGCTGACGCTCCATATACCTTTTCATTTTAGAAAATGAGGTTTAGCAAATAAATTCAAAATCCCTCTTTACAAAATTACAACAACTATGCTATGATTAATAAAACATATCTGGGAGTCTTAAATTCTGGAAAATCTTTTTTCACGTCATGGAATCTGAATCCCTTATATGGACAATAAAATAAGGGAGGACGACTGATGGGAAGAAAAGACGATTATCAGTTTGATTATCTGGACGACAACACAAGGTTTGCAGACCAGATAAACGGAGCATTATTCAATGGAACACAGGTTGTAAAGCCGGAAGAGCTGGAGCCGGAAGACTCGCAGATTGTAAGCACGGGAATTATTGACTGCGATGTAAGGCAGGAAGGTAAAAGCGACAGGAAGAGCCGTAAGGGAAAAAACAGAAGACAAAAATCCGAAAGCGAAAGCATCAGGACGGTAGTGGACAAGGCGCGCGTCTGGAAAGGCAGGAAACTCCATATACTAGTAGTGGAGAACCAGAACTACGTTGATTACCAGATGGTATTGCGGAATATGCTTTCAGAGAGCGTTGGATACCGCAAGCAGTGGAAACAGAAAAAGCGGTTACATACAGCCGCAGGCGATTTAAATGGTAAAGACGAATATCTTTCAGGAATAAAGAAGGATGAAAAGTTTGCACCCATTATTACGCTTGTAGTATACTTCGGGGACGAGCATAAGTGGGACGGAGCAAGGTGTCTGCATGACCTTCTTGATATCGACGACGAACTTAAGGAATATGTAACTAACTATAAACTGAACCTATACGATTGTCAGGAGCATGATACTTTCAATGAATATCGCACTGGTTTATGACAGGTATTTGAGGCAGTCAGGTATTCAAAGGACAAGGAGATGCTTAAGAAAGTCATGGAAGAGAACAAAGAAGCATATAGCAATATAGACAGCGAAACAAA
>JAMPEU010000023.1 GCA_023664865.1 Butyrivibrio sp. | reverse complement strand
AGTGGTAGTGGTAATTATGGCTGGAACAAGGGAAAATTTTTATGACCAACTTAAACATTATATGAGAGAAAGGTAATTACTGTATCATAGGCATCGGATAAATCCGGTGCTTTTTAAATTATATAAACTCCCTGAAACATAAAATCAGCCGCGGCGGTCTAATAAGTAGAATGTAATGCATGCAGAAGTTCAAATCTATGAAAGGAAGCACGGTCAACATGAATGACTTAGTCAAAGAGGCAAAAGCGAAAAATCCGGCTGCTTTTACGGCGTTAATGCAACAGCATATGCAGTCCATGTATAAGGTCGGAAAGGCAATCTTGCGTTCCGACGAAGATGTGGCGGACGCATTGCAGGACACAATCCTGACTTGTTGGGAAAAGCTGTATCAGCTAAAGGAAGAGAAATATTTTAAAACATGGCTGATAAGGATTTTAGTCAACAAATGCAATGATATCATACATAAGGAAAATATGCTGCAAACCTGCGAAACGATAGTCGAAGAAGGCAGGTACGATAACGCATATGAAAATGTGGAGTGGAAAGAAGTGCTGTACGGTCTTGATGAAAGATACAGACTGATATTGCTGCTTTATTATGTGGAACGACTAAACACTAAGGAAATTGCCAAGATTTTAAATATGCCGGAGGCAACAGTGCGAACCAGACTCGCAAGGGGCAGAAAAAAATTATCTGAAAGCTATTTAGGAAAAGAAGAAGGGGGCGTCAGCATATGATACAGGATAAAATGCAGATTTTAGAAAAAGATATAGTGATTCCGGACGTTGTATTGAAAAAAGCGGAGAATGCTTTCGACATAATTCATGCCGATGAAAAATGTAGAGAAAATCAGGACTTAGAAAAAGAAATCAGAGAAAGTCGAAAGGCAAAAAAAGAAGGAGAAGAAAAACGGAAAATGATAAAAGTGAGAGAAAGTGCGATAAAATCAAACAGAAGATTAAAAACAAGGTTAAAGGCAGCGTGCGTTTTGGCAGCAGTATTAGTCCTTGCATTCGGTACGGCGTGTTTTGCCTACCATATGAATTGGTCGCGGGGAATTGAAAATAGTCTGCATGCAACGGAAGAAATAAAAACTCAGGCGGAAGAGATAAAGCTTGCGGATTTTCCCGAACAGTCAGTTACTTGTAATGGAATTACCGTAACCGCGAAACAAAGCATTGTGGATAACTATTATGCCTTACTGTCTTTTGAAGTAAGCGGTTTTGAATTAGCGGATAATGAAGAACCCGCATTTGAATATATGGACGCTTTGGTTGACGGCGAGTTCGTTTCGTGGGATGCAAGCTTTTATGATGGTGTTATTGCAGGGGATATGGGAAAGGCAGTGTATGAAGATGGCACCCCTTTGCAGACGGACGCAGACGGAAGAACGATTTCCAGATATAAGGCAGAGGATAGGGGAAAGGCAGTGTATGAAGACGGCACTCCTTTGCAGACAGATTCAGATGGAAGAACGATTTCCAGATATAAGACAGAGGACGGTACGCTGGAATATCATATGTATCTCAACGCACAAAATAGGGAAGGTTTTTTCTTGAATAAACCTGTCAGCGTAAAACTCAAAAATCTGGGGACTTATACAAATAGAGGAGAGTATGAGAATAGAATGGCAGGAGAATGGAGTTTCAACTGGACTCTGCAGGGCAGCGATGAAATATATAAGGCGGAATGTAATGCGCCGTTAGGAGATACAGGCGTAACGGTAACGGGCGTGGAGATATCACCGATTTCAATAAAAGCAGTTTATGACGCGCCCAGACAAACCATTCAGGAAGAGGCAGCACATGCAGAAACCGGAGAAACTTTCCTGCACGAAACTTATGTAGAGCCGCCTGCGCTTGTCGGCGTGAGAATGAAAGACGGAACAGCATATCCATATCTCTATATGGGACCGGGGCAGATGGGATATATGAGTAAAGACAGCAGCCAATATGTGTATATGTTTGCCGTTGACAGAATACTTGACGTCAATCAGGTAGATGCGTTCCTGTTTCAAAAGTCTGAATCAGGAGAGAGGACCGGAACGGAAGATGATTGTTATGTGGTGGAGATTGGAAGGGAAGAATACTAATGCAAAATATATATGACGTGATAGTAATCGGAGCGGGACCGGCAGGGTGTACGGCAGCTAAGATTTTAACAGAAAAGGGATATAAAGTTCTTCTGGTGGAGAAATTTAAGCTGCCGAGGTATAAATCCTGTTCGGGCATTCTGATAAAGAAATCAATGGAGCTTGTGAAGAAATATTTCGGCGAGGCGGTGCCCGAATCTGCGATGTGTACTCCGACAGAAAACAGGGGCATGATTTTCACAAACGATTGTGGAAAAGAATACCGTTCCCTGCAAGAAGGTCTGAATGTGTGGCGCAGTGGGTTTGACGGTTGGCTGGCGGAAAAGGCAAAGAAAAGCGGTGCAAAAGTAAACGATGGCGTAGCGGCGGTTTCCTGTATAGAGCAAGATGATTTGGTGGAAGTCAGCCTGAATGGTGAAATTAATTATACGGAAAACGCGAGATATGTCTTAGACTGCGAAGGCGTGGTAGGGACGCTTAAGCGGAAGATTATCGGGGAGAATGCAGGATATATAACTACTTTTCAGACGTTTAATAAGGGCAGTATAGATTTAGATTCACATTATTTTTATGCGTATTTGCAGTCGGAACTGTCGGAATATGATGCGTGGTTCAATGTAAAAGATGAACTTCTGGTGCTTGGCGTATCCGTGAAGAATGTGGATAAAATCAGGCACTATTATGAGCGTTTCATTAATTATATGAAAGAGCAGCATAATCTGCAGATTGACAGTCAGGTTAAGGAAGAAAAATGGTTAATGCCGCATATTCGTCCGGGCTGCCATGTGGACTACGGTGTGGGGCGTATCCTTTTTGCAGGTGAGACTGCCGGATTTCTTAACCCTATGGGCGAAGGCATATCCGCCGGAATGGAAAGCGGATTCTGCGCTGCCCACGCAATCATGGAGCATTTTGAGAATCCGCAGACTGTCCGCGAAGCTTATGAGCAAAGCACGGACAGCCTGAAATCTTATATGCAGCGCCAGTGGAGCCTTGTAGGAGAGATGGCGGGTACGTTTAAGGAGATGGCATCTGGAGTTGGTTGATAACAGTGGATTGATGTGATAATAAAAACCAGACTGTATATCCATATTTCTCCTTGATAAAAATCCCCACCACAGAAGGTGGGGAAAGATTTTCGCACCGAATAACTTATATTCCGCACCATCAGTAAGCGGGAACATTTGACACACTGAATAACTTATATCCCGCGCCATCAGTAAGCGGCAATATTTTCTGTATATTATTATACTCAAAATTATCAAAAAAGCAATGCCATATTTTGAAATGCTTTATATCAACTGGCATATATTCATATCTGCTTATCAATTCACATTAGCGTGCTGTTGATTAATTAATATCCAGGTGATATAATAAGTTTGTCAATAAAGATGATATATTTTAAAAAGTTCACAAAAAGTTCATTTAATTTTTATTGCATATTTTATGTGACTTGGATATAATATAATAAGAAATCTATAAGGATTTCTATATTTGGTTACGAAACCAATCAAAATCGTATTATATAGAGGTTACAGAGCCTGATAAATACTGTATTAATAGAGGTTACGAAGCCTAATAAAATCGTATTAATAGAGGAACTGTTTTCAGTTCCTTTATTATTTGGAGACGAAAGATAAATGGATTAATGTGAATGAAAAATATCTTGATTATTTGAGGATTGTGGAAAAACGTATACCATTAACAGATTATGGAACAGATAGATATAAGCCGTTTTTTGGTATTTTGTTTGAGATAGGCGACCTGTATTATGTTACACAGATTTCTCATGCTCAACCGCGTCATGAGAGATTAAAACAGCAAAAGGATTTTTATAAAGTCTTTGATCCAAAGAATCCTAAAAGGTTGCTTGCTGTTGTAAACTTAAATTATATGTTTCCGATACCAAAGGATGAAACAACACCGTTTGAAAAGAAAGAAATTCATACATATAGGACATTTAAGTCTGAAATAGAAAAAAGTAAATACATTAATTTGTTAGATGTTGAATTAATGGCAATAAATTCTTTAGACATAGGGACTAAAGCTGAAGAATTATATAGGTTAAAATATGATAAACCGGAGCATGTTGTTTCTAAGAGATGTATAGACTTTAAGGATATGGAACGATTAGCATTACAATATAAAGGAAAATATAACAAAGACGCTGCAAATTAAGTAAGCAACGTCTTATCTTCATTTAACGGATTGTACAACTATGTAAACGATAAATTTTCAAATAATAAATGTAAGGGAGATTACAATGGATTACACGAAACAGCTTGAACAACTTTATAAAGCCATGATTTCATATGACGCAGGCGACGCGGGGCGGATACAGCATTTTGTAAAAGTCCACAGTTTCGCCAGACTCATCGGACTAGGCGAAGGATTGTCGAAAGAACAGCTTGTCATATTGGAAGCGGCGGCTTATGTTCACGATATCGGAATTAAAATCGCAGAGAAAGAAAAAGGAAGCTGCAGCGGTGAACTGCAGGAGCTTTACGGACCGCCGGAGGCGGAGAAGATGTTAAAGGAATGTGGGTTTTCTAAAGAGCAGATTGAGCGGGTTTCCTATCTGGTTGGGCATCATCATACCTATACGAATATAGACGGAGCGGATTATCAGATTTTAGTCGAAGCAGATTTTTTGGTGAATCTATATGAGGATAACAGCAAAAAAGAGACTATACAGCATACTTATCAGACGATATTTAAGACCAACACGGGCAAATGGATTTGCCGTGAGATGTTTGGAATTTAGAAGGAAAGCAGTGTGAATATGTTTACGATTCTTATCACAGAAGACGACAAGGTAATGCGGCGCGGGCTTGAAACCGACTTGTCGGCGGAAGGCTACAATGTTATTTCTGCGGAAAATGGCAGGACGGCGCTTGAACATATTGAAGAGGCGGACATTGTGCTTATGGACGTGAACCTTCCGGATACGGAAGGTTTTAAGGTCTGCCGTGAAATAAAGAGCCGCAGGGATATACCTGTAATATTCCTCACCTGCCGCAGTCTTGAAGAAGATGAACTGGACGGCTTTAACAGCGGGGCGGACGACTATATTACGAAACCATTTTCGCTGCCCGTGTTAAGGAAAAGGATTACGGCGGTCTTAAAGCGCAGCATGGGCGAAGGGGATATTTATTCCGATGGCTATCTGACCATTGATTTTGACAGGCTCTTGGCTTCGGCGGACGGGCAAAGCATTTCTTTTACCCCGACTGAATACAAACTTTTAAAGATATTTGTGAACAGCAGACACTGCGTTTTGACAAGGCAGATGCTGCTTGAGAAACTTTGGGACGATAAGGGGAATTTTGTGGACGAGCATACGCTGACGGTGAACATCAACCGTATCCGCAGCAAGATAGAGAACGGCGGCCGCAAATACATCAAAACGGCTTACGGCATAGGCTATCTATGGAATGGTGAAAATCAATGACATATATTTTAATGGTTTGCGCCGTCGTTATAATTGCGGCAGCGGCGGCAATCTGCGTTAATTTGCATTATAAGAGAAAAATTTCCTGCTTTGCAAATGAACTGGAAAATATTTTAGACGATATGATAGCCGAAAGAGTTCCCGATTTTAACATTACGGAGGACAGCATAGACGGGAAAATTAACGTGCGGCTTAAGCGTCTGTATGAAATATTAAACGCCAAAAGCGAGCAGTCCAAGCAGGACAAGGAAAAAATGCAGTCGCTTATTTCCGATATTTCCCATCAGGTGAAAACTCCTGCGGCGAACTTGAAAATGTATATGCAGATACTTTTGCGGCAGGACATTGATGAGGAAAAACGTCGCGAATTTCTTGAATTATCTATCGCACAGACGGAGAGACTGGAATTTTTGACACAGGCGTTAGTAAAAATGTCACGTTTAGAGAGTGGGATAATTTCTTTTAAAAAAGAAAAAAATTCCGCGCTTGAGATTGTCGCAGAGAGCCTTGCGCAGATAATTCCCGCCGCAGAGAATAAGAATATCGAGATAAAGATAGATTGTCCCGAAAATGTTTATACATTTTGTGATAAAAAATGGACGGCGGAAGCGTTATTTAATATTATTGACAATGCCGTGAAATATACGCCCGCAAACGGCAGTATAGAGATTGCGGCGGCTGCAAGCGAGTTCTATGCGAAGATAACCGTAAAAGACAGCGGCGCGGGTATCCCGGAAGATGAGCAGGCAAAGATATTCGGCAGGTTTTACCGCTCTGAAACGGCAAAGAATACGGAAGGCTTAGGCATAGGGCTGTTCCTTTCACGCAATATCATATCGGAGCAGGGCGGATTCATAGTCGTCAAATCCGAGCCGACAAATGGAGCGGAATTTATTGTGAATATTCCTATAGAGTGATGGAGCATCGTTTAATAAATATGTATCTAAAAAATCAGAATATGGTTACTGTTCATGTCTCCTGGTTTGTGAATGGTAACAGAATATGAATGTATCTGCAAAATAAAATTATACGGTTTGAAAAAAGCGAAAACTCTGCTATTATAAAGTTATTAATAAATGGGAGGTACACTAATATGTCAGAAATAGAGATGATAAAGATATCAATAGAAGAGTTTTCCAGACTGCAGAAGTACATGATTTTAATGCCTGATAAAGAATCTGCAGTTTATAAAGAAATGAAAGACAGGTATATTGAGTTAAAAGTATTTTTGCAGATTTCAGGGGTAAATCTCACAGAATTGGACAAGATAAAAGAATAGGCAGGCAGCAAATGTGCTGAACTGTTACAATGAGTTTATTAATAATGCAGTAGTTGAAAGATTAAAAAGCAAGTGGAAAGTAAAATTTCTACTTGTTTTTTATGTGGAAAAATTTTATAAAATTGAGAGGTTTTTGTGACATTTGCCGTTTATACTAAAATCATATTCAAGCATGAAAGTAAATTCTCATACTGAATTGATGCGGACAAATCCGTAGGCAAGGATAAGAATAAAAATTAAGAACATAAATAAGAACAAGGAGCAGAGCAATTGAAATGAACGTACTTAAAACCGAAAATCTGAAAAAATATTACGGCAGCGGCGACAGCCTTGTGAAAGCGTTGGACGGCGTTGATTTCTCCGTGGAAAAGGGGGAGTTTGTCGCTGTCGTGGGAACGTCGGGCAGCGGCAAGTCCACGTTGCTTAATATGATGGGCGGGCTGGATAATCCGACGTCGGGCAGCGTTAAAATAAACGGCAAAGAAATATCGGGAATGTCGCCCGATAATCTTACCGTTTTCAGACGCAGACAGATAGGCTTTGTTTTTCAAAATTACAATCTTGTGCCGATGCTCAACGTCTATGAAAACATTGTCCTGCCGATAGAGCTTGACGGCAGCAAGCCCGACAAAGAATTTATAGACGGCGTTATAAAAATGCTGCACCTTGAAGATAAGCTGGAGCGTTTCCCTAATAATCTGTCGGGCGGACAGCAGCAGCGCGCCGCCATAGCGCGTGCCATCGCTTTTAAACCCGCGATAATATTAGCGGACGAACCGACCGGAAATCTTGACAGCAAGACGAGTCAGGAAGTCTTAGGGCTGCTTAAGCAGACTGCCGAAAACTACGACCAGACACTTGTAATGATAACCCACAATCTTGAAATAGCGCAGCTTGCCGATAGGATAGTGAGGATTGAAGACGGCAGGATAAAGGAACGGGGCTGATATTTACCAAAGATATCCCAGCACATAAATTCGCAGGACGAGAAAGGAATAAGGTTATTCATATGTTGAAAAACAATAACACAAAAATTCTTCGCAAAATTACCGTGCGCAGTCTGCGTTTTGGTAAAATGCGTAATATTTTTATAATAATTACGGTTGCCCTGTCCGCCGCCCTTATTTCAGGGCTGGCGGGATTTTCTGCTGCTTATGATAAAAATGTGGAGCGTGAGCTAGCCATGCAGTACCAGACCATGTACAGTGAATTAAGCAAAGAGCAGGCGGAAAGCCTTAAAGACGATGGGCGTACAGAAGACATGGTGACATATAAAGCAGGAAGTCCGATGGAAGTGGACAATTACATAATACGCGCTGCATACTATTCCGAAGATGGTGGAATAATCAAATCGGCGCGTTCACAGATTACCGAAGGCACATATCCTGCCAAGATAAATGAAGCGGCGGTATCGAAAGCCTATATGCGAAAAATCAGCAAAGAGCCTGTTATCGGAGCGGAAATTACTATCACATGGCTTGATGGAAATACAGAGACCTATACGGTTACGGGCTATACCGATGCCGAGCCGGAAAACAACTTTGTTATCATGCTCTCGGAAGAATATGCGGAAAGCGGCGCTGAACTTAAAGACGTAAACTATACCGCCGCTCTTAGAATTAACGGCGCTGATAAAATGACTGAGCAAACCTTTTTAGAAGAAATACGCAGCATGGGCGGGCAGTACGGCATACCGCGCTATAATATAAGGGAAAACAGTTCGTTTGTGGTAATGATATCAGACACCACGCCAACCGAAAAAATCACAGTCATAATTGTCAGCATAGCGGTTTTGTTCATCAGCGTGTTTGTAATCTATAGCATTTTCTATATTTCCGTTACGGGCAGGATACGCCAATTCGGACAACTGCGCACGATAGGAATGACATCTAAGCAAATCAGGAAAACCGTGCAATATGAAGGGATTTTCTTAAGTGCGGCGGGAATTATGGCGGGTATCTGCATCGGCACGGCTTGTGCATATTTTCTCATGCCGAGTGGCTTCTATCTGCCGAATACTTTAAATATCTGGGCGCTTACTATAATCGCCAATACCCTTACGGTCATGCTGTCTATAAGAAAGCCCGCGAAAATCGCAGCGGCGGTGTCACCGATAGAAGCGGCGAAAATGTACGATAACCGTGCTGAAACAAAGAATAAAGCAGGCAGGAAAAGAAGCCTTACGCCTTTTAACCTTGCTAAAATAAGTGCTGGCAGCAACAGGAAAAAATCAGCCATGACCGCAATTTCGCTTGGCATTGGCGGCGTGCTTTTTATTCTGGGCGGAACTTTCCTTGCCGCATATAACCTTGAAGAGTATGCGCGTCAGGCCGAATTTTCTCTTGGTGATTATATGATAGGCATTTCCAATAACGCCATTCAGACGGCGGAATACGGCTTGACTGATATCCAGCTTGTCAGCCCGTTTACGAAAGAGTTGGAGGCAGAAATAGCTTCCTTAGACGGCGTAGAAAAAATAACCCGTCAGGAAAGCTTTGAGGTGACGTATGAGTATAATAATTATCAATCAAACTGCTCCATTATGTCATTTAATAAGAAAGACGTCGATATGCTCGAACCACACATACAGGACTATATTGATTATGAAAAAATGATTCAGAATAAAGAGATACTGGTTAATAATAACAGCGTCGCCAAAGAAATATTCGGCTGGGAATTTGAGATAGGCGATAAGGTGAAATTCAGATGGTATGACGGAACTGATTACCGCGAGGATTATTTTACCATAGCAGGAAACATGGAAAACCTTTATAAAGTTACGGACGAAAAAGCTAGGTTGATGACATTAAACGACGGATGGTTTTTCCTGCCGGAAGAACTTCTGGCGGTTATGGTTCCCGAAGGCTATAATTTCAGTTATAGAATGATTATTGCCGTAGAAGACTATAAGACGGATACGGTTGTAAAGGAGTTTCTTGAAAATTATACAGATGATAATTTATATCTTACATTGGCAAAATTTACCGCATATCTTAAGCAGCGAGAAAAAGATTATAATTCGATGAAATACATGATATGGGGGTTGTCTGCGTTTATAATCGGCTTTGCGCTTATAAATATGATAAATACCCTTGTATCTAATGCAATGGCGCGTAAAGGAGAGTTTGCAATGCTTTGCTCTATAGGCATGAGCAGAGCGCAGCTTAAAAAAATGATAATCGAAGAAGGGCTTATCCTTGCTGTAAAGAATATAATTATCACCGTTTGCTTAGGAGTGCCGGCAGGATATGCGTTCATATTGCTTATGCACGAGTTTGGCGCGTATTATCTGCACTGGCATTTCCCGATTTGGCATCTGCTTGCCTATGCGGTCTTAGTGGTGCTTGTGCCGGTAATAATTTCCGGCGTGGTGATATGTATACTTGGTAGGAAGCCGCTTGTGGAAAGGCTTAGGGAAGTGGAGTAAGGGTTTGGGTAAAATTTTGGCGATTAAGAATCTGTTGATATAAAAAGCCCCTGAACCCGAAGGATATCGGAGGACAAACTGGCAATTTCTTATGTTCGGTATATGCCATATCATAGTATATTGCAGGCATAATAAAATATGAATGGAAAATTCAGACAATTAATGATAAAATATGGTATATGAAACTAGTGGGAGGCTGCATGAATCCAAAAGTGTCAAATTGACACTTTAGAATAGCATAGTTTGGTTATGCAAACTAACGAAGGGATAAGCGCAAATGAGCAATAAAATATTTATTGTCGAAGATGATTTTTCCATCTGTGAAATGGTTGGCAATTATTTAAGCAGCGAGAATTTCACTGTAGACATTTTTCATAACGGCAGCGATGCGCTGAAGGCGTTTCAGGCAGACGACAATTATGCGCTTGCCCTTATCGACCTGATGCTGCCGGATATGAGCGGCATGGAGATTATAAAAGAAATCCGTAAGACCAGCATTATCCCCATCATCATATTAACGGCAAAAGATAACGATACGGATAAGACGATGGGCTTAAATCTGGGCGCAGACGATTATGTGGTGAAGCCTTTTTCGCTTATTGAACTGACGGCAAGGATAAAGGCAAATATCAGGCGCGCCGATATGTATGGAAGTCAGTCGGAACAGGCAGTAATTAAGATTAAAGATTTGGAAATCAATCCGTCTACACATACAGCGAAGGTCTCCGGCGTTTCTTTGGATTTAACCCGTACGGAATTTGAAATATTGAACTTGCTGGCTTCCTATTCAGGACAAGCGTTTTCAAAAGAGCGGCTTTATGGCCTGATTTGGAAGGAGCCTTATTTTGAAAATGAAAATGTCCTGAACACACATATCAACAGACTTCGCGCCAAATTAAAGAAGGCTTCAAACAGCGATACCACATATATTAAAACTTTATGGGGCATCGGCTACAAGATGGAGGAAAAATAAATGGTGATATTCCTTTCCATTCTGGTTCTGCTGTTTGCAATTTTGTCTTTATGGCAGTGGATGAAACACAAAGCAATCAACGAAGAACTGCGTTATATCAAAGAACGAATCGGCTCTATTTCCCCCACAAGCGAAAATGCTTATATTTTAGTGCCGTCCGAGAATTTACGGATAAAAGAGCTTGCCGCAGAGATAAACCGCTTGTTAGATACGTTTTATACTCAAAAAGCGGAATACGAGCGCTCAAGAAAGGCTATGTCGCAAGTATTGACAAATATTTCCCATGACCTGCGCACGCCGCTTACCGTTTTAAAAGGCTATAGCGAACTGCTTAACAGAGAAGTGGAAAATATCGTAGAAACTGAAAAGGCAGGACAAATTGAAAATACAATAGAAACTGAAAAGGCAAGAGAAAAGAATATTCAGGAGATGGCGGTTAAAATTGACGGCAAGGCGGCAGAGCTTACGGCGACGATTAACGAATATTTTACCATGTCGAAAATAACTTCCGGCGATATGAAAATAGATTTGCAGCGCGTTAATATTACGCAGCTTTGCCATGATGTAATTTTAGACTACTATGATATTCTGGAAGAGAAAAATTATGAGGTAGAGATAGATATAAGTCCTTCGCCTGAATACGCTTATGCAGATATTGATGCGCTGAGACGGATTTTAAAAAACCTGATTGATAATGCGATTACACATGGAGGCGACGGCAAATACCTTGCCCTGCGGTTAAAGAAAACGTCAGATAAAATAAAGATTGAAGTGGAAGACCACGGACAAGGCATTTTGGAAAAAGAAAAAGAGCAGATTTTCGACCGCGCCTATACAACGTCCCATAAAGGCTTTGGCAGCGGATTAGGACTTACGATTGCCAAAAACCTTGCTTTGCAGATGGAAGCTGATATACAGATGGAAAGCGAACCGAGGCAGAAGACAATTTTCACCCTGATTTTAAAAACTTCCACCTGCGCGGCTGCAACGATAGAAAAAAGTTAGATTTTAGATAAGGAAAAGAGAAGTCCGTTTTGTATACTGTTATATGAAAAAGGCGGTAACTATTTGACAGGTTTGTGTATTTATAGGAGGCATACAAAATGGAATATATTATGGAAACGCGGGACTTGGTGAAGTCCTATAAAAACAAGACTGTGGTGGATACAGTGAATATCCATGTAAAAAAGGGAGAAATTTACGGTTTCGTCGGACCAAACGGCGCGGGTAAGAGTACGGTGATGAAGATGCTCATGAACCTGACGCCGCAAGACTCCGGCGAGATTTATATTTTCGGAGAGCAAAACGGCGGCAATGAATACTTAAAGCGAATCGGCTCCATAATCGAAAGCCCTTATTTCTATGAAAAAATCACAGGACGCGAAAATTTAAAGCTGCATTGTGAATATATGGGTTTTCACAACATAGAGCGGATTGATGAAGCGCTGCGGCTGGTTGATTTGCAGGACATTGAAGGAAAGGCTGTTTCCCGCTATTCTATGGGTATGAAACAGCGTCTGGCGATTGCAAGGGCTATTTTAACCAAACCTGAGCTTTTGATTTTAGATGAGCCCATTAACTCCCTTGATCCGGAAGGAATTAGGGAAATGCGCACGCTTTTTCGCCGTCTCAATCAGGAGTATGGCACTACTGTTTTTATCTCAAGCCACATTCTCTCCGAAGTGGAACAGATAGCAGATACGGTAGGCATAATTCAAAACGGCAGGCTGCTAAAAGAAATCTCCATCTCGGATATCCGCAAGATGCAGACTGAATATATTGAGTTGGAAGTTGATGATGTAAGACGCACAGCCTGTCTGCTGGAGAAAGAACTTGGCTTGACTAATTTCAAGGTCGTTACGGACACGGGAATCGAGATATACGATACCAGCAAATCCGTAAAGGAAATTTCCGTTTCCCTTGTGCAGAATGAAATCGGCATCATCAGTATCGGCATGAAACAAAATTCTCTGGAAGACTATTTCTTCCATGTAATTAAGGAGGGCTGATGATATGGCACATTTGATGAAGTTGGAGCTAAAAAAAATACATTTTCTGCGCTACATCCTGATTTCTGCCGGTGCAATTATTCTCGCGATGTTTTTTGTCTTCGTCGCCCTGAATGATTCAGGCAGCGGTAAAGAGACTTTCGACAGCGCTTTTAGAGCCGTGCAGATGATTTTTGCCTTCGTGTATGTGATTTTCTTTGCCGTCTTGGTTTCGACTCTGGTTATCAGTGAATATAATAATAAGACGATTTTGCTGATGTTCACTTACCCGATTGACCGTAAAAAAATCATTGCCGCGAAACTTTTGATTATTATGCTTTTTATGGCGGTCTCCATACTGCTTGGATATGTCTGCTGCTCATTGTTTATTGTCAGCGTTGACCGCAGGCTTGATCTGATTGCCGGTGAATTTTCAAAAGAAGTGCTGGGAAACTGGATATCCGCCGCCCTTTACAGTACGATTGTTTTTTGCTGTCTGGGGCTTTGGTCGTTTGCGGCAGGCATGATAAGGAAATCCGTAATCGCAACAATTGTAAGTTCGATTATCTTCATCTATCTTAGGCAGATTGCGATTACGGCAAGTGAAAATTATCAGGAAAGCATCGGGCTTGTCTTAGCTGTTGTTGTAATTTCCGCGGCAGCGTTGTGGTATACGTTTAGGCGTAAGATTATGGAGATAGATTAAATGACAAATGTACTGTTGCCCTTTCCCTTAAAATATGCTAAAATTTAAGGGAAAGGGTGGCGAGTAAGGGAATGAGGACATTCAATTATTTATCTTTAAAAGAGCAAAAGTGGGATTCGGATATTCTTGGACTGGTTGCCGCTATATATAGATATGCAGGAAAGCAGGAACTTTATCTTAAACAAAAGCCAAACGAACTGGAAAAACTTGTAGAAATCGCCAAGATACAAAGTACCGAGGCGTCTAACGCCATTGAGGGTATTATAACTACGAATACGAGAATCAGGCAGTTAGTCGAGAAAAAAACAACGCCCAAGAACCGTGATGAGCAGGAAATTGCGGGGTATAGGGACGTGTTGAATGTTATCCATGAAAGCTTTGATGCCATTCCAATCACTAGGAACTATATTCTTCAACTGCATAAAATACTTTACAGCCATATGAATAACCCGCTTGCACCTTTTGAAACTCCTGAAGCGATTGATAGCATATGTGAAGAATATAATCATGTCATAGGCAACTTTGAAGTGGAGCCGCTTATAGTTATACCTGTTTTTATCCATGATTTTTTGTGCATACATCCTTTTAATGACGGCAACGGCAGAATGAGCCGACTGCTAACCACGCTCCTTTTATACCGTAATGGTTTTTATGTGGGTAAATATATTTCCCTAGAGGCAAAGATAGCAGAAAATAAAGACTTGTATTATGATGCGCTTGGCAGGTCGCAGGAAGGCTGGCATGAAGGCACAGAGAATGTAATACCTTTTATTAAATATTTATTAGGCACTATTCTTGCCGCATATAAAGATTTTGAAGATAGATTTGCAATCGTGGAAGAGAAACTGCCGGCAATTGATATTGTAAGAAAGGCTGCCTTAAATAAGATTGGTAAGTTTACGAAACAGGATATTAGAGAATTATGCCCGTCTCTTAGTGTAAGCTCTGTCGAAGGAGCATTGAGAAAGCTTGTAAAGGCAGGAGAGTTAAAAAGAGAAGGCACCGGAAAAGGGACATATTATGTTCGCTTGAAATAATCGGAAAAGGGGAAATAAAATTTGAAAAAAACAGTTTCGTTATTATTGATATTAGTAATGGCTTTTAGCGTAATCTCATGCGGTACGGCGGGAAATGAAGAAAATACTGTGGTAGACGAGTCTCTAAGCGGTGAAATCACCTTCTGGCACAGCTTTGTACAGGGTGCCCGAATGGAGGCGGTAGATAGAGCCGTGGCAAAATTTGAGAAAAGATACCCCAATGTCAAGCTAAATGTGGAAACAATGTCTTGGTCAGACTTTAAGGTCAGATGGAAAGAAGGGATGGAAAACGGCAATCTCCCCGATATCAGTACGGCATGCAATATGTATGAGGTAGAGGAACTGGTAAACGCCGGGATTTTGCAGCCTGCAGATGAGGTGATTGATGCTATTGGAAGAGGCCGGTTTTCCGACAACGTGCTTAGCGAACTTACCCACGGGGATAAGGTATACGGAGTTCCCTACTATTCCCATGCTTATGTAATGTGGTATCGTAAGGATTTGCTGGACGCAAAAGGGCTTTCGGTGCCTTCTACATGGGAAGAGCTATATGAGGCGGCGTGTGCTGTAACCGATGAAGGGCAGGGAGTTTACGGCTGTCCCGTCTCCATGAGTCCGAAAGATTTTATGTCCGCGATAAATCTGCATATGTATGTGCAATCCGGAGGTGGCAGCCTTTTAAATGACGACCTGACGGCAAATCTGACCAGTGACCTTGCGTTGGAGGGCATTCGCTATTGGGTGAAGATGTATGAAGTTTGTTCGCCTAAAGAGACGATAGACTATACCGTGACAGAGCAGGCGGCGCTTTTTTATGAGGGTAAGACGGCGTTTGATTTTAATTCCGGCTTTCATATTTCAGGAGTTGCCGGGAGCAGGGAAGACTTGTTGGAATCTATTTCCTGCGCACCGCTTCCCCGCATGAATCAGGAGGATGATTATTACAGCGCGGTTGTTTCACATATTCCCCTTGTTATGTATAAGGACGCGGAAAATGTGGAAATCTGTAGGAGATTTTTGCAATTTCTCTTTGAAGAAGAGAACTACATCGACTTTCTGGACTCGGTTCCCGTGGGGATGCTGCCGTCCATACGCGGAATTTCCAGCACGGAGCAGTATCAGAGCAATGACGTCCGCAAGCAGTTTGCCGAAGAAGAGGCTGTTATAAGGGAGGCAATGTTAAATGGAATGGCGTTAGGCTTTGAGCATGGACCGAATCTGCAGGCGGGCATCATAACCAGCAGCGGAGTCATTGAAAGCATGTTTCAGGATATTGTGTTAAACGGCGTTGACGTGGAGGCTGCGGCGGCTGAAGCGGAAGAGGAGTTGAACGGGCTGTTTACGGAAACGTTGAAACAATAGCATGTCATGCGAGAATGTTATTGTTATAAATAAGGAGAGTGGGAATATGGCTGGTTCTCGGCTGAAAGAAAACCTTCAAGAACAGGAAAAGGACTTAGGGAAAAACAGGCGTATAGGTGATATTGTCGTACCGGCGCTTGTTTTCCTTGTGATTATATGCAGCACCGTATTCTATTATTATTATATACAGGAGCAGCTGTTTGAGGAAAGAAGTTCCCATCTTACGGAAATCACGCAGAAAGTGGCGGACCAGATTGACACCATCACGGAAACGGCAAGGGAAAACGTGAAGATGGCTACCGCATATATATATAACAGCGATATTGCAGACACAGAGGAACTGTCCGCAGTATTAAAGGAACTTTCGGAAACAGCGTTTAATGATGATACCGTTCTCATAGCGTTTGATAAAGATGTTAATTACTATACGGCAACAAGGTCGGGAAAATGGACGGGGCAGGCACACCCGGAGGGCAGCTGGGAGATGGACAGCGGCGTTATGACGCTCCCATACGATACCATCAATACCTACCTATGCTGCGTGCAAAGGCTGCCTGAGCCTTATGTAGTCGGCGATACAGGGATTACCCTTACTTTTCTAGCCATTGCCGTGAATATGGAAAATGTGCAGGAAATGATTAATGTTTCCGGTTTTGGTGAAAACTGCATGACTTATATGGTCAGGTCGGACAATGAGCGCATATACCAGCACACCTTCGGAAAACATTTTATTGAAACTGCCGATATTATGGAGACGCTTGGCGGCTGCAGATACATCCGCGGCGGAACGGCTGCGGATTTACAGGACGCCCTGCAGAACCAGTCTTCAAGGTGCATGGAATTTGTTTATCCTGATGGAACGAATTATTTTGTCAGCACCGCGGGGCTTACGAAAAATTCGCTGCTCCTGTTTGTCCCTACTAAAGTTTTGAGTACGAATATGGGCAGTTATTTGGCGATAACCATCGGCTATTTTCTGGTGGTCGCGCTGGTTATGGCAGGGCTGTTTGGCTTTATCTTCCGTTCCATGGTAAAGAGAAATGCGGACAGACAGATGATTAGCCAGCAGCAGGAGGCAAACCGTAAACTGGAAAAGTATAACGAAATGCTGCAGGAGGCAAAAGAAGGAGCGGAGCGTGCCAACAGGGCGAAATCTGAATTTCTTTCCAATATGTCCCACGATATCCGTACGCCGATGAACGCCATCATCGGCTTTACCGTGATTGCTAATTCGCATATAGGCAATAGCGAGAAAGTACAGGACTGCTTAAATAAAATCGCCGCCTCCAGCAACCATTTGCTGTCGCTGATAAATGACATTCTTGATATGTCGAAAATTGAGAGCGGGAAAATCCAGCTGCAGGAACAGGAGTGCAGCCTGCCTGTAATCATACATAATCTGGTAAATATGGTCGGGACGCAGATGAATGCGAAGAATCTGGCGTTTTTTGTGGAAACGGGCAGCATCGAGCATGAGGATATTATTGTGGATTCCCTGCGATTCAACCAGGTTTTGATTAATATTTTAGGCAATGCGGTAAAATACACCAACGCGGGTGGCAGTGTTACGCTTTCGATAAAAGAGCTTGCCTCGGAAGATCTGGCAGTCGGTAATTATGAAATATCCGTAAAGGACACAGGCATCGGCATGAGTAAAGAGTATCTGCCCCATGTGTTTGACGTATTCAGCCGTGAATATAACTCTACAGTCAGCAAAATTCAGGGAACAGGGTTAGGTCTGGCAATTACCAAGAACATTGTGGAGATGATGGGCGGCAATATTCGTGTGGAAAGCGAACTTGGCAAGGGGACGGAATTTATTATTTCGCTGCCGCTTAAGCTTGCAGATAAAACGGTGTCCACACCACATATAGAACGGTCTCTTGGAGATAAGGCTATGGTTGCGGGCGATGGAAAAGCAGAAACGCCTTCTGAGGAAGAAGTATCGCAGCTTAATGGCATGCGGCTACTCATGGCTGAGGATGTGGAACTGAATGCAGAGATTATGGTGGAGATTCTTGGCAGCGAGGGTATACAGCTTGACGTGGCGACAAATGGACAGGAAGCCGTGGAAATGTTGAAAAAATCCGAACCCGGATATTATTTTGCAGTCCTTATGGACGTACAGATGCCCGTTATGAACGGATATGAGGCGACAAGGGCGATTCGCGCGCTGGAAGATAAAGAAAAAGCCACGATTCCCATCATTGCCATGACGGCAAATGCGTTTGAAGAAGATAAAGCGGAAGCATTTGCAGCGGGGATGGACGCCCATGTTTCAAAGCCTATAGAAGTTGCGACGCTGACGGAGATGTTGGTTGGGTTTTTGAAGGGGAAGTGATATACTATTATAGGATTTATTTTATGGGTAGGTGCAAAATGGCAAACGATATGTTGATTAATGCCTTGAAAATAATAAACGGATATTTAAAGCAAAACTATGGCGATAATGAGTTGGCGGTAATCCACAAAGAAATCAATACTATTATGGGCGGTTCAATGTTTTTTGATGATTATCCAAATAAACCTTGTTCATATGAGGAAATGCAGGAGTCATTGTCAACCCTAAATGAAAAAGAGACTATAAGAAAGAATAAGGGCGTATATTATACCCCTTTAGATGTTGTAAAGTTCATATTGATTAACAGTGTGAAAATGGCCTGCCAAGGATTTTGCCCAAATAATCTTCATGTATCAGATTTAAGCGGAATCCCATGCAGTACATTATGCTATGATAAAACAGTGTATGACCCAACATGTGGTTCCGGCGTTTTCCTGCTTGCAGCCTTGGAGCTTAAGCTGGATTTGCTTGATTTAAATCATATAGAGGTTACAAAGGATATAATTAAAAAAGTAGTTGAGTCTATAAATGGCAATGATTTAAATAAAGATTCAGTAACCATTACAAAAATCCGCCTTTTCCTTTGCGTGCTTTATAGACATGGAGCAGCCAAAATAAAAGGGCTTGCAGATGTCCTCAATAGTTGTTATAAATGTTATGATTATGTGGAACACAAGCCAAACGAGGAGAATAAGTATGACATCATTATAGGAAATCCGCCATATATAGAGGATGCAAAAAGTGAGTCGTTTCCGGAAAAAAGATATGGAAACATATATGCCAATGTACTGGAGAATGCTTCATTGCAGTTAAAACCGAATGGAGTTTTAGGGTTCGTTATTCCATTGTCTTATGTTTCAACGCCAAGAATGGGGAAAATTCGTGATGAGTTATATGCTACAGTGCCGGAACAGTACATTTTAAGTTATTCAGATAGGCCTGATTGCTTATTTGTTTCTGTGCATCAGAAACTCTGCATTCTGTTTGGAAGGAATAACAATGGGGCGCGTGATATATACACGGGAAATTACAGATATTGGTATAAAGAAGAAAGACATAATTTGTTCAATACTGCTGAAGTTGTGAAAAATGATTATGTGGAGAATGAGTATATCCCTAAATTAGGGACAAAGATTGACGTTTCCGTGTATAAGAGGTTAATCAGGTTTAAGACATCGATTATAAATTTGCTTGAAAAAGATGGCAAACAGCTATATCTGAATATGAGGGCGACATTTTGGATTAAGGCTTTCTTGAAGGAACATACAGGCGCTGAATATAAAACATTCAAATGTAAAAATCAAGACTATGCTGCTTTCTGCATGTGCTTGTTAAACTCGTCCCTGTTCTGGTGGTATTGGATTTGCGTATCTGACTGCTGGCATATAACAAGAAAGGAATTGTATGGATTTAAGGTGCCGGAAATTGATGATTTTACAGAAGTGAATAAATTGGCGGCTGCTTTGGAGAAACGATTAGAAGAAACAAAATTATATGTGGGTACGAAACAGACGGAATATGAGTATAAACATAAAGAGTGCGTAGATACAATCCATCAAATTGATGACTATATCAATGCCTTATATGGTTTATCTGAAGAAGAAGGGCTGTACATAAAGAATTTTGCGTATCGATATAGAATTGGCGCTGGCGTTGAAACAAATGAGAGCGGTGACGGTTTATGAGAAATATTTTGATTACAGGAGGCCCGGGAACGGGGAAAACAATTATTTCAAGAGCAATAGCCTATTATGTAGGACATGACGGATTGCCGATAGAAGATGTATATACCAAGGATATTCAAGCGGATATTGACAAGATTGAAACGTATATACAAAGTGATTATGTCGAGTTTATTCAAATCCATCCTTCAATGACTTATGAAGATATAGTTTATGGAATTGAAACCATGTCGGCTGGAAACTTGACAATGGATTATGCTGAGAAGAGGATAAAACAACTATGCGACAGGGCGATAGGTAAACTTGATTTATATTTTATAATTCTTGATGATATTGGACGAGCTGATGTCGGAAACCTTCTGGGAAATCTTTTATATGCAATGGAATATAGGAATCAGCCTGTAAGTTTATGTGACGGAAATACCATTGTTATTCCGGATAATGTGATAATTATTATTACTGAATGTCAGGATTTATATGGCAATCGCATGGAGTATGCCCTAAGGAGAAGATTTGATTATGAGAAAGAATTAATTTCAAGCAGCGAGGTTCTTAATAGGTTTTATGAGTCGTGTCTGACGGAGTCAATAAAAATGCAGGTTCTTAATGTGTTTGCGGCAATTTGTAATTTTGTCAATGGACATATCTTAAGTGACCCTATGATTCAAAAAGAAAACTATATGCCAGGTCATGGAATGCTAATGGTTGAAAGAAATGGAAATCAAATTGATATTTTGACGAGGATACGTCAGAAGTTTGAATACCAGTTATATCCATATCTGGTGGATATGCAAATGTCAGGAATTCTTACAGCGACGCAGCAGGATTTGAAGGAGCTTTATGATAATATTACGAATCAGATCAATGTCGGGCGTGAACAAATTATAAATAACGTGGGCGTTCAAAAGATATTATATAAGACACGGCAGACTGTTCCGAATTTTAATTTGAGTGATTCTTTTGACTACTTCCAAAATACAATTATTCCCGATGGATGTAGAGAACATAGGACCATGATAGAAAGCATAATTGATGCTGTTTTTACTAATAATGTGTTTCCTATAGATAAGGCGCTTTCAGACATTTTACTGAATATTAATGTTGTAAGATTTGAGCATAGGACTGAGCCGGGAACTTATGCCGCATTTTTGGTGGAAGCTGAGCAAAATGAAAATTATGGTTATTTGACAAGCGTTTCAAATAATACTCGTTCATATTATTCATCAAATTCTTGTAGAACCGGAAGGTGGATGGGCAGTAATGATGCCCCTGCATATGAGGTGACGCTTTTGGATGGAACAACGAGAAAATATATACCATTAAATGCCTTTAGAAATACCGGGTTTGACACTAACACTCGGATTATTCATGCTCATGAGAATACTGCCTCCATTTATTGTGCTTTATATCATTTAGTGCATGCATATTTGACAGCATATAAAACAAGTTTGATGTTGATGGCAGGGGCGAATTCGGAATATGGAGATATTTATAAGTTAGTTGGCTTTGAGAAGGAATATTGGGAGCTAAAAAATGTGGAGGCACAGGCGGTAGCGGGATCAGATGCGAAACTTAGAAGATTAACGGAAGCAGCTTTGAATATAAAGACCCTATGGAATTCGGCGGGGACACGGCTGGAGGTGGATTACAATAGCTTTGCCAATCTTGCATCAGGAACAATGAGGGTTTCAATAAATACATATGAAAATCTGTATAATATTACGGGTGCGATAAAGTCTATAGAGATTAAAGGAGTGAGTACAATGGTGGATTTGAAAGATTACCAACAAATAATGGAAAGCATAGGGGTTCGTCAAATGATATTCCAGGGACCTCCCGGAACCTCAAAAACATTTGAAAGCAAAAAGTTTGTGCTGAAACAGTTAAATCCGGCATCAACAGTTTTTGCTACCCAGACGGCAAATCAGGAGCAGATTTCAAAAGAGTTAGAGCCTTATAAATTAACGGCAGAAGATTATGACAAGCCTAGTGCATCTCTCAAGTTAAAATCAGGAGGCTGGGATTTGGTACAGTTTCATCCTTCATATGGTTATGAGGATTTCATACGCGGCATTGAGGTAAAGCCGGTTAATGGCATACCCACATATTCTTCGGTGAATAGAATTTTGGGTAAAATAGCAGAGTTTGCCAAATTGGCTGAAAATGATGCAGGCAAGGGAGCAGCAGCGCCTAAATTTTACTTGATTATCGATGAGATAAACAGGGCTAATCTTGCCACTGTTTTTGGCGAGTTAATATATGGCTTGGAATATAGAGACAGCAAGGTATCGACTCCTTACGAGGTATCAGATAAAGTTCAGGGCTCTAATAGCAAGGACATCGTGTTGGGTAAGAATCTGTTTATCATTGGAACGATGAATACAGCAGATAAATCTATAGATGCCATCGACTATGCTATCCGAAGGAGATTTATCTTCATTGACAGCCCGGCGCAGAAAGATGTTGTTTTGTCTTGTTATCACAATATTTCCGGGCGCACAGATGATGATTGTATAGAAGCATTATTATTTGATGCCGTTGGATATCTTTTTGAAGGCGACAGATTCTTTAACGAAGAATATCAGCGAAGCGATGTGAGAATCGGACATACATATTTCTTGAGGCACTATAGGGAACGGACTGATTACATAAATGAAATGGTAGGAAAATTTATATTCCAAGTTGTACCAATTCTTCGGGAATATGTTAAAGATGGAATCATAGACTCTTTTGAGGACTTGATTAATAATGAAAATTCCATAGCCGATATTTCAGCGGCAGCAGGAGACGATAGAATAAAAAAGCTAGGTGAAAACATTATGCTGTTTATTAAATATTTTGGAGAACATAACGCAAAAGGAGAGATTATTGATAATAAATATATATCTGATTTCATTGAGAAACTATGTGATGCTCTTAACTATTAAAAAGGATGGCGCGTATGGCTGATAGAATAATTTTGCGTAAATTAGAGGATTGGTCACAATTAAATAGAAACGACTCTTTTTTTAAAGGGATTGATATGTCCAGAGATGAAAATTTCGGATTGCATATTTATAACGGAAATCTGTGGACCAGCGGCTATGTGGGAGTAGGGCGATTATATGGCGCAAATGGAAGAACGCTGGCTACAGATGGGAAAGAACACATTGTTGTAATAAATCCAAAATATAATGTTGATCCTTGGATAATGCTCGAGAAAGTTATGACGGATGCAGAATATGACGATTATCTTGCGGAAATGGAAATTGAGAAAAAATATTTATTCAAGATTTTTTATGACCAGCCTGTAATCAAACTGGCGCAAGACCAAGGATGTGATGCAGATATTTTGTATGCCTTGAGCTTTGTTAACCTCTGCTATTCTTTATGCAAAAAGGGCATAAAAAAGAAAATGATTCATAAGGAGGAAAATCTTATATCCAAGGTTAGGGGAAAAATAGATATTCAAAAGAATATTCGGAAAAACACCTTTAATGGGAGAAATGACAGATTTTTTTGTAAATATATTGATTTTACATCGGATGTGATAGAGAACAGAATACTTAAAGCTACTTTGTTAAAATGTAAAAATACTATTGAGCGAAAGTTTAAGATGGAATCTGGAATAGTAAGCAGATTGTATTACTGCTTAAATGCTTTGCGTAGCGTGAAATTAACTGCAATAAAAAACCGGGATTTTAATAATGCGAGTGTGACAGGATTATATACATATTACAAACCTTTATTAAAGCTGGCAAAATGTATTCTGAACCAAAAGTATATGTCTTATACTGCAGAGAATGGAGACACTGTGGCAAGAAGCGTTTATACAATTCCATATATGATTAATATGGAGACTATATTTGAGTTTTATGTAAGAACTATATTTCGTGAGATGCTGGATCCTAATAAATATTACTTAGAGGATTATTCAAAAAAAGTATTTCTACAGAAAGGTGCAGCAAGCACGGAAGATTCAGTAGGCGGAATCCATTTAATGCCTTATTGCATTCCTGATATTATTATCTGCGATAAGAACACGGGAGTGCCGGTTATGGTTCTGGATGCGAAGTATAAGCGGGATGATAGAGCTGTTCGCGCTGACTGCCATCAGCTTTTATCCTATGTTCTTTTAACAGGCGTAGACAAGTGCGGGTTTGTCCTGCCAGGGAGTCAAACAGTTTGGAAACAGATGTTAAATGGCGATTATATTGAGCTTGCAACTCCATTGATGCAGCAATTAAAGTATTATGAATTAATTTTAGGCAATACGGTTGATAGGTCGGAAATGCTGAAAATGGTCTGATTTAAGAGCCTGAATTGTTTTATGCGCCAGCTATCGTTAAATTGCGCACACCCTTTGCCAGAAAACCATTGAACTTTCCCTTAAAACATAATTGAAAGCAATGATATTTTATCTTTATCGCATTTCTGGATACAAATACAGGATTTGCTTGCGGAATATGGAATATAATGGTAGAATTAAGCAGAAAATAAGGTAAATGTATTTGCTTTTTCAGAACCTGTTTTTCGGCACTAAAAATAATATACATGAAGAGAAAGATATGAGAGCATGAGAAGGAGGATATTAAGAGATGGAGTGGTCGCAACTTTTATCATCGTCGCGAATGGGAGGAAAGATAGAAGAATCTTATAAGGAAAGTGAATTTAAACGAAGTGAATTTGAAAGAGATTACAGTAGGATTGTATCCAGTGCTTCTTTTCGCAGGTTGCAGGATAAGACGCAGGTATTTCCTCTGGACAGCAGTGATTTTGTAAGGACACGCCTGACACATTCCTTAGAAGTTGCCTCAATTGCCAAAGAGTTGGGAAAGGCGGTAGAATATTATTTGATAGAGAACAAATTGGCTGAAGCAGAGGTAGCATCGAATATTTCTGATATATTGATGTGCGCTGGCTTGCTGCATGATATCGGGAATCCTCCGTTTGGACATTTTGGGGAAACAGTTATAGGGGATTGGTATAAGAAGAATGGAAGTAAAATCACTTTTTGTGAGGATACTTTGGAAACAGCATTTGGAAAAATGTCCCCGAAATATCAAGATTTATGTAATTTTGAAGGTAATGCACAGGCTTTTCGTCTGCTATCAAAATTACATTTTGTTGACAATGATTGTGGCATGAATTTAACCAATGCCGTGTTGAATACGATTATTAAATATCCGTGTTCTTCAACGCAGAAAGACAAAGATCATGTCGATATTAAATATCATAAAATGGGGTACTTTCAAGGAGATTTAAAAAATTTTGAGAAAATTACCACAGATACGGGAACGAGACATAATGATATAGTATGCCGCCATCCGCTGACGTATCTATTGGAGGCGGCAGATGATATTGCATATGCAACAGCAGATCTTGAGGATGGATATAAAAAGGGTATTTTTACGTTAGATGAGCTGATTGCGTTTATAGAGGAACAAAGAAAAGTATATGATTGCAAAATGAATGATTACCAGAAAAAATTTACAAAGGAGTTGTTCGAAAAACTGGGAAAATATCGGGAACAGATTCCAGAAAATATTCAAAAAAATGTTAAAAACAGAGACTTGTATGCAATGCAGAATTGGATTGGATATGTGAGGGGGTGGTTTGTCTATTGCGCTTGTTTTGGTTTTAAACAAAAGTATAACTTGATTATGGCAGGTAACTGCCAAAATGAAATTATGGCAGAGACAAATCATGAGTTTTCTTTGAAGATTTTGAAAGACGCAATGGGAAAATTCATTTATCCGCAGCCTCGGATTTTGAAACTGGAGCTGGCGGCAGACAGCATTATCTCAACCTTGTTGGATAAATTCGTGACGGCTGTTCGCTATTATGATTATATTTGTCCAGAGGAGTTGGATGAAGAGAAGAAGAAACAGCGTATGCCAGGAAAAGGTGATGAGAAGATAATCAAGCTGTTGTCAGATAATTATTTGGAAAATTACAAATTAGAGGTAAAGGATATCTCGGACGAAAAGGAAAAATTGTATCATCGCTTATTGCTTGTAAATGATTTTATCAGCGGAATGACAGATACCTATGCGAAAAGCCTTTATCAGGAATTAAACGGAATTTATTAGCATAAATTTATTTCATATAAACGGTATTAAGTTTATAAAATTTTGGGAATGATAGTCTGTGGATTGTCATTTCCAAGATTTTTATTGATATTCTTATAAATAAATTATCTTTATATTACATAATTCTGCCTTGGGGTAAGATTAGTTATAACATATAATCAATAATGGATTGATTTTTAAGTCTTATTCATGGAGGTCGGAGAGCATGAAAAAAATTGCAATTATTGAAGAACAACATATAGTGCTGTTGCTCTTGCTGGTTAAAATACAACAGAGGTAGCATTAATATCACTTATTCCTAATAACTATGATTCTATCTCATCAACAAACTTTTTCAGTTTCCCTGAATCTACAATTTCCTTAAATTTGTTTCATTTGCAGGAATTATTCACCGGTATCAGGCTTCGTGTAGCACATTTCATGGTTTGACCAGTCAACTTCAACCTTCAATTCGGGTTTGTGTTCTAGGCGGCTCATATAGTTTTTATCTGCCATGAATTTTTTATAATTTTTAGCAAATGTGATATACGAGCAGGCATTTAAACCTTCATTCCTGCAACCGGCACAGTATTTTTACCAGAGAAGTTTTTCTGTTAAGCCTGTCTTTTTTAATTCCTTATGGACATAGGCATAATTAATCAGGGCATATCTGGGCTTATATTTAAACTTATCGGGATAAAACAGTCCGTAGAACCTATCATCATCTCAGTTTGAATTATCATCCCATGATCTGCCTGACTGTAAGAACAACGCCTGCACTTCGGCAACGGTGTTTCTAGACCCCCTAAAAAACTTTTGATACCTCTCTTGCACTTAGATTTTTCACCAGAAATTCCAGAATGCTTCTGATTTTTGTCTTCTTAAACATAAAAAGACCTTCTTACTAGATTATTTGGCGGTATTGCATTTACAGTTCTCCAATAACAACTTTAAGGAGATTTATTGTGAAATCCAATATGTGTGCTGCCACAATATGTTGTGGTGGTTCTGAAACTGGAAAATACTATTTTTATGCGGTTTCCAAGAGAGAAACTGATGGCTCTGAAACGAGATAATATTCAGAATAATATTCAAGTAGGAAAAATTAGCATGAAAAGCGGCAAAATTTGCAGAGTAAGGTATTGAAGATAATAAAAGAGAAATATAGAATAAAAGTAAGAATATTGTCGATATTCGTTAGTGGATGAGAGGAACATCTTATGAATATTCTTGTGATCGAGAACTGGTTTGATTTGGCACTGAAAAATTGATAGTAATGATAGGGGGAGTTTGCCATGAGCAGTATTTATAGAATTTATGATAAAAAAGATTTAATGACACCACTTTCATTGTATGATGAATTTGGTAATTGTAGAGGCATAGATTTCTCAAAAGAGGAGGCTGAACAATATGTAAATGAATTAAATGAGAAAGCAGGAAGTGATACTCTTCTTTGTATGAGTCTTGATGATTGGTGGATTATGATGAAGAAAAGCGGTGTTATGGAAAAAATGGATGAAAAGATAAGTGAAATTGTTAATAACTTAGGGTTAGAAGAAATTCAGAAAGAAATATATGGTAGTATAGACAAAAATATTAATGGGTTTTCAATACCTTTTATTGCAGACAATAATGAAGATTATGAAGAAAAACTTAAAGAAAAATTATCTGCATTTAAAGAGCAGATAAATAGACCTGCGTTTGAAAAAGAAGATAGTTTGATTACTGATGTAAATGATATATGTGATAAAGTGATTAATGCTTTTGATGCTGTAAAAACAGGAAAAAGTAATGAGGCAGAACAAATAGTTGCTGAAATATTAAAAGATTATAAGCAGTATCCTTTTGCAGTATCAGAGTTAGATAAAAGTTATGCATTTAGAGGAGTGGCGCCATTTGAAAAATTATGGCAAAGTTGGGGAAATCAAAAAAATTACGAGAATATGTTAAGTGGTGATTTGAGCTTTTTTAGAGCAAGGGTTGTAGGAACAAGAGAAAAAATTAATGAAATAGAGGAAATAAACTATTTACCATATAGTAAGCGACTACTTTCTAAAGATATGCGATTTAGTTCAAAAGGAAAAGTATGCTTATATTTGGGAACAACATCTTATGTTTGCAGTGAAGAATGTCGTTGGAATAAGAAAGATAATTTATATTTATCTTCTTTTAAGTTTAATGATAAAGGGAAAAGATTAAAAATACTAAATTTAGTTGTATTGCAGGCTTTAATGAATGGGATGATACCTAACGATGAAAATAATTTAGAGGAGAAAAATGTACATAATGCAATGATACGAGTGTTTCCACTTGTAATAGCAACGATGTTTACAATAAAGACATCTGATAGTGAAAGAGAGAAAAAATACAATGAAACGGTTAAGTATGAATATCTTTTGAGTCAAGTTTTGATGAATGTGTTGCATAAAGAAGGGATAGATGGGGTGGCTTATTTATCAAGACAAGGAAAAGATGATTTTCAATATCCACAAATGGTATGTTTGGCTATTCCTGTTACAGATATTAATAGTGAGGATGAATATGGTGATTTAATAAAATGCTATGAGATGACTAAGCCTGTTTTGTTTAGCAGATTTGATGAAAATATCCATTTTGAGAAAAAAAGCTATATAAACGAAAAGTGGCCCACACATTTGAAATATGAATTGTGTGATGGTGAGAGAGAAAATTATAGTGCAAAGGTGGATTATGAAGGAAAAGAGGTGTTTTATCAAGATACACCTTTTTCGATAATGGATAATTATCTGGTTAGCCAACATCATATGAAATTTGATGAAATTGATTAGCAATATATAAGTACATAAAGTGATTCTATTAAAAGGCTTAGACGTGGTGACACCAATTTCAGGTGCATTTGCGGAGTATGTGCTGAATTTAGTTGCGACAAATATTGTGTTAGTGGTGAGTTTGTAAGTGTTTCTGCAGAATATCTGCCGGATGGCTTTAAGAATGAAAAAGAGCAAGACTTAAATGAGATTATATTGTAAGACAATCATACAATTACTTTTTATATGGTAAATGATATTGAGTTTATTGTAAATTATAGTAGAACTTTAGATGCCGTTCATAGACTTGCAACAAATGATAAGGTTAAATTTTTTGGAAATCTTATCAGAAATGGTTACTTGTCGGGGGAACATATAGAAAATGATGAATTTGAAGAGTATTTGGATATATTGGTTACTTTGTCATATAGACAATTAGAGTGCTTGGCAGAATTTTATCAGAAATCACGTTCTACAAATGGAAGGATTATTGATAAAGATTGGGAAGAGTTTAAAAAGAATTCTAAATATCCAGAGATTGATGTAAATTTCATTTTTAAGCAATTGGAAAGAACAGGTTTTATAAATGAATATCATGAACTAATATCTATTGATGGTGGATTTCCAGAAACTGATGATTTTGGAATAAATATGAATGGAACTTTTCAAGGCTACGAACTTGATGCATGTTTCATGAATTTTTATGATATGGTTTTGAAGATGGGAGGTTAAAATAAAGTTATTGGATTAGATGATCTGATAAGAAGAACTGGTGGAAGAACAAAGATAATGGAGTTTAAGTTGCAATAAGATATGGCGGAGAGGAAGTAGAGAATGAATATAGGGAAATTTAAGGAAATTGTAAGTACATGGGAGAATAGTGAAGAAAACTTTAAATTGTTTCGCGTATGGGCAGAAAATTGTTATTATTCCTATAAAAAGAATTATGATTTTGAAAAAACGCAAGCAAGGGTCATTGGTGTGGGTCCTAAGAATATGCGGAAGTTGGAACATAGTTGGGAAAGTATATATTATGATGATGCTATAATGACATATTGCGAAATGGGGTGGGAATTGGATGAAAAAATTAAAAAGATAGAAAATTCCTATGATGAAAGCGGGTTCTTGTATTGTGATGTCGCATTTTCAGATATATATGAAAAAATTCAAACAGTAGAAGATGATGTAGAATTTAGTTATGCAGTTTTATCTGTTACAAAGGGTGTAGACACAAATTGTGACTTATATACGGAGTTCGTAAAAAAGCTACATAGGGGGTTAAAAGAATATACATTATTTTCTGCTATAGATATTATAGGCAGAGAACAGAAGAAGAAAGTTTTTATTGCTATGAGTTTTGATAATTCTATGGAAAAAGCTAGAAAGGCTATATCAGATGCTATTAAGAGTTGTGGTTATGACCCAATGTTAATAGATAATAAAGAACATAATAATCAAATTGTACCTGAAATATATAAAGAGATAAGTGATAGTAAATTTGTGATTGCTGATCTGACTGGACAAAGGGGTGGGGTGTATTATGAAGCTGGCTATGCAGTTGCTAAAGATAAAAATTTGATTCTTTCCTGTAAAGAAGGGGAAAACCCTCATTTTGATGTTGCACAAATCAATACTATTTTTTGGAAAGATGAACAGGATTTGAAAGAAAGGCTTATAAAAAGAATAGAGGCGACTATATGGAAAAATGAATAGCGTGATAGGAGATTGGAGACAGGGTTTCCAGTGGTACGAAATAAGAAAGCAGGGTAAGGACAAAGTAGTACAGTGGAAACTATTTTAGATTAGTATACGGTGTATGCATTTAATTTAGCTGCGCCAAATATTGCGTTGTTAGTGGAGATATATAAGAGGGATCTAATTCTGTTTTTTATGGCATTATATATTATATTTAATTTTAGGGATTGTTAAATGAAATAGAATATCTTGTGACATTAGACATTTTTGATAAAATAGTCATAGTTATTTTTTAAGAAGGGAAATAATAGAATGACATATAATCTTAAAAATAATATTGCATATAGAATACTTGAGGCTAGAATGGCACATAAGTTCATATCCGATATTGAACAAATAGAAATTGATATTACGCCTATTCTGAATGAAATATCAGTATATTTTAATAATTATACACTGCATGATATAAATCATTCCTTGCGTGTACTTTATAATATGTGTGCTATAGCTGGAAACGATACACTAAAAGATATGAGTGATTTAGAACTTGCGATGATAATATATGTGGCTCTACTGCATGATGTAGGGATGTGGATATCCTCCGATGAGATTATTCATATTGAAAAGAGTCCACAATTTGAGTTTTATTTAAAAAAGAATAATAGAAATAAAACATTGGCATTACAGGACTATATAAGACCGATTCACGGTAGACGTTCATATGAATATTTGATGAGTGACAAAAAATAATTAGGTTGCTATCCGATAAAGATTTATCGACGGTATCATTTGCTGAAGATGTGGCACTAATTTGTCAATCGCATATGGAAAGTATTCGCTGGATAGATGAAAATCTCAAGGAGAATTTTGCTAAAAAATATTATTACAATAGTAAATATATTGCGTTGCTTTTAAGACTAGCAGATTATATTGATTTTGATAGTCAAAGAGCTCCGCAATATTTGTTAGAACATAAGCATCTTGGCAATTTTAGCTATGTGGAGTGGAAAAAACATGCTGTCGTATGTAATCAAGACAAGGTTGATGAAGAGAGTAGGGAAATTTTTTTTGATATAGAATGTGATGATTTTAATTTATATTGCAAGTTGATAGATACATTAGATTTAATGAGCAAAGAGATATTTGATAGTGTATCATATTCAAAACAGTTTGTGAAACCACTGTATCATTTACGTATTAATGATAAAACCAGAATAAATATAGTGACAAAAGGTTTTAAACCGGAAAAGTTTTCTTTCACTTTAGATTATTATAAAGTTACTAATTTATTAATGGGCGAAAACCTTTATGGTGATAAGAAATGTGGACTTAGGGAGTTACTTCAAAATTGTTTTGATGCGTGTAGTGTCATGAAGGAATACTATTCAATAAGTGATCCGACATTATCTTATACTCCGCAAGTGTCTATTATATATAATTATGACGATAATACTGTAGTGATAAAAGATAATGGAACTGGAATGTCAAAGGATATAATAGCAAATTATTTTTTAGCTATTGGAAAATCGTATTATCGCTCTGATGAATATGGTAAATTGGGATATAAAATCAACCCAACAGGTACTTTTGGCATAGGATTTTTGGCATGTTTTATGCTTTCTCATAAAGTAACCGTATATACAAAATATTATGAAAGTGGAGAAACACATTCATTCTTACTTGATAAAGACTCTAGATATATTTGTTATTTGGACAAAAAATTTGTTGGTACGCATGGAACTGCAATAGCTCTTTCAATGGATGAATTTAATGAAGTATTTTCATGGGAATCAATAATATCATATATTGATAGGAATTTTTATAGCCTAAATGTGAAAATGAATGTTTATTTTCAAAAAGATGGTAAAATAACATTAGAAGAACAGGCAGAAGCTAAAAAACTAACTAACTTTTTAAACATTGATCTCTCACATTATTTAGAAGGAATTGAATGTAGAGCAAATTTGGTTACTCTTATTGATGAGTTTAAACTTTATAATAATTTTTTTGAAGTAAAAAGTGATGACTATAATATTGTTCTTTTCAGCTCAAATGGTATTCAACTAATCCATCAAAATTCAATATGTGAACATCGTAAAAAAGTATGTCTGGTCTTATATTCAAAAAATCTATTTGAAGAATTAATTATTCAGACTTTTTTTGGTGATGAATACTTTAGGAATGAATTAGATATTGATGAAATTATTTGTAATTTTGAAAAGTATGGTTTTGAAACTTTTGAACCGAATTTTAATCCGTATCTAGAAGCAGAGAATGAAGAGTGGTGGATAGATTCTGTTTATGAGTTGACGGAAATTCCCATATGTGTTATTTGGGATGTTTCGTTAAAAAAGATAAATATTCAAGAGATAGTACAAAAAACAAAAATGCGTTATTTATTAGATATAGGTGCAATATCAATTTCTCCAGGTTTAGAAGGTTATATTGTTAATTCTGGTTCAGTATATGAGGGAGCATACCCAAATGAATTTGTTTTATCCTATCAACCAGATAGTTTTATAACTTCTTATCACACAAGTGTTTGTTATAGAGGTGTCTTGTTGGAGGATGTTAATTTGCGGATTCCTTTTATAGCAAATATTTTAATAATAGTAGATATAGCTGTAAATATTCTTAGTGATGAATTTATTCCGTCGGTAACTCGGAGTAAATTAACTTCAAGTCAAGAGCATATTTTATCATATGCTATTGGAAGAGCGGTACATATGTATCTTATAGATTTGTTTTCAAAGGATAAAGATATAGCATTAGCTTTGAAGAATTTTTTTAAAATGAATTATTCTACCTATAATTTGTTTTGTCGACATCAAAGTTTGGATAGAGAGTATTTAAATGGTCATATGTTTGATGAATAGTAGAAGATGTTAAATATATTGATTGCGAGCGTGGCAAGGGGAAAAGTCCACTAAGCCTAACAGCGAGACGGGCGGCTATCAATAATTGGTGCCATAGGAATTTTGGTACGATTTGGCGAAAGTGTATAGAAATGGCTTGAAAAAGCTGAAAGCAGAGCTTTCAGCTAGGGTTTCCAGGCTTGGAGGGGTTCACCGGGATGACTGGTGAGCCTCTCTTTTTGTGTTTTAAGGTCGATTTTTACATTTGAAGGTTGGTAAACAGTTGTTCCAGGGTTCTTTCGCCAAAAAGTATGAACCTTTTGGCGAAAGTCGGTAGTTTCGTCAAATTGTATAGGGTTTTGCCGAAAAGTATAAATAGCGGTGGAGTCAAAAGCCCAGCCCGCTATATGTTGGTTTCATTCAGTTGTTATCATCATTTGAAAGGACTAAAGTGGTTTTGCAGCCTTTCCGCTCCTCACTTTCAATTTGCAAACTTCCCATGTGGGCATCCACAATCTGCTGGACAAGGATTAGTCCAAGCCCATGCCTAAAATCCAGTCTGTCATCTGTACTTTCCATATAGTGGGGCTTTTCTTTTAGTTCTTTTAGTTTTTCCTCTGATAATCCAACACCATTATCTGATACAGATAAGGAAATGATTCCATCTGCAAAATCAAGACTAAGCGTAATGTTGCAGCCATCCGGATTATGACGGATACTGTTTTGCACTAAATTATTGACTGCTCTCGTGATCAGGTGGACATCACAATCAAAGAAAATAGTATCAGCAGTGGGTACAATATCAATATCTACGGAATGCTCATCAGACAGTCCCGTGTTAAGTAGTTCAGCAGTATAGGAACGCAGCAAACTTGCCAGCCGGACAGGGCTTTTATGAATGGTCTGCATCTTATATTCCAGTTGCGATACGAGATTGAGGTCTTGCACTAATTCCTTGATTTTGATGCTTTGCTGCCGGATAATTTCAGCTTTTTTGTGGACATGAGCGTCTACATTTTTTCATGTGCTATCTGTTCAGCATATCCCATTGTCATGGAAAGGGGAGTTCGTATATCGTGAGAAACGCCACTGATTCAGTTTGCACGGGCTTGATCTTGTCTGCTTAGAATACGGGATGCCATGTTGACACTGTCTGCTATTCCTGATAGTTCTCCACGCATAGAAAGAGAGGTTGGCTTGCCATTTCCGAGCGTTTCGATTGAGGTTATGATTGGTTCAGCATTTTTAAGAATTTTCCGCTGTCAGCTTTCTGCCGTTTTTGCAGGTGTAGCTGTCTGATTCGGAATCATATGCCATATTTTCTATTCTTCCAATGTCATTCCTGTATTTACGGGTTTTGGAAATCTCATAGTTTGCCGACTTTATATAAGAAAGTTGTCCGTTTAATTACAGGAATCCATAGTTTTCCTCACTCATATCCGGCATCCGCCGTTATGTTCTTATATTTGAATTTCAGATGCTCCTCCGCATCTTTCAAAAACGGTATCAGGGTTGTGGTGTCTGTTGGCTGCGGTTCAATGGTGAGCCATGTGATGTATTCGGAATCCACACCATGTTGGAGGTTATATGCAGGTTTTAACTGTCCGTTGCCCATGGCATCCTCCTTCATCCGCATAAATGTGGCATCGTGGTCTGTCTTGGAATAACTGTTCCGTTCCCCACAGGTATGGATCTCCCGGTTGTATTTTTTGAGCCGGGACAGGTAATCTTCCAGTGTTTCAATGCTTTTTTGGAGCGGGGTTTTTCGTTTTCCGGTCCCATGCACGAAAACGATGTTTTCATTCTGTTTCAAGGCATACAGTTTTTTGCGGAGCGTTTTTATATGCTTCATTTTTACGGTGTCACCATGCACGACCCTGAAGGCATAGAGCTGTTCACACTCCGCAACAAAACCGGCAAGTTTTATCAGGAGCTTTGCCTGATTCTTTGTTACTGATTTTTTCCAGACGAAGGTATATTTATTGGCGCAGGCTTCGATCTTTGTGCCGTCGATAAAAATGGTTTCACCTGATATTTCACCTAGGTCAAAGAGTGCATTGGACATTTCGGCAAGGATACGCTTGGAGCAGGGTGCAAAATGGATGCTTCGGAATCTTGCAAATGTCGCATGGTTCGGAGCCGGAGCACCTTCTAAAAGGAACATGAAATTGATATCCCTTTTGCAGTTGAGTTCCATGGAACGTGAGGAATAATCCCCGTTCATGTATGAGTAGAGTACAATCTTCAAAAGCGTTCTCGGCGATACCGGATTTATTCTTTCATAGGTAGAATACAGGTCAGTCAGATCCATTGCCTCCACAAACTGACTTAGTAAGCGCACGGAATCATCTTCCGGAATGATTGTTTCGATATTTAGCGGAAGTTTTAATTGATATCCGCTCTGATTTAGACTATAATTTTTTTGTAAGTTAATGTGTTTGGTCATACATTAATTTTACACCAACTGCCGGATTCTTTCGAGGTCTGGCAGTTATTTTTTGCAGAAAAAAGGAGCTGCGCACTAATTACTTAGTGCGACAGCCCCATAAGCAACGCGTCAAGTGCAATAGTGACTTGAACGAAGAGAAAGTCTGGGCGTCTTGAGACGCTGTCCGGTAGTAAGGGCTTACAGCCAGCGTCCCGAGCCACCCGTTTTACGAGTGGCGGCGACTGGTGTTCCTTGACATACAGATGGAAGAGACGGACGGCTCGGGACGGCGAGGAAGCTCTGGGAGAGGGACGAGGATACCATACTGGTCTTAATAACGGGAATCCGGAGTATGTCTTTGAGGCATTTGACGTAGCGTCGTTCCATTATCTGCTAAAGCCGGTTGAGGAAGATAAATTCCGGGAGGTGTTCCGGCGGGCGGAAAGGGAGCTGGATAAGAGGAGGAAACAGCAGCAGGAGACGGTATTCATCAAGACGAGGAGTCGGAGTTTCACGCTTGATTCCTTTTAGGAACAAAAATCCGGTGGAACGGGGAGGGGAATTTCTGCTATAATGGGCAGGGAAATTATTACGGTGCAAAATTAAAGTGTAAAATACGAATATTTGAAAGTGAATAAAAGACAAATAGTTTACACATAGTAGCGACAAGATGTTCACACACCCTTATAATAATAAAAAAGGACGAATGTAAGAGAGGTAATGATATGCAGAATGAGAGGTTGTCAATAGGTTCTTTTGGATACAATAGTCGAGTTCAAGCCAAGGACATATCTGAGATGACTAATTTATCATCTTCGGATGTATCTAACAGAAAGAAAAGAAATCCTGATTTTCCTATTGACCGTAACAATGAGAAGGGAACACCAATCTATTTTTATGGCGATGTAATTAAATGGGCTCATGCCCATAATATTCCTATTTATGGAAAACAAACAAGATATCGTGACATTCAGCGGTTGCAACGGGAAACGATGGATTTTGCGCTGAATATTAGCTTGATTGGCCGGGCAAGGGTAGGTAAGAGTTTTATTGCTTCATATTTTATTGAGAATCATGTATTTATGCGCCAAGCTTTGTGTGGCGGAGGAAGTGATTTTACACAGATACCTACAAAAATTAATATAACTGATACTTCACCGTTTTTTAGGTGTAATATAAGCGAACAGCTTTCAAATCAAATTAGTACGAAGGTTAATTCTTATGTTCGCAGGGCAGTGGCCATTGATGTAAATGCACCAGACTTTCAAGTTGCGATGACAGTTATTAATGATTGGTTGAGAAACTTGCATGATTCTGGTATAAAAAATTTGGACGAGTTGGTATCTTTGGAATTGTACACACGACCGAGTGAAATGGCAAAAGAAATAATGGATAAAACGGGTAAGCAATCTATTGTCCTCACAGATACACCTGGAGTTTCAGGAGATTATACGTTTGATAGCCTTAGTCGTCAAGACGTAGTCATTATTACAATGCGCGATGAAAATATGCAGGAATTTACAAAATCCATTATGAAAATTGCGGGGCTTGTGGGAACGACCCCGGTGGTTTATGTTTATCGTACTAATGATAATGTTACTGAGGATAGTGAATACTATGAGGCGCAAGAAGATGGCAACAAATCTATGAAAAGATTTGAAGAGAAAATTAAGTCGGCTTTCAATCACGATAGCATCATTATGAGTTCATTAAATGCATTGCATCCGCTGGATCACTTTGTAGCGTTGCCAATTTTTAAGTCAAAGAAATATTCGGATGTGGAAGATTTGTTTACTACAGATTTGACAAAACAGATTATTGCTGGGGTAGGAGATAAAATCTCAGCAGAGTGTGTTGGAACAGCAATAAAGGAGGCAAATGTGACAAAAGACGAAGTAATCACATTGCTTTATGATGTTATATACACACCACAGATATATCCTGTAGATAAAGAAAGTAGAATGGAGGCTATTGACAAATTCAAAGAAGAAAAACATGCGCGAGTTAAGTCACAAGATCAATATAGGATTCTTAGCGATGTTAATGTACAATGTCAAGACGTATTGCTTGAAAATAGTAAAAAAATGGAAAGTTATTCTTTGAACGACTATTCGGAAGAGTGGAGACAAAAGCTTATTCAGTATGTATATCAGACCATAGATCGTACAATAAAATCTTGTCCTGGTGTTGGAATAGGCATTCACCCGTGGGAAGATTCGCCAGCTGTTACAATGAGGACTTGTGAAAGTATTTTTGCATCAGAATTATATGATGCGCTTAAGGAGTTTGAAGGTAAGGTTGAATATACTACGGAGGAAAGGATAGAGATAACAAAAAGATATCGTACTGTTCTTCAGAGATATAATATTCAAAGTAATAGTTGGGATCGTACAGTTGCGAATCCGTACGGTATAGGGGATTTAAGAATACTGACCGAAAGTGGTTTGCTTGATGAAGAATGTAAAGATGGTCAATATGTAAGGGATTTGATTCGTAACTGTGCTGTTAGTGGTTTGTTATATCGTGCTGCTGTTGATATATATACAGATATCCTTTGGGAAATTGATTCATACGAGGATGAGGGACAGGTGGTAACTATAGTTAAAGATCAATTTATGAGAAGGCAGGTAAATGATAGGTAATACGTTTTTTAGATGCAGATGGACAATATGAAACGGAAGAAAGCGCTCAACTGAAAGCAATAGAAGCAGAAAAATGAAGGGAAGAGTGTGTGCAACTTTTGGAAGGCAAATAATATGTCAATATAATTAAGCATTTCCAATTGTTATATGGTATACATGGAATTTATAGGGAACACAAAAACGGAAAGTGAGTGATTTATATGAGTGAAAAAGTTAAAAGTTTTGAAGAATTTTATTCTAAAAGTAAAGATAATATTTTTAATATTGATATTGTAGCTAATTATGCAGAGATTCATGATGGAGATATTGGGGAATTTCATGGGGATATGTTTTGTCCAGAATGTCAACAAGCAGAATTGTCTTTTGTTCATAAAACATCTAAACGGCGTGCACATTTAAGAAAAATTGCATCTTCAAATCATGCAAATGGATGTTCATATTGTTATGAATATGCATCAAAAAAGACAATTAAAAAATATGTAGATTCTTTAGATTATGGTGCAATACAAGATAAGTTAAATTCAATCATGAATATGTTATGTCGAAAGCCCAAAATGAAAAAGACAAATACTGATGGTGCTGAAGAAACAAATAAAAGAGAAAATTCGATGCTTATTTCTGAGCAAAAAGGAAAAGAAACAATTTTAAGAGCATTGCGCCGTAAAAGACTTAATGGTTGGATAGATGAATCGGACGGCACAGACCTTTATGTATTCTATGGCAAAGTAAAATTAGAAGTTGTAGAAAAAGAAAAAAATAGTGACAATCCGGAAAATTGCTATAAGTACTATCTGCTAAAAATTTACACTCAAAATAATAAGGGTGAATGGAAAAGCAGAACCAGTTTATATAGAGGTGATATAAATGATTTAGTAAAAAAAGAAACGGTCTATTATATTGTTATGATTGGATATCTAGATTTTCAATATAAACCATTTACAATTAAATTAGTGAATAAAAATGCTATTAAGTATCGTGAAACATAGCGATAGAGCTGTAAACAAATAACTCCGAGATTTCCGGGGCATTTCATACTATATTCCGTTCTGTTTTACTTATGATGAGCATACGTGGTCATATCCGGGATTGAATGCATAGAAGTTTATGGAATCAAGTTTAGAAAGAATGACCCATAAAGCAGGTGATCGAAACACCAAAAACATGAAATACCAACTTATGCAGGGAGAATTAACAAAATGATAAAGATACAGGTCATGTGCAACAGCAGTATCTTGAAATGTTCCGAAAAAGCCTGTAAAATCAATGGTTTCATGGCAAAATAAGGCACTTACTACACCACTATTACACCATTTTTGAAAGAGCCTTGAAATGACATTGAAATGGAAAAATGATGAAATGGCAGTTCCAAATAAAAAGGAAATTGCCATTTTCTTTTGTAGAAAAATGTGTCTTATATACACAGATATTATAAAATGTGAAGACGGTAAATAAGTTGTGAAAATATAATATATCCAATGTTTGATTAATAATCAGAAAAATGTTTATTAATCTGTTTTAAAAAAACATGATCATTATATTCTTTGGCAATATTGATTATTTCGGGTTTTGAGTAATATAGTAAAGTATATTTTGTGACAGTTTTTTGGTGGCTTTTTAGTAGTTCGGTTGCTTGTTCATCGTAACCTCCCAATGACCATATTTGAAATTCATATTTTCTTTGAGGATAGGTGCTTTGTATCCATTTCCGAAAGGTAGGTACTAATTTGGATAACCATTTTTGGACATAATTATGGGAAAGTGGAGATTTTGTTGCTTTGCATTCTATAGCAATAATTTTATTGTCCTTACAGATTAGAACATCTAATTCATTTTTTGTGCCATTATCATTTGGAATTAGCTTGTTCATTTCTATGTAGGATACACCTAGTTTCGTGTAAAATAATCCTACCATATATTCAAATAAATCGCCCATTGCATTATTGAAACGTCCTTCACTTTTTGAAATGTTTTCAAGTAAAGAATCTATTTTAGTTGCATCATTGAGCAAAATGGTTGTAGCATTTCGGAAAACATTATAAATATCTAATAGTATAGCTGTGTAATTACTATCATATAAATTTGAAAGTATTCCGACGAATACTTTATGTTCTTTTAACAATTTTAGTGCTTCTGGTGAAACGCTATTAACGAGCAAAACTGGTAAAAAGTTAGGAGCATTTTTAAAATGTCGTATTATATTTATTTTTCTAATAAAGTAAATAATATCATAAACGGAGACTTGATCCTTAAATATTACGTCAGCAACTAAGAAACCAGGTTTTTCATCAACACAGTTATATATAGGTTGCATATATGAAGGACAGGTGGTATTCCATTGAAAATGGGAAAATTCAGCAATATCAGGATATGATATTGCTGAATTGAAAGCAATAATATTAAGCTTTGCTGCCCATGAAATAAAGTCATTAATAATTATTTTACACAACCGCTTATAACTAGTATGATACGAAAAATCGGGGACAACTCCGGAAAAACTGCTATTAAGCATATAATAATCTTCACCATATTCAAAAATAATTTCAGTAGCAAGTAAATCATAAACATTTCTACAAAAAAGTCGATGCCCTTTTGTGTTTTTGATAGGTGAAACCGAATAAATTGTAAATAAATCTTTGGAAATAAATCCTTGATTGTTTTCTAATGCAATTAATAAAGGGGCTATTGTAGAAGAATGCTGTTTAAGCGAATCATATAACTTATTTTTATAATTGGAAGTATTATATTGTTCTTCCAAATAACAAAAAATTTGATTTTTTTCAAAAGGAAATTTTGTTTTAATATTAATTCTATTCGATTCATTGTTTCTCCCATATGTCACACGACACTATTTATAATAAATAATATATAATAAATCTATATTAGCACAAATCATGAGTAAAATAAAGCTTTTTTGAGCATTTGATGTCACAGTATGTTTTATACAAGATAAAAGGTATTAAATATTATGTGATTTGTAAATGTCAAATTTGTATTTAGAAATCAACAAGCTAAGTATCATTAGTACCTACAATTTTTCTTAATAAATTCAGCGCCAACTCCATTTGTGGACTTATCCATTTGTTTTTATGATAAATATAAACAGAGTCAAATTTTTTTTCATCAAGTTCTGTTTTTATTGGTATTAAAGAACCGTTTTTCAATTCTTCGACAATAGAATAAGTAGGAACGACCGCAATTCCTAAATTATTCATAACGCATCTTTTTACAGCCTCTATACTCTGCACTTTCATGGGCGGATTAAGATGAATATCCTTTTCGGAAAGGTATTTATCCATGCCCAACTGATAATAGCCGTCTGGCTCATTACAGATCAGGCTGAATGGTTTGTGCTGATGTGGCGTAATGAAATCAAGCAGATTTCTGTCGGCAAAAGGCGATGCAATAAGGCGTATCCAATAGTGACCGAGTTTTTTATGTACAATCGTATCAGGATAATTCTCTTTCTCGCAGTTTATGCCTATATCGGCTGTTCCGTCCATAATGGACTGATTGACTTCTCCTGCTGTCAACGAATGAATAACAAGCTGTACATTTGGGGCTTCATGCGAAAACGCCTGTATAAACGGCTGCATTGTATAAATCAAAATAGAATCTGGAATTGCCAACTTTAATGATCCAGTTATTTCAGACAGACTTTTTCCATAATTGCTAATTTGTTCTGCACCTTGCAAAATCATATCAATATAAGGCATAATATCTTTTCCGGCCTGTGTAAGTTCCATACGTCTGCCTATTTTCTCAAATAACTTTAAAGCTAATTCTTCCTCAAGCTGTTTTATTTGGAATGTAACTGTAGACTGTGTATAGCCTAACTTATCCGCTGCCTTTTGAAAACTTCCCACTTCAAGGATTGTTTTGAACGTAACCAAACTCTTTGTATTCATTTTCATCGCTCCCAAATACATTCAATATATCGAATTAAGGTATCAAAACTATTAATTTTTTTAATTGTATTTCTTGTGTTATTATAAAACAGCAGGCAGGAAATATCAATCAATTTTCAAGGAGGTACTATATGAATTTCAAGTTTAATGAGGACGAACAAAAAGTAATAGAC
>JAMPEU010000022.1 GCA_023664865.1 Butyrivibrio sp. | reverse complement strand
ATTGCAGGCAGAAAGTGAAGATTTTAATATGTTTGCTACTTTTGTGGGAGATAAGAATTATTTGGATTTGAAACACCGTATTACAAAAGTTGCGGAATATAAGCCTTATTGGGAAATGGGAACAGGCATTCTCAACTTAGTATGTCTGATGCTTTTGTCAGGAACTTTTATACTCATGCGGGAAATTTCATATCCAAAGTACATAGAGTGGATGGATGTAGGTTTGGTAAATGAAGCAGGGGAATACTTTAATCTGGCTGATAGTGATACTCTGGAACAGGCATTCCGTACAGATAGCCAATATGTATATATTGACAGGTCTGCATTTCAAAATGTTCTTAGAGAGAATGGAGTATATGAAGATATGGACGATTTTTGGCTTGGGTTTGGAACCTATACCAAACTGCCGGGAATTGGAGACGTCCCAAATGTGATATATGTGGATTATAGCGGAAGCGAAACAGAGTTGATAATCCCCTATGTAAACAGAGACAATTTCTTTTTTGATTATATTTTTAAGTACATTTTGTAAATCAACAATGCAACAAGAAAATGGAATTTCAAACAAAAAGTTCAAGGAGGACGAAATTATGGCAATGGAAATCAGCAGCGCATACAACAGTTATGCAAGTACCTACACAAACGGAACAGACAGAAAAAAGCAGACAGAGAGCAATGCAGCTACAAAAGCAGACAACGCTGATTGGTTCTAATTTAGATTTACAGGCATAAAGGGGGAAAAGAAAATGACAATTAACAGTATCAATGGAATAAACACACAAATTAATATTCAGGCTTTTTCCGATTTTTCCACGCCGGAAGAGCGGCAAGCCGCGGATACCGCCGTGGAAGCCTTAAAGGAAAAGTTAAAAGGCGTCAATGTAACAATTTCACCGGAATCGGTTGAATTTTTGGACGGCGTTAAAGAGCGGAAAGAAGCACAGAGAGCCGAAGAGGAACGCATACGTCAGGAATACGGTTTTTTAAATCCGGAAAACGCATTTAACCGGATTGATACGCAGTTTGGCATTATCAGCGACGCTTTATCGGGAATGGGATTTTACGATAATCTGAGCGATGACGAAGCCTTACAGGTTGACCGAATCTTATCCGACATTACCAGCGGCATGAACAGTGTCTGCGGAAACGTGAGAGAAGTACAGCCTGATTCCGAACAATTATCTTCCTATGCCGCCAGATTTGAATTGGAATCGTCAACAGCCGCGCTAAGACAATTTTCTGAAAAATTTGTGCCGGAAGAAATGCGGGAAGATTTTAGTAACCTGATCGACCAGTATTACGAGCATAATGCTAAGATTCTGGAAGGATATCGTTCTTCGCGTGAGATTTCCAATGAACTTTTAGCTACTCTTTACGATTGGACGGCTTCTAAAAGGGCGATTCCAATGGACGAGGAAGAAAAAAATATTCAAAAAGCCGGAAAAGTGAAGGCAGAAGAATCCGATATTGCCAATGCAGTTGAAAGTTGGAGAGAGCAGTTAAAAATGCTTGCAAGCGGCGAAAAATCCGTGGACGATTCTATTACAATGATGCAGGATGCCTTAAATGCGCTTGCGTCCGGAAATAGTAAAAATCAAAGTCTGCTTCAATATGTCAGTAAGTGGAACTCATTTTCCCTTGAGAACGCAAGACAATACTGGAGTCTGCTTATTAATGAAAACGCCGGAAAGTGACGATATACTATATAAAATATGAAACGGATTTCAATTAAAATTGTTTAATCATGGAGGATTAGGAAATGTCAATGAATGTTAATCAGGATTACAGCCAGTTTTACGCAGGAACAGAGAAGTTAAAAAGTTACGGCAATTCAGCGGTGAAGAAGGATACTTTAGTGAAATATCGGTTCAACACCACGGACGAAAATGGCAACAAGATAATGGATAAAATGAGCAGGGAAGAAACCATACAAACCATGAAAGACATTCGTTCACAGTATGGCGATGATGTAATCGTGGAGTTTTCCGGTGACGGAATGGCGGCACTGGTAGAGAACAAGAAAAGCAGCAACGGAGCCGAGCTTGATAAAATCATGGCTGGGACGCCGGAACAGAGGGTTGTTCCAGATGATATGGTGACACAGCTTGAAGGTACATACCGGAAAGTTTCTGCAAATGATGAGATTAATGCACATATAAGCTGGCATGATACTTTGAAGGAGAAGGCACCCGATGTATGTGATGAACTGGATGATTTGATGCAGAATATCCTTGACCATGCACTTAACCATAGCGGCGATGGTGAAAAATTTGGTGCAAGGTTTGTAGAGTTGGTTAAAAAAGCGGAAGCAGCTATCTCAACGGAGGAACGTAAGAAAACTTATGAGGATATGGGGATTCATGCTGACAAGCTGACTGTTGACTTTTCACCTGATTCACAAGAGTTTATGGCGCAGGTTGCTGAACGCAAAGCGGCACAGGCGGCTGAGAAGGCAAGGCTGGAGGCGGAAAATCCGTGGAGCCCTTTTGATTACAGAGGGGATTTGAGCCAAAATGAGCCGACGTAATATCTTGTGTTTAGCAAATTTCTCTATGACAAACATTTTTATGACGGCATGGACGACGAAGAGGCAGGAAAAATAGAAGATATGCTGAAAGATATTACTTCCGGCATGGACAGCATTAGAGGCTCACTAGATGCTGGACGCTGGGATAACAGCATGTCTCATGAAGCGGCAAAGCTGGATTTAGTATCTTCGGTTAATGCACTGAACTATTTTGCAGATACACGTTTATCGGGGGACACAAGGGATTTATTTAAAGAGCTGGTTAAGGAGTATGAGAACTATAACATTAAAACCGTTGAAAATCACAAAAACAGCGCTGACTGGTACAGTGAAGCAATGGCAAATATTCCTGCACCTAATGCAACAGGTGTGAGTGCGGATGTGCGTCAATCACAGGAGCGGACGAAAGCGTATCAGCAGATTGGCAGAGTAAAGCATACGGAGCAGGAGGAAAAAGACTTGAAAGAAGATTATCAGGCGCTCTTTGACAAATTGATGAATAAAGACGATAGCGCTAAAAATATTTTTGACAGCCTGCAGAACCTGCTTGTAAATTATGCGTCAGGCAATAGTAAAAATACTACGGTGCTTAATCTGTTAAATGTCAATAATGCCGGCAGCATTAACAGAATGTTACAGTACTGGTCGGCGATGTTTTATTGAAAAATCAAGACGGACATTTTTGTCCTATGTTATGATGAAGGTGCCCGAAATTTGTCGGGCACCTCAAACTTTAAAAATCTTCTATTCTATTATTTCTGAATTTAGGTTGTCGTTATCCTTTCAAAAATGCAATTCAAATAATTGTGTAGCAAAATGCTTTACAAATGCTATAATATAGGGTATACTAATAACATCATAGATAAAGGAGTGATAGGATGGCTCAAATCAGTTTACGCATAGAGGATGATGTAAAGAAAAAAGCAGAGCAGGCTTGTGCTGATATTGGAATGTCTTTATCCACAGCTATTAACATCTATCTAAAAAAATTAGGGAGAGAGAAAAGGATACCATTTGAAGTATCCGTAGATCCTTTTTATTCGCAGGAAAATATGGCTAGGCTTAAGGAGTCGGTGGCACAAATGGAAGCTACTGGCGGTACAGTACATGAGGTGAATTTTGATGATTAAGTCATGGTCAGATGCAGCATGGGAAGATTTTGAATATTGGATGAAACAGGACAAGAAAACATTAAGACGCATTCTTCAGTTATTGAAAGATATTGACCGGAATGGGTATGATGGAATAGGCAAGCCGGAGAGGTTGAGTGGTGATTTGGCAGCTTATTGGAGTCGACGGATAGACGATGCAAATCGCATTGTTTATCGTATAGAAGATAATGTTATAAAAATTGTTCAATGTGGTTCGCATTATAGAGATAAGTAAAATGATAGTATGCTATCAATAGAAGTCAGCAGACTATATATTAATGAAAAAACATGAGGAAAAGCATGAAATTTTTACATTTAGGCGATTTACACTTAGGGAAAACACTGAATGGGTTTGATTTGATTGAGGATCAGAGATATATTCTTGATCAGATTCTTCATATTGCAGAAAAAGAATCTATAGACGGAGTATTTATCGCAGGAGATGTGTATGATAAATCTATTCCAAGCGAAGCAGCTACAAAACTTTTGGATTATTTTCTGAGTAAACTGGCAAAAAAGGAAATAGAGGTATTTATAGTGAGTGGAAACCATGATTCGGATGAACGTTTGAACTACGGGAGTACTTTGTTTGCATCTAATCAGATATTTATATCGGCAGTCTTTGACGGAACACTTCATAAGCAGAGCATGACTAATGGAGATACAGAAATTGATATATATATGCTTCCGTTTGTAAAAGCTTCTCATGTAAGACAATATTTTCCAGATGAGGATATAGAGAGCTATGATGATGCTGTCCGGATCATCATAAAAAACACGCTCATAAATAAAAATAAGAAAAACATTCTGGTGGCACATCAATTTGTTGCAGGGAAGGGAGAGGATCCTGCACTTGCAGGTTCTGAAAGTGTTGGAACACAGAGCGTGGGTATGGTTGAAAAAATTGGATATGACTGCTTTGATAATTTTGACTATGTAGCATTAGGTCATATTCATTCACCCCAGAGAGTTGGAAGAGATGAGATTCGGTATTCGGGTTCTCCTCTTAAATATTCGCTTAGCGAAGCAAATAACGAAAAGTCGATTCCTCTTATTACAGTATCAGCAGATGAAGGAGTTAGAATAGAGCTTGTTCCCTTAAAGCCGACGAGGAATATGCGGCATATAAAGGGAACGCTGAAAGAGCTTTTGGATAGTAAGAATGTAAAAGCACCAGAGGATTTCATTTATGCAACATTGACAGATGAAGATATCATTAATGATGCAATGGGAATATTTAGGCAGGCATATCCGAATACAGTTCATATTGATTATGACAATTCACATACACGAGAGATTGAGCAGGTGGATATCAGCAGAATCGCCGAAAACAAATCATTTACAGAGTTAATTGGTGATTTTTACAGACAGATGTATGGTTGTGAGATTACAGAGGAAGAAATGGATGTCATGAGGACAGCAGCAAGAGAGGCGGGTGTCATAAATGAAGCCGATTAAACTGATTATAAGTGCAATTGGTCCATATGCGGGGAAGATTCCGGAGATAGAGTTTGATGCTTTTAAAGAAAAGGGATTGTTTTTGATATCAGGAGACACTGGCGCAGGAAAAACTACGATATTTGACGCTATATGTTTTGCGTTATATGGAACGACCAGCGGAACATACAGGGACACGAAAAATTTAAGAAGTGAATATGCCGAAGATTCTGCTCAGAGCTATGTGGAATTTTATTTTTCACATCAGGGACGCGAATTTCGCATTTGGCGGCAGCCTTCTTATGAAAGGCAAAAACAACGTGGCTCCGGTGTGATATTAGAAAAGGAAAAGGCAATTCTTTATGAAGATGGGCAGAGACCTATAGAAGGATTGACTCAGGTTAATAATGCTGTAAAGGAATTGCTGCGCATTAATGAGAAGCAGTTTAAACAGATTGTGATGATTGCGCAGGGGGAATTCTGGGATTTATTGAATGCTAAAACGGAGCAGAGAACAGAGATATTGCGTACAATATTTTTAACGAACGGTTATAAAAACATAGAGGACAAGTTGAAAGACCGGGTGGATGCAAGCTATAAGATTAAGGCAAATGCTGAAAACAGTATTATTCAGCATTTTGAGGACGTATCGATAGATGAAGAAGATGAACTTTTGGATGAACTGGAAGAACTTAAGCGTAGAGCAGTACAATCCGAAGGTGCATGGAATCTGAATGAAATTTTAGATGTGATGGAGCGTTTGATTTTGTCAGACCAAGAAAGACTAAAGCGCATTAAAGCAGATTTGAAAAAATCAGAGGCGGAGTTAAATAAGAATAAGGAGAGTCTTGCGCAGGCTAAGGTCAATAATAGCTTTATTGAGAAAAGAGATAAACTTGAAAAGGAAAAAGAAGAACTTGAAAAAAGAAAGACGGAAATTGATGAAATAATCAGGCTTTTAGATAAACAAAAGAAAGCCGTCCGTAATGTGAGACCGTCTTATAATGAGTGGACTAAAAAGCGTGAAGAGCTGTCTTTGACCAAAAAGCAGATTGAAGAAACAGAAACAAAGCTAAATATAGCTTTAACAACCGAAAAACAAGCGAAAGATGCACTTGACGAAACTAAAAAGCAGGAACCGGAGATTGAGAAATTAAAACAAACGATAAATAGGATTGATGATGAAAAACAGAAATATCAGCAAAAAGAAAAACTTGAAGGAAATCTGAAAGAACTTGAGAAATCTGAAAAAAATATTAATAAGGAAGAAACAGATTTAAAAGAATATGAAAAATTGCTTAAGAAAAAGGTAGCAGACCTTAATAAGACGGTTAAGGAATTAAAAGATAAGCCTATTGAGTTGAAAGAGGTAAAAAACGATGGTGAAAATCTGAAAGAGTTATTGAAAAATTTAGATACAATAATAGAAATTCAGATTGCAGAAAGAGAAACAAGGAAAAAGAAGCTTGATAAAAAACAACAAGCATTTTTAGATGTACGCAGCAAATATGAAGAGGCGAGTGGCAAAAGAGAAGAAACTGAGCATATTCTTGAAGATAGCAGAGCTGGAATTTTAGCGAAAAAACTTGTAGAAGGGGAAAAATGTCCTGTGTGCGGTTCTGTGCATCATCCAGAGCCGGCTAAGATTAAAGAAGCTTCAATTTCAGAAGACTATTTTAAAAAACTTCAAGAAGAGGAATCCGAACTTCAAGAGAAAAAGAACAATGCAAATACTGAGGCGGAAAAAGCAAAGACTTCGTTGGAAGAATTTGAGGGACAGTTTAGGATAAATATATTGGACTGTATTGAAAGTCCATTTCTGGATATGGATATAGGGGATGAATCTCTTGAAGGACTGATTAAGGCGGTAAAGGAAGCGAAAACACAGACTGAGGCAAGAACAAAGGAGAATATTAAAAAATGTAATTCCCTTGATGAGGATTGCAAGAAACTTAGGAAGGCTGAAAAAGAACTTGAAACTGCACAAGGAGATGAAACAGATAGGCTCAATTCTAAGAAAGAGAAACTTGATGAAAACAAGCAAAAAATTAAACAGGAACTGACGGAAATTAGAGCTACATTAAAGGCGCTTGATAAATTGAGTTTTCCAGATTGGGAAACAGCAAAAAAAGAAAGAAAACAGGCAGAGACGAAGAAAAATAGGATATTAAACGATATCACTAAGGCAGAGGAAGAAAATAAAAAGGCTGCCAGCAATGTTACTGCTGCAAGTTCAAAACTGGAGACCTTGAAAGGTAGTTTGGAACAGCAGGAAAAGGCTGAAGAAACTTTGAGAAAGCAGTTGGATAAAGAAGTCAGTGCAAATGAATTTTCTTCTGTAGAGGAGATGCTAAGATACGTTGTGAGTGAAGATGTTATTACATCGTCAGACAAAGTTGTTAATGAGTATAAGCAGGATGTTGAGACTAATAAAAAACTGTTTTCAGATGCAGAGCTGGAAGCAAAAGGAAAAAAGGTTATAGACATTGAAGCATTAAAAGCTGTATGTGATGCTCAGGGTACAAATGTAGATTTAATCAGGAAGCGTTGTAATAATAGCGAAAACAGAATACATACAAATGAAGAGAAACAGAAGAGTATTCTTGACAGGAGAGAGGAATTAGAAAAAGCGCGTAAAGAGAATGAAATTTGCCGGCGGCTTTATAATTTAGTTAAAGGCACAACCGGAAACGGAAAAATTACACTGGAGCAGTACATACAGGCTGCGGGATTTGATGGGATTATCGCTGCTGCAAATAGGCGGTTGCTGCCAATGAGTGATGGTCAATATGAACTGTATCGTCAGGAGAATTCTCTTGGTATGAAAAGTAATAATTTCCTTGACCTTGAAGTATTGGACAATTATACAGGACACAGAAGACCTGTGGGAAATCTTTCTGGTGGAGAAAGCTTTAAGGCTTCACTGAGTCTTGCTCTGGGACTGTCTGATACAGTATCGTCTAATCTTGGCGGTGTGCAGATGGATGCACTCTTTGTGGATGAAGGATTTGGAACGTTAGACCGGAAATCAATAGATAGTGCGATGGAAATTTTAATAAATTTGACAGGAAGCAATAAGCTGGTGGGAATTATCAGCCATAGGGAAGAACTTGTGGAGAATATTCCACAGCAGATTAAAGTTAAGAAAACAAAAGAGGGAAGTCAGATTACTATTGAATGTGGCTTATAGTATTTTTATATAAAGATGAGTTCATTTTGTATGAACTCGTAACAATACATTATAGCTTACAATTACCTAATTAATATATTCACACGAAAGGAGCATTACAATAAAATGAGCAAAGTATGCGTATTTTTTGCAACAGGTTTTGAAGAAATCGAGGCGTTGAGCGTGGTGGATATTCTGCGCAGGGCGGAAATAGACGTGGATATGGTTTCGATTACAGGAGAGAAAAAAGTAACGGGTTCGCACAGAATTACCGTGGAAATGGACAAACTATTTGAAGAAGTTGATTTTGCGGCGGTAGATATGATTGTTCTGCCGGGCGGAATGCCGGGAACTGTTAATTTGGAAGCTTATGAGCCTTTAATGAAACAGGTGGACTCTTTTTATGCAGAAGGAAAATATGTTGCGGCAATCTGCGCGGCTCCAAGCATCTTAGGACACAAAGGCATGCTTAAGGGCAAGGCCGCATGTTCTAATCCGTCGTTTGAGAGCCACTTGGAAGGGGCAGACGTAAAGAACGTTCCGGCTGTCGTATCAGGGAAGATAATTACCAGCCGTGGCATGGGTACGGCGGTTTACTTCGGACTTGCTATTTTGGAACAGCTTAAGGGTGAAGAGGCTGTATCTTTAATGAAGGAAAAGCTGGTTTTTCAACAATAGAAAAATAAATTTCTAATGTTATTTACTAGCAAAACTTACCAAAATATTTTCTTTCAATCCGTTAATACTAACATCAAGATAAGTGATATAAGCACGCTTAAACAGATAGCGTAATTCGGTTTCGAATTAACATTAAATTTTCTGGGATAAGCGTTGTTACAATCGCTTATCTCAAATATAGATAAAAGATGAATGTATTTTCGGAGGTGAAAAGAAATGGCAAGTAACAAAACTAATAGAGTTGAAGTTCCGGAAGCTAAGGCAGCTATGGATCGTTTCAAAACAGAGGTTGCTTCTGAATTAGGCGTAAACCTTAAGGAAGGTTACAATGGTGACCTGACATCTAAGGAAGCCGGTTCTATCGGTGGAGAGATGGTTCGTAGAATGATCAAGAAGCAGGAAGAGCAGATGAAATAAGCTTTCTTCTTAATAAGGGAAAAGAGAACGGCCCGCTTGGAAACAGGCGGGTTGTTTTTTTGGCGGCAATATGCTATACTAGTTTGTGATAATCTGAAAGGTTCGTCCTGACGGAAAATCTTAAAAAATTACTGACGCTTGAAGATTCGTTCTGAGAGGAAAGGCCGTTGTATATTCTGCAAATATTAAGTGCGCCTTTTGGCGCTTTTTTTGTGGAAATGGAACAGCCAAAGAAAGGGGCATAGTTGTTAATATGAAGAGAAGAATATTAACGGTAATTATGAGTATTGCGCTTTGTGTATTATTTTTGACAGGGTGCGGAGAAGATTCAAAGACTGCGGTAAATGAGCAGTCTAAGACGCAGGTGCGCGTCGGTTCATTAAAAGGACCTACATCTATTGGGCTTGTATATTTAATGGACCAGTCCGAAAACGGCGAAACGGCAAACGATTATTCATTTACAATGGCAGCGGCGGCTGACGAACTGCTGCCGAAGATGGTTTCCGGCGATATGGATATAGTGCTGGTGCCGTCCAATGTGGCGAGCGTGTTATATAATAAAACCGAAGGCGGAGTTTCCGTTATTGATATTAATACGCTCGGGGTTCTGTACATGGTATCAGGAGATGAATCAATTCAGTCTATGGAAGATTTAAAGGGCAGAACAGTTTACCTTACGGGAAAAGGAACTACGCCGGACTATGTATTGCAGTATCTTTTATCTGAAAACGGAATTACGGCGGACGACGTTGCGCTGGAATATAAGTCTGAAGCAACCGAGGTAGCGGCAGTGCTTGCAGAAAATTCCGACGAAGTGGGCGTATTGCCGCAGCCTTTCGTGACGGCGGCATGTATGCAGAATGAAGAATTGTCGATTGTCATTGATATGACTGCAGAGTGGGCGGCTGTTCAAGGGGAAGGCGGCAGCAGCCTTGTGACAGGCGTTACCGTAGTCAGAAAGGATTTTCTTAACGAAAACCCCGCAGCGGTAGCGGAATTTTTAAAAGAGCATAAGGCAAGCGCGGAGTATGCTAACGATAATGTGGAAGAGGCGGCAGAACTTGTGGCAAAGTACGGCATAATTGAAAAAGCGCCCATAGCAGTTAAGGCAATGCCGTATTGCAACATAACATATATAGACGGCGTAGCTATGAAACAGGCTCTTGCCGGGTATCTGGAAGTATTGTATGGACAGGACGCAGCTTCCGTAGGCGGCAGCCTGCCGGATGATGATTTTTACTATATTCCATAAATGTAAGTTTGATACTACTTTAACTTGCGACAGGGTATTAGGCTGCTTTGTGCAGATACCGAAATCATGAGGTGCTTTGTGAAAAATAATTATTTGTACAGCAAAATGAGTGGGCTTTTTCGCAAGAATTTAGTTCAAAAGTGTATAATCATTCTGTTCTGGCTGAGCCTCTGGCAGCTTATTGCGGCCATGATGCACAATAATATTCTTTTGGTAGGGCCGATTGAAGTTATAAAGGCTCTGCTTAGGAATATTGTCGGAGCAGATTTTTGGAAAATCGTTATATATTCTTTCGCCCGTATAGGCGCAGGATTTCTGCTGGCTCTTCTGTTGGGGTTTATTCTTGGCGCGCTTGGGTATAAGTTTAAGTTTGTGGAAATGTTTCTTGAGCCGCTTGTAATGACGCTTAAGTCGATTCCGGTAGCTTCTTTTGTCGTGCTTTTGCTTATATGGTTTGGCTCTGCGGCGTTGTCTTTTTTCTGCAGCTTTTTAATCGTATTCCCCAATGTGTATGTCAATACGGTATCCGGCTTTAAAAGCGTGGACAGGCAGCTGCTTGAGATGGCTGACGTCTTTAGCGTCAAGGGGTTCAACCGTTTTTTATATCTGTACAGGCCGGCGTTTATGCCCTATCTGGCAAGCAGTTTAAAAAATTCACTCGGTATGAGCTGGAAGTCGGGCGTAGCGGCGGAAGTAATCGGCATGCCGCGGTTTTCTTTGGGAGAGCGGCTCTATATGTCTAAGATTTATCTGGATACGGCGGATTTATTTGCCTGGACGCTTATGGTTATACTTTTAAGCTTTATTTTTGAGAAAGCAGTGCTTTATCTGCTGAAAATATTCGCAGAGTGGAAACCGTATCCGCTTGTGGCGCTTTCGAGAAACGATGCGGATGCTGCCGTGCCGGACATCCGCATCTGTAATCTAAGTAAAAGTTACGGAGAACAGCAGGTTTTAACAAACTTTACATATATGATAGAAAGCGGCGGACGTTATTGTCTGATGGCTCCTTCAGGCAGCGGAAAGACTACGCTTTTAAGGCTTATGAACAGGATTGAGCAGGCGGATTCTGGGACGATAGAAGGACTCCCGAAACGCATAGGCACGGTTTTTCAAGAGGACAGGCTATGCGAGGAATATGATGTTATCACCAATATTATGTTAATCATGAAATGCAAATATTACAAAAAGCAAAGTGGAAAAAAAGAATATAATAAGAAAGCAATATCTAAAAGGGAAAACAATATAAATGAAACCAAACATAGTAGAAAGGCAGTTTCAGAAACAATAAAAAAAGAAGCATCGCGTATCCTGCCCGAAGAATGTCTGACAAAGAAGGCAAGCGAATTAAGCGGGGGTATGAGAAGGCGCTGCGCCATACTGCGGGCGCTGCTCTCTGATTCCGAACTTATAATTATGGACGAGCCTTTCACAGGATTAGACGATGAAAACCGCAGGAAGACAGCGGAATATATTCTTGATAACCTAAACGGCAGGACGCTAATCGTGACAACACACAGGGAAGAAGACGTTGAACTTTTAGGGGCAGTCAAGGTAGATTTAGAAGCAGTGCAATTATGACGGCATAGACGCATATGTTCCATGGGAAGACCCTTGAAAAACGCCGATACTTAGGGAAAAAGCCCGTTTTATGGCTTTTGAACTTAGTACCGCTGCGATTTTTCACGGAGCGGGAGCGTGTCTTTCTATGGAACATATGCGTTTATGCCGTCATCACGGAACTTATAGACTACCCCCACAATCTGAAAGGAGCAAAATTTACATGGACACAGAAACAAGAGTCGCATTACTCGGAATTATCGTAGAAAACACAGACGAAGTGGAGAAACTGAACAGGATGCTGCATGAATACTCTGAATATATAATCGGAAGAATGGGGATTCCTTATAGCAGGAAAAAGGTAAATATCATCAGCATCGTGATGGATGCGCCGCAGGATAAGATAAGTTCTTTGTCCGGAAAATTGGGTATGCTTAAGGGAATTAATTCAAAAGTGATTTATGGAAAGAAATGCTAGTATTTTTCAAGTGATTGTGCTATAATCTTAAAATGACTGTGACTAGGCATTCCGTAAATGTTCCTATTATAAGTGATATATGTTGCAGAGGTAATTGAAGGAGGAAACCAACTTATGAGTTTACAGGTGGAAAAATTAGAGAAGAACATGGCAAAACTGACAATCGAGGCAAGCGCGGAAGAGCTGGAAAAAGCTATTGATTCGGCTTATCAGAAACAGAAAGGAAAAATAAGCATTCCGGGATTTAGAAAGGGTAAAGTGCCGCGTCAGCTGGTTGAGAGAATGTATGGAAAAGAAGTATTTTACGAGGATGCGGCGAATGAACTGATTCCTACGGCTTATGATAAGGCATTAGACGAGTGCGAAGAGGATATTGTGTCTTCACCTAAGATAGAAGTGACTCAGATAGAAAAAGGAAAACCTTTTATCTTTACTGCGTTGGTTGCCTTGAAACCGGAAGTAAAATTAGGAAAATACAAAGGCGTTAAGGTAGATAAAATTGATGTGGAAGTTACGGACGACGACATAAACGAGGTTATTGAAAGAGAACGCGAGAATAATGCGAGAAATATTTCCGTAGACGACAGACCGGTAAAAGACGGTGATATCACAGTCATTGATTTTGAAGGTTTTGTTGACGGAGTGGCGTTTGATGGCGGAAAAGGAGAAAACTATCCGCTGACAATCGGTTCTGGCGCATTCATTCCGGGCTTTGAAGAGCAGCTTATCGGAGTGGAAATCGGTAAAGAAGTGGACGTAAATGTCACATTCCCCGAAGAGTACCACGAAGAGAAGTTGAAAGGCAAGGCAGCAGTTTTCAAATGTACCGTTAAGGAAATCAAGGAGAAGGAACTTCCTGATATAGACGACGAATTTGCCAGTGAAGTATCTGAATTTGATACATTAGCTGAATATAAGGAAGACATTAAGAAGGACTTGCTTGAGAAGAAGGAAAAAGAAGCAAAGACGGCAAAAGAAGAAGCGGTCGTTGACGCTATTATTGAGACATCTGAAATGGAGATACCGGAAGCTATGATAGAGACACAGCAAAGGCAGATGGTAGAAGAGTTTGCACAGAGAATGTCCATGCAGGGCATTCCTATGGAGCAATATTTCCAGTTTACAGGCACCAGCTATGAGAAGATGTTAGAGCAAGTTAAACCGCAGGCGGAAACCAGAATAAAGTCCAGGCTCGTAATGGAGGCTGTAGCTGCGGCGGAGAATATTGAAGTAACTGACGAAGAATACGAGGAAGAAATAAAGACTATGGCGGAAGTCTACCAGATGGAAACGGCAAAGGTTAAAGAGATGCTTAGCAAGAAAGAGGCGGAGAATATCAGAAAAGACCTTGCTGTGAAGAAAGCGGTAGATTTTGTAGTGGAAAATGCTAAGGAAAAATAGTATATAGGCGTTTACATTAAATGGAGGGATTATTATGTCATTAGTACCGGTTGTCATTGAGCAGACTTCAAAGGGAGAACGCTCATATGATATTTATTCAAGGCTTTTAAAAGAAAGAATTATTTTCTTAGGGGAAGAAGTGAACGATGTTACGGCAAGCTTGGTAGTGGCACAGCTGTTATTTTTGGAGTCTGAGGATCCTGAAAAAGACATTCACTTATATATCAACAGTCCGGGCGGCTCTATTACCGCGGGCATGGCTATTTATGACACGATGCAGTTCATTAAGTGCGACGTCTCTACAGTATGTATAGGCATGGCGGCAAGCATGGGCGCATTTTTGCTTGCGGGTGGGGCTAAAGGCAAGAGAATGGCGCTTCCGAATGCCGAGGTTATGATTCATCAGCCGGCAGGCGGGGCTCAGGGACAGGCAACCGAGATTGAGATTACTGCTAAACATATTCTTGCCATTAAAGAGAAGATGGCAAGGATAATGGCGGAAAATACAGGTCAGGATTACGAAGTGGTTATGGCGGATACCGAGAGGGATAACTGGAAGACCGCCGAGGAAGCGCTTCAATATGGTCTGATTGACCGCATTATCACAAATCATGCCGAGGCGGCAAAATAATAGGAAAGGCAATTAAAATGGCAGGAAAAAATTCTGACAATAAAGTTAGATGTTCTTTTTGCAATAAGACGCAGGACCAGGTTCGGAAAATGATAGCCGGACCGGGCGGCGTATATATCTGTGACGAGTGTGTAGACGTCTGCGCCGATATCATAGAGGAAGAATATGAAGACGAACCGGAAATAGTGGAAGAACTGGATATTAACCTGTTAAAGCCGGCAGAAATAAAGAAATTTCTTGACGACTACGTTATAGGACAGGAAGAAGCCAAAAAAGTCCTTGCGGTTTCCGTATACAATCATTATAAGAGGGTAATGGCGCCGCCGGACGACGACGGAGTGGAACTGCAGAAAAGCAATATAATCATGATAGGGCCTACGGGTTCAGGCAAGACATACCTTGCGCAGACCCTTGCCAAGATTATCAATGTCCCTTTTGCGATTGCCGACGCTACGACGCTTACTGAGGCCGGATATGTGGGTGAAGATGTTGAAAATATCCTGCTTAAGCTTATACAGGCAGCCGATTATGATATTGAGCGCGCGAGGTTTGGCATAATTTATATTGATGAAATTGATAAGATTACTAAGAAAAGCGAAAACGTTTCGATAACAAGGGATGTTTCCGGCGAAGGCGTGCAGCAGGCGCTGTTAAAGATTATCGAAGGAACGGTGGCGAGCGTTCCGCCGCAGGGTGGGAGAAAGCACCCGCATCAGGAACTTATACAGATTGACACTTCCAATATCCTGTTTATATGCGGTGGCGCATTTGATGGTCTGGAGAAGATTGTCGAAGAGCGTCTGGATAGAAATTCCATCGGTTTCAACGCCGAGATTGTTGAAAAAAGCACTAAGGATATAGGCGCGATTTTAAAAGAAGCCGCGCCGCAGGATTTGATGAAGTTTGGTCTTATTCCTGAATTTATCGGACGTGTACCGATTACGGTAACGCTTGAGGGGCTTGATAAAGACGCGCTTATCAAAATACTGGTCGAGCCTAAGAATGCGCTTATTAAACAGTATAAGAAACTATTCGAGTTTGACGAAGTCAATTTGAAGGTCGAGGACGACGCCATTGAGAAAATCGCGGAACTTGCCGTTGAAAGAAAGACGGGGGCAAGAGGGCTCCGCTCCATCATGGAAAATGTCATGATGGATATTATGTACGAGATTCCTTCCGACGATAATATTTCGGAATGTGTCGTTACCAAGGATTCAGTAGAGGGAAAAAGCGGACCGCTTGTTCACTATAGAAACAGACTGCTGCAGGCAGAATAGAATTAAAACGCCGTTTGAGAAGATTCAGGCGGCGTTTTGGGTATAAAAGCATGGAAAATGTCGGGAAAGGAGCATTCTTATGGTAATAAGGAGCGTAAATTTGGAGATTGTTTGTGGGATTACAAGCAAAATACCGGATAACAAGCTGATGGAGATTGCTTTTTCGGGGAAAAGCAATGTAGGCAAGTCATCGTTGATAAATGGGCTTATGAATCGTAAGTCTTTAGCAAGAACAAGTTCCAAACCCGGCAAAACGCAGACGATAAATTACTATAACATAAATAATGAGATGTATTTCGTAGATTTGCCGGGATACGGATATGCGACCGCCAATGTCAAAGTTAAGGCTCAGTGGGGGAAGATGATTGAAGATTATCTTTATCAGTCGAAAAAGATAAAGGCGGTCTTCCTTTTGGTTGACATAAGACATGCCCCATCCGAAAATGACTGCATTATGTATGATTGGATTGTTGGGAGGGGGCATAAGCCTGTGATAATTGCAACAAAACTCGATAAGATTAAGAAAAGCCAGGTGGATAAGCATCTGGCGGTTATCCGTGATACCCTTAATCTGGAAGAAGACACTGTAATAATACCGTATTCGTCGCTTACCAAGCAGGGAAGGGAAGAAATTTACGAACTTATTGACAAATTACACGAGGGTTGACAGTTAATTGTGAACCCTGCATTTGCTGTTATGGGTTTAGTCATAATAGAACTTTGAGATTGCTTAACGAAGGAGGATGCCTGCTTATGAAACCTGAAGTTATAACATATATAAAAGCTGTCCTGAATATCGTTACCGCGCTGGTCGTGCTTTTGCTGTGCATCTTTTTGCTGCCGCGTGCAATTATGTTTTTTATGCCTTTTGTTATAGGCTGGATTATTTCGCTGATTGCCGCTCCTTTAGCAAGATTTCTTGAGGAAAAATTAAAGATTAAGCGCAAGGCTGTGTCTGTGTTTGTGATTATTGCAGTTCTGGCGTGCGTCGTGCTGCTCGTATATGGCATATCTGCCAAGCTTGTTAATGAGGCGATAGGCTTTGTCAACGGGCTGCCTGATTTATGGCATAAGCTGGAACTTGAATTTAATCAGATAGGGGATAAGCTGAATGTATTTTATAAACGCTTGCCGGCAGATATACAGGAAAGACTGGTTCTCATAGGCAATAGACTGGAAGAATTTTTTTCACAGTTTATCGGTGATATCGGAACGCCTACGTTTACCGCGGTAGGTAATATCGCGAAGCGGCTGCCTGACGTATTTATGGCAATTATCATGACATTGTTATCTTCTTATTTCTTTGTTGCAAATAAGGCTTCGCTGTCCGAATTTATTAAAAAGAATATGCCCGCTTCGATTTCATATAAATATGAGCTTATACGCGGAAGCTTTCAGAATGCAATTGGAGGTTATTTCAAGGCGCAGTTTAAGATAGAGGTCTGGGTATATATTATTGTGTTTATCGGGCTGATGATTTTAAATGTGAATTACGCCTTTTTAATTGCATTTGGCATTGCCTTTCTGGATTTGCTGCCGGTTTTCGGAACAGGCACCGTAATGTTTCCGTGGGCGGTAATTGCCCTTTTAGGCAGCGAATATAAAATGACGATAGGGCTTTTAATCATATGGGGTGTAAGCCAGCTTGTACGCCAGCTCATACAGCCTAAGATTATGGGTGATTCCATAGGCATTAAGCCGATTCCAACCCTGTTTCTTCTTTATATCGGTTATAAGGTGGCGGGCGTGCTGGGTATGATTTTCGTGCTGCCGATTGGCATAATATTTATTAATCTGTATCAGGAGGGCGTGTTCGATACGACTAAAGAGAGTTTAAGGATTCTATATTCAGGGTTTAACAGATTCAGGCGGCTGAATAATCAGGATAAGCAGATGGTAAATGAGTATGAGAAAGAGATGAAGGATTCTTACCAGAAGGAAATGCAGAAGAAGGAGTAATGTGGAAAGGAGCATGGTTATTGACATGAAGGTTACTGTATATAATTGCAGGGAATTTGATGAAAAGGAACTGTTTATCCGTTATGCGAAGGAGTTAGGGTTGGAACTTAATCTGTGTGCGCAGCCTCCTTCGTTAGAAAATGTGGAGTTGACTAAAGACAGCGAGTGTGTGGATATTATCACATCTAAAATAACAAGAGAGTTGATGGCGGCGTTTCATGAAAACGGAGTGAAATATCTGATTACAAGGACGATTGGGTACGACCATATAGATATAGACGCAGCGAGGGAATTCGGCATCAAGGTCGGAAATGCGCCTTATGGACCGCATGGAGTTGCAGATTATACGGTTATGCTGATTCTTATGTCTATACGGAAGATGAAAAGAATAATGGAGCGCACTAATATACAGGACTATACTCTTGCCGGGATACAGGGGAGAGAGTTGAAAGATTTAACCGTAGGAGTTATAGGAACCGGAAGGATAGGAAAGACTGTAATTCGTAATCTGTCGGGTTTTGGCTGCAAAATAATTGCATATGATATATATGAGCAGGACGAGGTAAAGCAATATGCAGAGTATGTGCCGCTTGAGCAGCTTTTTAAAGAGGCTGATGTGATTACGCTGCATACGCCGCTTACTGATGATAATTATCATCTGATTAATGAAAAGAGCATAGCCGTAATGAAAGACGGCGTAGTTATAATTAACACGGCAAGGGGCGCGCTGATAGATTCGCAGGCGCTTATCAGTGCGGTTGAGTCCGGCAAAATCGGGGCGGCAGGCCTGGACGTTGTAGAAAATGAGTTCGGATTATACTATTACGACCATAAATCTGATATATTAAATAACAGGGAATTGGCAATCCTGCGAGGTTTCCCCAATGTGACCGTCTCACACCACATGGCTTTTTATACCGATAATTGCGTGGAGACTGTGGTAAGGGATTCGCTGATTAGTTGTAAGCTTTTCATGGAAGGAAAAGAGAATAAATGGGAGATTGTTTAATATATAATAAGAATGGATTGTTTAATGCATAGGGAGAATAGATTATTTAATGTATAGTAAGAATAAATTATTTAATGTATAGTAGGAATGGAGGATTAGTTATGGAATCTTTATTAAAGAAAATCAAGGCAAATGCCATAGTATCGGCGTTAATGTGCATTATTCTCGGAATTATTCTGGTGGTGTGGCCGGGACGTACCGTGCGTACTGTGTGTATGATTATCGGTTTCGTACTGGTTGTCAGTGGTGTGAACAGATTGTGTACATTTATTTTTGGAAAAGATAACAGCATATACTCGCGAATGAATTTGATTACAGGTGTTATTGTGCTTTTGATAGGCGCGTGGATTTTATTCAGACCGGACCAGATTATTGAACTGATTCCGATATTAGTGGGAATTATCGTTATTATCCATGGGATTAACGACTTGCAGCAGACAGTGACGTTGTGCCAGAACAAGTACGATAAATGGTGGATTGCGCTGCTGCTTGGAATTATAACTGTGGGTTTCGGGGTACTGCTTATCTTCAATCCCTTTGCGGCAGTCGAAACGCTTATTATATTTATCGGTGTTTTTCTTATTTATGATGGAGTTTCGGATATCTGGATAGTTTCAAGAGTGTCCCATGTGGCGAAACAGATGAAACAGGAAGCGGAAGCGCTGGAAGTTGAGGGAAAGGAAGTTAAGTAAGAGTTGTTATTATTCATGGTTCGTATATGGCTGAATGCGGTATGGACTCACATAATTTCTCTTGAGGCACGCTCTTGCTCCATGAAAAATCGCAGCGGTACTAAGCTCGAAAAAACCTCGCTAAGTACCGGCGTTTTCCAAGGACCTCAAGAGAAATTATGTGAGTCCATACCGCTTATAGACTGCAAATAATAATGTTAAATCATGATTAAATATATAAAAATGTTAAATAATCTTGCCATATGAAAATAAGAGGAGTATAATATTTCTAGTTGTAATTGTGGTAATGCAGGTAGGTTATGAAAGGAGTATGGTTGTTTGTATGAGAATAGGTGGTCTTAGTAGTGTATATCCTACTTATGTATATAATCCTGTGACTGTAAGTTCTAAGAGCATGAATAAGCTCTCCAGAATATCCGATGATGTTTTGGATAAGAAAGTCGATTATTCCGGAGTCGAAGCCAAGAAAGAGAATGAGAATCCTTTGAAGAAAGGGCAGACAATTGACTTTGAGGGAATGCTTGCAAAGCAGATGCAGGAAGGGCGAAACCGTGCGGCAAAGGTTATGCCGGAAGGATTGAAACCGGTTGAAGACAAGGAAGAAACTAATGTCGCAGCATTAAAGGCAAAAGATAAATCAGAAGATGCGGCGGCAGTGGAAAATGCAATATCAGTCACGGCAGCGAATGAAAACGATACAGCAACAGCGGGCAATACTTCGGGCTTTTCAATGATGCAGAGAGCGATACAGGCATATGAGATGTTTATGATAGCGTAGATATTTTTAAGTATTTTAATTATTAAATCCTCATTTGATTTATCAAATGAGGATTTTTTAGTACATCCGATGGCGCACGTTTCTAATGGCTGATAGTACATACCATATTTTTAATTATTCTGTAGCTATCTTCTTTACATTAGACATAGCGTTTATTACAGGCGGCAATGATAAAATAACAACTGTTAGCACGCCTTCTGCAAGAATATACGCATAATTATATGCAATCGGATATATCGCTGTTAAGGATTTAGGGAAATTATCCGGCATATAGTCCATCCAGTACAGATATCCGCCGATAGAATGGAATAATCCCCGCATAAAGATGGCAAAAAGATAGCCTTTAAGCAGACCATGTTCCTTTTTATAGAAAAGACCGGACAACCCAAGAGCCGCAAAGGCAACTATGTAGTCCAGACATGCTTGCAGCGGTGAAAGTATATAGCCTCCGCCGCCCTGGATAAATTGCAGTATGCCGTATGCAAATCCCGCGATTAAACCGATTTTTGGTCCATACCAGTAGCCTATCAGAGTGACAAAGAGCATGGAACAGAGCGTTACCGAGCCGCCCCACGGCATATCAATGATTTTGATATAGGATGTGGCAAAGCCGAGTGCAAGCGCAACTGCAGAAAAGACAAGCTGTTTGGTAGAAAATATTTTAGCTTGTACTGATTCGGTATCGGCTTTCGTATTCCTTAAGAATGCGATAAGTGCGATTAGAATGAAGATGATTACGACGAAAGTTATTGTGCCTGCGCCCGTTAATGAATAATAGCCATCTTCCTGATTGATAAATAGTGACATAAAAAAACCTCCTTCGTTTGTGCGAGGAGGAACAGCATCAAACCCCAAATATAGATAACATAAGCTATCTATATCAAGGCTTTGCTTCCCTCCGCCGGTATTATCCGGTTCAGGTAGTGAGGGTTAGAAATATGCGGGCATATTTCAATCTCAGCGATGTGCTCCCCTAGCAAGTTTACTTAACTATAAATCTTTGCAGAAGGATTGTCAAGGAAATATTGGATTTGTGTGTTGGTTATGTTACAATTAATAGCGGCTTGGATTTCTATATGAATATCCATACGAATATATGGCTGCAATATTATAGGGATTGTTTTGCAATTGCTTATTTTAAATACTCATGAAAGGATATTTACATACATGAAAATAGCAGACGGAAGATTTCAATATATTTTATTTGATTTGGATGGTACGCTGACGGATCCGAAGGTTGGAATTACCCGTTGCGTACAATATGCTTTGGGCAAGTTCGGAATTGATGAGCCGGATTTGGATAAGCTTGAGCCTTTTATCGGACCGCCGCTTATAGAGAGTTTAAATGAGTTTTATGGTTTTGATGAGAAGAAGGCGGCGGAGGCGGTAGTGTTCTACAGGGAGCGTTTTGGCGATGTCGGCATATTTGAGAATAAGATATATGGCGGCATGGAAGAACTGCTTGCACGTTTGAAAGAAGAAGGAAGGACGCTGGCTATTGCTTCCAGCAAACCTACGATTTATGTCAACCGAATTTTGCAGTATTTCAATATAGAACAGTATTTTGACGTAATAGTAGGAAGTGAACTGGACGGAACACGTTCACAAAAGAATGAAGTAGTGGAAGAGGCATTAAATAGGCTGAAAGCTTTGCAGCAGAATGAGCCGGAAGTGCAAAGCGAGTCGGCGTTGCAGCATGGGGATAAGGCAGATGAGAATTTTGTCATGATAGGCGACAGGAAATTTGACATTAATGCTGCTAAAAAATTCGGAATAGTCTCTATAGGCGTTTCTTATGGGTATGCGGCACCGGATGAATTGGAACAGGCGGGAGCGGACTATATTGTGGATACTGTTGAAGAACTGGGGAAATTACTGATAAGTTAGAAGAGTTTGAGTTAGAGTATATATTAAAAAATGGATACTAAGAACCGGATATTGAAACTGGATATTAAAAAATGGATACTATGAAAAATATATCTATAAAATTAATAAAAGACATCGGAAAAATAATAATACCACTTGTTATTTATTATTTGACCTATTTCCTTACATACATCGTATTGACTACGTTGGTCACTAAAATTGTACATTTGGATAAATATATCCCTGAACATGAAATAACAATTAGGGGGATTCTTGGCGGCATATCCATGCTGATAGGGACTTTGCCGCTTATTGCGGATTTCAGGCAGGAAGTAAGGAAAAGAGGGGAATACAGACAAAATGTTCCATGCAGGCAAATCAAGACAGATATACGAAAGGAACAGCGCGTACATTTAGGAGATGTAAAAGTCGCGCTATATAAATCTGTCCCAATTACAATAACACTTGCTATTGCCAGCTCTGTTGTAATCAACTTCATATTTATCAGACTGCACATACTTGAAACTTCTGAAACCTACAGCCGTGTTGCCGAGCATCAGTATGGTGTGAGCTTTATCATAGGCATTATTCTGTATGGGCTTGTCTCACCATTTGCGGAAGAAGTAGTGTTTCGCGGCATCATTTATAATAAGATAAGAAAAGATTATCCAGTGGTTACTGCTGTTATTTTATCTGCGTTTCTTTTCGGACTATATCATGGAAATATAGTACAGGGAGCTTACGGATTTCTTATGGGTATTCTGATTGCCTATACTTATGAGCAGTTTGGAAGTTTCATTCATGCTTTTTTATTTCATTCTGCAGCTAATATTACGGTCTATATGATTACTTCCAATGAAGCAGTATATAATGTGGTAATGACGCCGTATATCTGTGTGGCATTAGCAGTAATAGCTGCGGTTATGCTGTGGTTGATGAATAAGGAAAAGCGATAGATTTTTATATAAGAGTTAGAATAGTATGAACAAATGCAATTATATAATTAACAAATTAGCAAAAGAAATTATTCATTGATACTGAATGCAATAAATAGAAATAACCAAACATATATTAGTACAATTATTATAATTAATCAGACAATATTTACGAATTATGCTAATTGTCAAATTATCTGACAACTATGTAAAAATTTGTTATTTACAACTGTTGCAAACTAGTGTATAGTAGTTATAGTTTTGAGTCGCAAAGGCGCGCCGCTTAATGGCTGTTTTGCGACTCTTTTTATGTGCAGGAACGCATAAGGGAATTATGAATTAAAGGGATGGAAGGAGATATAAAGATGTTTGATGCAAAAATGACTGTTCCGGCGGCACCGCTTCATAGGATGGAATTTGAGCATGACAACTGTGGTATTGGCGCATGCGTCAATATCAAAGGGCAGAAAAGCAGAGCCACGGTTGAAAATGCTTTGAAGATTGTGGAAAATCTGGAACATAGGGCGGGTAAGGACGCGGAAGGCAAGACGGGTGACGGCGTAGGCATTTTAACCCAGATTCCGCATAAATTCATGCTTAAGGTAACGCAAGAGCTGGGGATACAGATTGGCAGGGAAAGAGAGTACGGCGTAGGCGCATTTTTCTTTCCGCAGGATGAATTGCAGCGAAATCAGGCGAAGAAAATGTTCGAGATTATTGTGGAAAAAGAGGGACTGCAATTCTTGGGCTGGCGGAGCGTGCCGACCAATCCTTCTGTGCTGGGGCATAAGGCTGTGGAATGTATGCCCTGTATCATGCAGGCATTTATAAAGAAACCTGCGGGTATGGCAAAAGGGCTTGATTTCGACAGAAAGTTGTACATTTTAAGAAGGACTTTCGAGCAGTCTACTGACGTGACCTATGTGGTTTCACTGTCCAGCAGGACGATTGTTTATAAAGGAATGTTTCTCGTAGGGCAGCTTCGCACTTTTTTCCCGGATTTACAGGATAAAGATTTTGAATCGGCGCTTGCGATAGTACATTCGCGTTTTTCCACGAATACCAATCCGAGCTGGGAGCGTGCGCATCCGAACCGCTTTATAGTACATAATGGCGAGATTAATACTATTCGCGGCAATGCGGATAAGATGCTTGCGCGGGAAGAAACGATGGAATCCGAGCATTTATCAGGGCAGCTCCATAAAGTTCTGCCGGCAATCAGCGCGTCGGGTTCAGACTCCGCGATGTTGGACAATACGCTGGAATTTTTGGTAATGAGCGGAATGCCGCTGCCGTTGGCAGTCATGATTACCATTCCCGAACCGTGGGAGAATAATAAGACCATGAGCCAGACGAAGAAAGACTTTTACCAGTATTATGCGACAATGATGGAGCCATGGGATGGTCCGGCATCCATTCTCTTTTCCGATGGCGACATAATGGGGGCTGTGCTTGACAGGAATGGTCTGCGCCCTTCCAGATATATGATTACGGACGACGATACTTTGATTCTTTCTTCGGAAGTAGGCGTTTTGGATATCGATCCGGCGAAAGTCGTAATAAAGGAGAGACTGCATCCCGGTAAGATGCTCTTGGTTGACATGGTTCAGGGGCGGGTGATTGACGATGATGAACTAAAGGAAACCTATGCGTCCGCGCAGCCTTACGGCGAGTGGCTGGATAATAATATGGTGGCGCTTAAGGATTTGAAGATTCCTAATCAAAGAGTGCCGGAGTTTACTTATGAGGAAAGACAGCGTATGCAGAAGGCTTTCGGTTATAGCTATGAGGAGTTAAAGACCAGCATACTGCCTATGGCGAAAAACGGTGCTGAGGCGATTGCGGCAATGGGCGTGGATACTCCGCTTCCTGTGCTTTCTAAAGCACATCACCCGCTTTTCCACTATTTTAAGCAGCTTTTTGCGCAGGTGACTAATCCGCCGATTGACGCAATCCGTGAGGAAGTCGTCACTTCCACTACCGTGTATCTGGGAAAAGACGGAAACCTCTTAGAAGAAAAGCCTGAAAACTGCAATATGCTCAGGGTGCATAATCCGATTTTGACTAATACGGACTTGTTAAAGATTAAAAATATGAAGTCGGAAGGCTTTAAAGTAGAAGTAGTTCCGATTACTTATTATAAAAATACAAGTTTGGAGAAGGCGATTGACAGGCTGTTTGTCGAGGTGGACAGGGCTTTCCGCGGCGGCGTGAGCATACTTATACTCTCTGACAGGGGCGTGGACGAGAACCGTGTAGCGATTCCTTCACTGCTTGCCGTATCGGCATTGCAGCAGCATTTAGTCAATACAAAGAAAAGAACCAGTGTGGCAATCGTGCTTGAGTCGGCGGAGCCGAGGGAGGTGCATCATTTTGCAACCCTGCTTGGTTTCGGGGCGTCTGCAATTAATCCTTATCTGGCGCAGGAGAGTATACGCGAATTGATTGATAACCATATGCTCGATAAAGACTATTATGCGGCGGTAAATGATTATAATGACGCTATTTTGCATGGAATAGTCAAAATCGCCTCCAAGATGGGGATTTCTACCATCCAGTCCTATCAGGGTTCTAAGATATTTGAGGCGATAGGCATTGATAAAGAAGTGATTAATAAGTATTTTACCAATACAGTATGCCGTGTGGGCGGAATTACCTTAAAAGACATCGAAAAAGAGGTGGACACTTTACACTCTATGGCTTTTGACCCGCTTGGTCTGTCTACTGACTTAGCGCTTGACAGCCCCGGGCATCATCAGATGCGGAGCGGTGCAGACGAACATCTCTATAATCCTGAGACTATCCATTTGCTGCAGGAATCTACGAAACGCGGCGATTATGAGATGTTTAAGCAATATACCCAGGCGGTCAATAATGAAGACAGCATTAAGACGCTGAGAGGGCTGATGGATTTTAATTATGCAAAGAAACCCGTGCCAATAGAGGAAGTGGAGAGTGTTGACACTATTGTCACAAGATTTAAGACAGGCGCGATGTCTTATGGTTCGATTTCCAAAGAGGCGCATGAGACAATGGCGATTGCAATGAACAGGCTTAAAGGTAAATCCAATTCCGGCGAAGGCGGCGAGGATAAGGAAAGATTAAGCATAGGAGCGGACGGGCTAAACAGGTGTTCCGCCATCAAGCAGGTAGCGAGCGGACGTTTCGGCGTAACAAGCGAATATTTGAACAGTGCGCAGGAAATTCAGATTAAGATGGCGCAGGGTGCAAAGCCGGGTGAAGGCGGGCATCTTCCGGGCGGAAAGGTATATCCGTGGATAGCTAAGACCAGACATTCCACGGCAGGCGTAAGCCTGATTTCGCCGCCGCCGCATCATGATATTTATTCGATTGAAGACTTGGCGCAGCTTATATATGATTTGAAGAATGCCAATACGAGGGCGAGGATTTCCGTTAAGCTTGTTTCCGAGGCAGGCGTAGGCACGGTAGCGGCAGGCGTGGCGAAAGCGGGCGCGCAGGTAGTTCTGGTGTCGGGTTATGACGGCGGTACGGGTGCGGCTCCCAGAAGCTCTATTCATAATGCGGGGCTGCCGTGGGAACTTGGGCTTGCCGAAACACACCAGACCTTGATTCAGAACGGCTTAAGAAATAAGGTGCGTATTGAGACGGACGGTAAGCTAATGAGCGGCAGGGATGTTGCTATCGCGGCAATCCTCGGCGCGGAAGAGTTTGGGTTTGCCACTGCGCCGCTTGTTACGATGGGCTGCGTCATGATGAGGGTTTGCAATCTGGATACCTGTCCCGTAGGCGTGGCGACGCAGAATCCGGAACTTAGGAAACGCTTTAAGGGCAAACCTGAGTATGTGGAAAATTTCATGAAGTTTATAGCGCAGGAACTCAGAGAGTATATGGCGGCGTTGGGCGTTCGTACCGTTGATGAGCTGGTCGGCAGGACGGATTTACTTAAGGTAAAGGACAATCTGCCGGAAAAATTGAAAAAAATAGATTTAAGCCTTATCCTTACTAATCCTTACGAGGGCAGTAAAGATAAAGTGATTTTCGATCCGAAACAGGTATATGATTTTGAACTGGAAAAGACGCTGGATGAAAAAGTTTTGTTAAAACAGCTTTCTAAAGCGATGGAGACGGGGGCTAAGAGGAGCCTTGAAGTTGATGTGTCCAATACAGACCGTACTTTCGGCACTATTCTCGGTTCCGAGATTAGCAGAAAATTTGGCGATACGCTGGAAGAAGATACATATCGTATCTTATGCAACGGTTCGGGCGGACAGAGTTTTGGGGCGTTTATACCGAAAGGGCTGACCTTAGAGCTTGTCGGGGATTCCAACGACTACTTCGGCAAAGGGCTTTCCGGCGGAAAATTAATCGTGTATCCGCCTAAAGGCTCTAAGTTTAAGCAGGATGAAAATATTATTATAGGCAATGTGGCGCTTTATGGGGCGACTTCTGGCAAGGCGTTTATCAACGGAGTGGCGGGAGAGCGTTTCTGCGTGCGTAATTCAGGCGCGATAGCCGTCGTTGAAGGCGTAGGCGACCACGGCTGCGAATATATGACCGGCGGGCGCGTGGTAGTTTTGGGCGTGACAGGCAAGAACTTTGCCGCAGGCATGAGCGGCGGTATTGCTTATGTGCTGGACGAGAACAACGATTTATACACCAAAGTCAATAAGGAAATGGTTTCTTCCTATGAAATTACTTCCAAATATGATGTTATTGAACTTAAGGAAATGATTAAGGAACATGTTGCTTTGACTAACTCGGTCAAAGGGAAGGAAATTCTGGATAACTTCGGAGAATATCTTCCTAAGTTCAAGAAGATAATTCCGCATGACTATGAGCGTATGTTGAAGCTTATCGTGCAGATGGAAGAGAAAGGCTTAAGCGCGGAACAGGCGCAGATTGAGGCTTTTTATGCAAACATGGCGAAATAGGTTGAAAAAAACAAGATTATAGAAGGGAAGTAAAAAATATGGGAAAACCTACCGGATTTTTGGATTATGAGCGTAAGGTTTCGGTCGATGTGAGTCCGAAACAGCGTATAAAAAATTTTAATGAATTTCATGAACATCTTTCTATGGAAGAGCAGCAGCTTCAGGGAGCGCGCTGCATGGACTGTGGCGTGCCGTTCTGCCAGTCGGGAATGACGCTTGCCGGCATGACCTCGGGCTGTCCGCTGCACAATCTGGTGCCAGAATGGAATGATTTGGTATATACCGGCAACTGGAAACAGGCGTACAACCGTCTGCATAAGACCAACAATTTCCCGGAGTTTACCTCAAGGGTGTGTCCGGCGTTGTGTGAGGCAGCGTGTACCTGTAACCTGACAGGAGAGCCGGTATCTACTAAGGAGAACGAGTATGCAATAATAGAAAACGCATATGCAAAAGGCTATGCTGCGGCTAAGCCGCCTAAGACCAGAACCGGCAAAACAGTAGCCGTGGTAGGTAGCGGTCCTTCCGGACTTGCCGTGGCGGATCAGCTTAACAAAAGAGGACATTCCGTGACCGTATTCGAGCGTTCGGACAGAGTAGGAGGACTGCTCATGTATGGGATTCCGAATATGAAGCTTGAGAAACATGTCATTGAGCGCAAGATTAAGGTAATGGAAGAAGAGGGCGTTGTATTTGAAACCAATGCGGATATCGGGAAAAGCGTGAAGGCGGCGAAACTGTTAAAAGACTTTGACCGCGTGGTGCTTGCCTGCGGTTCGTCCAATCCAAGAGATATAAACGCTCCCGGCAGAGACGCAAAAGGCATATACTTTGCAGTTGATTTCTTAAGCAGAAACACTAAGAGCTTGTTAGACTCTGACTTTAAGGATAAGCAATATGTCGATACCAAGGATAAGAACGTGGTAATCATAGGCGGCGGCGATACCGGAAATGACTGTGTGGGTACGGCAGTCCGCCACGGTGCGAAATCCGTGACGCAGATAGAGATGATGCCTAAAGCGCCGGATGAGCGGGCGCAGAATAATCCGTGGCCGGAGTGGCCTAAAATCTGCAAGACCGATTACGGCCAGCAGGAAGCAATCGCGCTTTATGGTCATGATCCGCGTATCTATGAGGCTACAGTGAAGGAGTTTGTCAAAGATAAGGATGGAAACCTGAAAGCGGTAACGATTGTCAGCCTTACATGGGAAAAGGATGCTGCGACAGGGCGTATGAACATGAAAGAAGTAAGCGGTTCGGAAAAGACGTTGGACGCGGATATCGTGCTGATTGCCGCGGGTTTCTTAGGCAGCCAGAAATATGTAACCGACGCTTTTAAGGTGGAGCTGGATAACAGAACTAATGTAAAAACAGCTCCCGGCAACTTTAAAACAAGCGTGGATAACGTATTTGTGACAGGCGATATGCACACGGGACAGTCTCTTGTGGTTAAAGCTATCCGCCAGGGACGCGAATGTGCAAGAGAAGTTGATGAAAGTTTGATGGGGTATACGAATTTGTATATACAGTAATTTTATAAGTGCAGATTACAGACGACAGAGACACATATGCTCACTGGAAAGGCACGCTCTCGCTCCGTGAAAAATCGCAGCGGTACTAAGTTCAAAAGCCGTTTTGCGTCTTTTTCACTAAGTACCGGCGTTTTTCAAGGACCTTTCCAGTGGGCATATGTGTCTCTGCCATTTTATGCTAAAATTATTTTGAAAAAGAAAGTAACCTTTTACTCTTTTCAAACGTGTAGTAATAAAGGAGGTGAGGGGCATGGATATGGAGAAGGACATAAGAGAAGCGGTCATGGAATACAGCGACGTACTTTATAGAGTATGTATCGTTATACTGTGTAATGAACAGGACGTTCAGGACGCTATTCAGGATACATTTTGCAGATATCTGGAAAAGAAACCGAAGTTTCGCGATAAGGAGCATAAGAAAGCGTGGCTTATTAAGGTGGCGACGAACATCTGCCGTGACATGATGCGTTTCAGAGTGCGGCATCCGAAGGTTTATATTGACGAGGTGGAGAACGACCTTGTGGCGCCGGAACAAAAAGAAATATTGGAAGAACTTCTCGAACTGCCCGTTAAGCAGAAAACAGTGCTTTATCTGCATTATATCGAAGGTTATCAAGCCAAAGAGATTGCGGATATTCTGGGAATCACGGAAAGCGCGGTAAAGACAAGGCTTTGGCGGGGAAGAAAACAAATGAGGGAAGCGGTTAATATGGAAGGAGGCATATAGCAATGGACGGTTTAGAGTTAAAAGAAGTAATGGAGCAGATACATATTTCACCTAAAATGCAGGAGGAGATTATTATGAATGTTAAAAAACAGATGAAACACGGAAAGAAAAAGGCGTGGAATATAAAGAAAATAGCGGCAGCGGCGGCATCTTTTGTACTTGCAATAGGCATTATCAGTATTTTGCTGCCATCTCCAGCACAGGCGATGGTAAGCAGCTTTGTAAAGGCGAGAATGGAGAGCATACCTAAGGAGAAAGTTCAGGAGACATTGGACATGATAAGAGCACAGGATGCAGTAGCGGACGGCTTTTCCAGGGTGTATTCCGAGAATGAAGAAGAGCGCAGCCATGAGTTGTGGCAGGCTTATGAGAACGGAACCTTCCCGGAAAAAGAAATTATTCAGGTGGACAGCATAGATGCAGTAATAGAAGGAGAACTTTGCTATGTGAATGTTACCGGGGATTTTTATCTGCCGGAGCGGGAAATGACAGACGAGGAACTTCTGGAAATCATTGACCTCCAGCATAAAATGAAGTATGCTGTTGAGCAGAGTCCGGCGGCTATGGAAGCAAGGGCAGAAATGGAAATGGAAGAAGAGCAGCTTAATAAAATCATTCAGGAATCAGGCGGAATCAGTGCGGAAGAAGCAATAGAAATTGCGCAGGCGCAAATGGAACTGGAACTTGGAGACAAGGCAGAAGGAAAAGAACTATTGAGATATAACGACGGCACAATAGCGGTAAGGCCATATGATATATCAGGACAGACAGCTTATGCGCATGATAATGACATTGCCTATATCATAGGTTTTGGCAATCCGGTTGACCGTTCCGGCTACACATGTACGATTGACGCGATAGATGGCAGCATTCTGCATACCAGTGCAGGAGGCGAGCACTAAGCGGTTTATAATCGAAATTGCATCATAGTTTTTATATGGCATGAACTCATATACTTCCACTTGAGGTCCTTGTAAAACGCCGGTGCTTAGTGAAAAAGCTGCTTTTTAGCTTTTGAGCTTAGTACCGCTGCGATTTTACACGGAGCGAGAGCGTACCTCAAGCGGAAGTATATGAGTTCATGCCTTTTAAAGATTGTGAATAGGAACTTTTAAAATTATAAATGAAACTTTTTATATTTGGCAAACATCTAATATTATAGAACGCCATAAGGGAGGTGGATAACGTGCATTTATCTTCCGGAAAAAAGAATGCAGCAAATAAAGCTTTAATCGAAAATATCATTTTAGAAAATTATAATCAATACTATAGGCTCGCTTACAGCTATACCAAGAGTGAGGCGGACGCGGGCGATATCGTGCAAAACGGCGCATATAAGGCGATTAGGAGCGCTAATGCCCTAAAGGAACCTGAATATGCCAAGAGCTGGGTATACCGCATTATGCTGAATGAATGTTTTCAATATCTGAAACGTCCCGAACAGGTTTCCTACGAGAAACTTCAGGAAGAAAACGAAGCAAAGACAGAATATACCGAGGATTATTATGCAGATATAGACTTACAGAGGGCGCTTGGCGCACTTCAGGATAAAGACAGGGTTGTAATTATTATGAAGTATTTTGAAGAAAAGAAACTGGAAGAGATTGCAGTAATTCTTGATGAAAATGTCAGTACGGTTAAAAGCAGGCTGTACCGCAGCATCAAAAAGCTGAAAGATATTCTTTCGGATAATGCAGACGCAGAGAAAGTAAAGGGAAAGGGGTAGAGCGCATGATTAGAGATTTTACTAAGATTGACAGGCAGGGCGATTCGGTTGAGGAAGTCTTAGGGCTGCTTAAAGAAGAATATATGAAGCCAAAAATGTCGCAGGAACAGTTGGAAAAACTGCGTGCTAAGATGAAGGAAGCGGACAGGGCGGAAAGAAATGAGCGCAGGAATATCAAAATCATAAAATTTGCGGCAACGGCGGCAATGATAGCGGGGGTTTTCATAATTCTGCCCAATACATCCGCATCGGTTGCAAATGCGATGGAGAAGATACCGATTATCGGGCAGCTTGTTGAGGTGGTAACATTCCGTGATTATCAGTATGAAACGGACAGGAATATGGCGAATGTAAAAGTCCCTGAGATAAAGGCGCCGGAAACGATAGCGGAAGGGCAGACGGAAAGCTCTCAGGCGCAGGAGAGCGGGCAGATACAGGGTAACGGACAGATGCAGGACAGCGTACAGATACAAGATAATGATGTGCTGGAAAAGCTGGAGCGTACAACGGAAGAGATAAATGCAGAGATACAGGAGATTACTGATAAGCTGATAGAAGAGTTTGAAGAAAATATGAAAAACGAACAGGGCTATCAGGACATTTATGTAAATAGCGAGGTTTTGGCGACAACTGACGAATATTTTACGCTAAAGCTTATCTGCTATCAGGGGGCGGGAAGCGGGTATGAATGGAATTATTTTTATACTATTGATTTAACCACAGGTGAACGCTTGAAGCTAAAAGATGTTTTTAAAGAAGGCGCGGACTATATTACGCCAATCAGCGAGAACATTAAGGAACAGATGCAGGCGCAGATGGATGCGGACGAGAATGTGATTTACTGGCTGCATGATGATATTGACGAATGGAACTTTAAATCCATTACGGATGAAACTTCTTTCTATCTGAATGCAGACGGCAATTTGGTAATAGGGTTCAACGAAGGAGATGTCGCGCCAATGTATATGGGAACTGTGGAGTTCGTGATACCGGAAGAAGTGGTGAAGGATATAAGGAAGTAGGGATATATAGTAAGAAAACGGCGGCGACTTGGCAGAAACCATTTCGCCGTTATCTATTGTAACAGTTCAGCGCAAGCGGCATGGACTCATATGCCTGCTCATGAGGTACGCTCTCACTCCGTGGAAAATCGCAGCGGTACTAAGTTCAAAAGCTTAAAAGCAGCTTTTTCACTAACTACCGGCGTTTTCCAAGGATCTCATGAGCAGGCATATTACTCCATGCCGCTTACGCTGAACTGCTGTTTTTTTAGGGAAAAATAAAAATAACCCGCACATTTTACGGTTTTTATCCGTTAAACATTATAAAGGGAGATTTCACAGCGCATGGATATTGCAGAACAATACGACAAGATATACCGATATTGCTATTTTAAGCTGCGTGATGTGCAACTGGCACAGGATATCACACAGGAAACCTTTCTTCGCTTTTACGGACGGGGTTTATCCCTTGATAACGGCAGGGAGACAGCGTATTTATATACGATTGCTAAGAATTTGTGTGTGGACGAGTTTCGTAAGAAACCGTTTGATGACATAAAAGATATTGAAGAAACGGCAGGCGTTGATATATCTGGCGAGTGGGTGAATAATCTGGCTGTGAAATCCGCAATGGGAAGACTGCCGAAGGAAGAACAGGAATTGTTATTCTTGCGATATGTGAATGAAGTCTCCGTTGCTTTGATATGTAAAACTTTAGGAATATCGCGGTTCAGCGTCTACCGTAGGCTGCAGAAAGCTGTGAAGAGGTTAAAGGAAGAGTTAGGGAAGGAAGGCATATCTGGGTGAAGAGACAGATAAAGAAGGGGAGGTTGTCTGAATAAAGAGTCGGTTAAGAAAGGAGAGGTTATTTGAATGAAGAGTCACTTAAAGAAGATGATTAAAACGGCGTTTGAAGCGCCAAAACCTGATTATCGGAAAAAGGAAGAACTTTTAAAAACGCTTCCGCAGCCAACTATCAGCATGTGGAAATTTATTCTGATACAGGCATCATATATAAGAAAACGGACGTTATTTTTATCAATACTTCTATTATTTCCTGCATTGTACGGCGCTAATATGCTCTCAGTGCTAAAAGACGCCAATATGCTCCCTACACTAAACGGCGCAAATAGCATTAGAACAGGCGACTTATGGCTTATATCGGCGTTTATTCCGTTTCTTGCGATTTTGGCTGTTGCCGAAAGCAAACGCTCGACAACATATGGCATGGACGAATTTGAAATGGCTGCGCGCTTTTCCCTAAAAAGCATAATGCTTGCAAGAATGAGCGTTTTAGGGCTGCTCGATGCTTTTATTCTTTGTTGTTTTGTACCGCTGTGCTATATGAACAGCAGTCTGTCGCTTATTCAGACGGGGGTTTATATTTTGACGCCGTATCTGCTGACTGTCAATATCAGCCTGTGGATTACACGCCATTTTCACGGCAGGGAAGTTATTTATGCCTGTATGAGCGCGGCAGTGATGGTCAGCGGCGCGAATATCGTGCTATGTACTAAGCCTGATTATATATATCAGTTTTATTATTTGAAATGGTGGCTTATTTTTGCCTTATTATTAACGCTCGGAATGATATATGAAACCTATCGTACAGTAAAACAGACGGAGGAATTGGCATGGAACTTATAATTGACAGAGTGACGAAACAGTATAAAAACAAAACAGTGGTTGACAATATCTGCGTGAAATTTCAAAAGGGAGTACATGGGCTGTTGGGTGAAAACGGCGCGGGCAAAACAACGCTCATGAGAATTATTTGCGGTATTTTGAAGCCGACAGAGGGTGCAGTCTCATTTGATGGAATTGACGTAAAAGAAGAAGGCTATCGTTCCATGCTCGGTTATCTGCCGCAGGATTTTGGGTACTATCCGGAGTTTACGGGGCAGGATTTTCTTATATATATGGCGGCTCTTAAGGGGATTGAAAAACCGCAGGCGAAGAAAAGGGCGGCGGAACTTTTAGAGCTTACGTCCCTGCAGGACGTGGCAAAAAAGAAAATCAAAACATATTCCGGCGGCATGAAACAGCGGTTAGGAATAGCGCAGGCGCTTATTGGTAAGCCTAAACTCCTTGTGTTAGATGAGCCGACGGCGGGGCTTGATCCAAAAGAAAGAGTGCGTTTCCGCAATATGATAGAGGAGCTTGGCAAAGAGAGCATTGTGCTTTTGTCCACGCATATCGTATCGGACGTTGAGCATATTGCGGACACGGTGTTGATAATGAAAGAAGGACGGCTTATTTATCAGGATAAGTGGAGTGATGACAAAGGCGATTTGGAGGATTTTTATCTAAAGCATATCGGCGAGCAAGTCAAGGGAAAGGAGCATAGTCATTAATATGAATAATTTCGGAGTTATGTACCGCTACGAGTGGAAAAAGCTTTTAAGCAAAAAGATAGTCTGGATTTTCTTCTTTTTCTGCTTAGGGACTACTATATTTCCGCCGTTTATACAAATGTATGGCAACTATTATGTAGACGAAATACTGCTAGATACAAATTATAATTTATATAAAAATAACAAGCATTATGAAGAAGCCTTGAGCGGCAGGGCAATAGACCAAAGCCTGATAGAAGAAACAATAGCCGGCTATAGAAAAATTCCTGAGACGCTGGATAAGCATTATACATCAACTGATGAATACTGGAAATATGCGCGTCCGTATAGTGAGATATTTAATTTTATACGCAAAACCACAGGTATGCAGACATTGGAAATGATGTATTCATGGGAGCCAAGCGAAGAAGATTTGTATGCTAAAAGGCAGATACATCTGGCGTCAGTGTGGGAAGATTATCGGTTGTCGGAAGGAGAAAAGGAGTTTTGGCAAAAACGGGAAGCACAGATAAAAACTCCCTATATTTTTCAAGAATATGAAGGCTCTAATATAATAATGGGAAATGGATATTTTCAAACAGTCAGCATGTTTGAATTATTGTTGATTACAATATGCTTATCGGGAATTTTTGCAGACGAGCATACAAGAAAAACAGACCAGCTAATCTTAAGCAGCCCTTTGGGAAAAGCGAAGCTATATCCGGCTAAGATAGCGGCAGGCATCAGTTTTGCAATAATAACAAGCACTATTTTTTATTTAATCACATATGTTATTATATTATGTATATATGGGGCAGCCGGTTTTAATGCGTTTTTTCAACTGATATACGTTGATAATTCGGATCCCATTACCTGCGGGCAGGCAACAATAATTGAATATTTGAATATGATAGTTACTGCGGTTTTGATAAGTATATTTGTGATGGTTCTCTCAGAAATGCTGCATAGTAATATCGCTGCACTGTCGGTTTCGACTGTGTTATTGATTAGCCCTATGATATATAGCGTTCCGCTGCAGTACCGCGTGTTAGCACAGATATGGAGATGGTCTCCGTGGAACTTTCTTTCGGTGTGGAATGTGTTCGGCTGTTATACGCTTTCCATATTCAGCCATCATCTGACTCCGTGGCAGGCTGTGCCGATAATCTATTTTGTTTTATGTGTGGTAATTGCGGCTATTGGAAAACCTGTGTACGAACGATTTCAGGTTTCGGGAAGGTAGAAAATGACAAGCAGCATGAACGCATATGTTTTCATGGAACGAGAGTGTGCCGCAAAAGAAACATATGCGTCCATGTTGTTCGTGTTGAGCTGTTTGTCTTTTCTTCTAATTAAAATCTTCATGCACCTTGGATTTAGCTGTCCATAATTTCCATGCCTGAAATAAACTGATCTATATTTTCTGCTTTCGCAGCCATTTTTAACCAACGTTTCAAGGTGTCAAGGTCTTTTTCACTCATAATTCTTTCTGATAACTCTTCGGAGAGATCACCTAAATCACTCAAAAGCTGCAAAACGGATACCGCTATTCCTTCTGCCCTTCCTTCTGCTTTTCCAAGGTCGCGCACATATTCGTCCTCTGCCCTGCGGTCCCTTACTGCTTTCAAATGTTCTTCATACATATAACGTAATGTTTTGCCAAGACTCATTGTTTTAAGCTCCCTAATCGCTTCATTCATTCCTACACTTTTTGATTTAATCATTTTGAGGTCCTCCTCACTTTCCGCATTGAACAGCCGTATCCAGTCATCAACAGCTTTCGCTCCGCCCAGTTTTTTGCCTAATTCTATGATGTGTACTTCAAACAAATCAGTCAGGTCTTTTCCATTTTTATCGCGCAGCCTGTATACCGTATGGTATTCGTCGCCGTCCACTAAATTAAAATCTAAGATACTGATGCTTATACATTTCCGCAGCCTGCCATAGTCCTGTCCCGCCTTTAAATTGTCGGTATACATCTTTGCCAGATAGAATAAGGTTCTTTTCGTCCAATTCTTCTGCACCCTCACCTGCATTTCAATGCCTGCTTTGGCATCTTCATCCAGTTTAATGTCCAGCGCCAAATCCATAATCCCCTGTTTCTGCAGACGGTAGCGTTTCCATAGAAACGGCGTTGTAAGCCTTACGGATTTAATATGCTCCATCTGAATGCCAAGCACGTCGCTGACAAACTGTTTCCTGATGTTTTCATGCGTAAACAGTTCCTTGAACGCATAGTCATTTTTTAAAGAAATAAAGTTCATGTCTTCTCCTGTTCCGCAGGAGAAAACAATGTATATCATACTTGAAAATCTCCTGCTTTTATTATTAGTATTAATTGGAATAAAAGCATAGATTTTCTGAAAAACATAAGAATGTTCGATTTGATATAATAATCTAGAAAGTGATATGCTTTGTACTTATTTTAACACATTTATCACTCTTGTCAACTATTAAACCATAAAAAATTTACTGCTTATTGTTTATAAAAGCTGTATCCCATGCGCTAGTGCTTCTTTTGCGACTTCTTCCGGCCAGAGGGACGACTGCACTTCTCCGATATGCGCTTTGCGCAGGAAAAACATACAGATACGCGACTGTCCGATGCCGCCGCCGATTGTCAGCGGAAGAGCGTCGTCTAAAATCGCCTTTTGAAAAGGAAGCTTAGCCCTTTCAGGGCAGCCCGCCTTATCAAGCTGGCTTAAGAGAGACTCCTTATCCACGCGGATTCCCATAGAAGAAAGCTCAAGCGCGATGTCGAGGACTGGATAATACACGACGATATCAGCATTTAACGCCCAATCATCATAATCCGGCGCACGTCCGTCGTGCTTTTCTCCCGACTTAAGCAAATCGCCAATCTGCATAAGGCAGACAGCGCCTTTTTCCTTAGTTATCAGATATTCCCTTTCCTTAGGAGTTGTGTTCGGGAACATGTCTTCAAGTTCCTGCGTGGTAATAAAGAAAATATCATGCGGCAGTATTTCTTCTATGTAATCATACTGTATCGCCATATACTTCTCAGTCTTGCGTAGTACCTTATACACCGTACGCACGGTTTCCTTTAGAAAATCAAGATTGCGCTCCTGCTTGGAAATAATCTTTTCCCAATCCCACTGGTCAACGTAGATGGAGTGGATATTATCGGTCTGTTCGTCGCGGCGGATTGCGCTCATATCCGTGTAAAGCCCTTCGCCGTATGAAAAGCCGTATTTTTGCAGGGCATAACGTTTCCATTTAGCCAGCGAATGTACGATTTCTGCCGGAGCGTCGTCCTGTTCTTTGATGCCGAATACGACAGGGCGTTCCACACCGTTTAAGTTATCGTTTAGGCCGGAATCCGGATCAACGAATAGCGGGGCGGAAACGCGCAGCAGATGAAGCCTTTCTGCTAACAGCTTTTGAAAAATGTCTTTGACGGTCTTAATGCCAATCTGCGTATCATAGAGATTCAGCGCGGAGTGGTAATCCTTGGGAATTATTAAGTTGTTCATATATACCTCCTGTTAAAAATTTGCTTCTATATTTACTTTATTTCTATATACCAGTTATATGCGTCGAAGATTAATTTTTGCTTATTTTAACACATTTACCACTATTGTCAACTACCACAATATTTGAGAAAAATTTGAAAAAATTTTTATTGACTTTTAAATTTTTGGCAAATATAATAAGAAACGTTGAAAAAATAAAGTAAAGAAAAACGACACAAGTAGTGCTTTGCACGTAAATCTGATTACGGTACGCTTTCCGATTTACTGCATATGTACTGCTTATTTTTGTGTCAAAAAAGGAGGAGCTTATTATGCCACAAAATCAATTTCAGCGAATGATATTCGCATTACTTACTGTAGTTGTAACTGTTCACGCTTACGTTTTTTACAGCCTTTATGTTGTAAACGGAAGCTTTTTTGCCTCGATTGAGGGAGCGACAGGCGTGATAGACGGCATTAACCGTAATGGAGGAGTAATGATGTTTGGACGTCCGCTGCCGATATGGGCGGTAGTCCTGGTTGAGTTCTGCCTTGCCTATGCGTTGGAGTGTACGGTAGGTAGTCCGCTTTCATTCAAGCTTGCCAGCAAGGTTTTTGACCTTAAGACAACGAATCCGGTATTGTTCGAAACGGCTGTTATCTGTGCCACGGTGGGGATTATGTGCCCTGCCATGAGCTTTCTTGCAGCAGTCATTTACTATCCTTATTATATGGGATTCAACGTATTCACTTTTTTAGCAAACTGGCTTAAACTGGTATGTTTAAACTTCCCATTTGCCTTCTTTTCGCAGTTGTTTTTCATACAGCCGCTTATCCGAACTGTATTTAAAGCAATATTTGTCAGGGAAAGAAAAACGAATAGAAAATTAGCGATGGAAAATTAATAAAACCGAACAAATGTTCTAAAAACTATTGCAATATCCTGCGGAACGTGGTAAAATAATATCAGAACAAACGTTCACACGAGGAAAACCGCTATGGAACTAAGGATTGCGAATGAGATGTCAATTATGGATAAACTGAATATTCTTGCAGACGCAGCTAAGTATGACGTTTCATGCAGTTCCAGCGGTTCTTCCAGAAGTGGAGACGGAAAAGGAATCGGCAATACGCTTAAGGCGGGGCTTTGCCATAGTTTTGCCGCAGACGGCAGGTGTATTTCACTTCTTAAGATTCTTTTTACAAATGAATGTATATTTGATTGCAAGTATTGCCTGAACAGAAAATCTAATGATGTGCCGCGAGCCTCTTTCACGCCTGATGAAGTATGCAGGCTGACGATGGAGTTTTACAGACGCAATTATATAGAAGGCTTGTTCTTAAGTTCAGGCATCTTATACAGTCCCGATTATACTATGGAACTGCTTTGCCAGACGCTTTATAAGCTGAGGACGGAGCATAATTTTCAAGGCTATATCCATGTGAAAGCGATTCCGGGGGCTGATCCTGCGCTTATACAAAAAGCGGGTTTTCTTGCGGATAGGATAAGCGTGAATCTGGAGTTGGCAACGGCGGAGGGGCTGCAGAGATTGGCGCCTAATAAACATAGGAAGAATATTCTGCGTCCTATGAAGCAGATTCAGAACGGCATTACTGCAAACCGTGACGAAATCGTGGTATATAACCATGCGCCGCGTTTTTGTGAAGCAGGACAGTCTACGCAGATGATTATAGGCGCGCTGCCGGAGAGCGATTATCAGATTATGGCAGTGGCGGAGAGTCTGTATCAGAAGTTTTCATTAAAAAGAGTATACTATTCAGCGTTTGTCAATGTCAATGAAGATAAGGAGCTGCCGGCATTGCCCGGCGGCCCGCCGCTTCTTAGGGAGCATCGGCTGTATCAGGCTGACTGGCTGATCAGATTTTATGACTTTAAGGTGGAAGAACTGTTGACAGAGGACAGACCTAATTTTAACATGATGATAGATCCTAAGGCTGATTGGGCAGTCAGGCATCTTGAACTTTTTCCGGTAGAGATTAACCGTGCGGATTATCAGCTTTTGTTAAGGATACCGGGCGTAGGGGTTAAAAGCGCCAAGAGGATTGTTAAAGCAAGGCGTTTTGGACGGCTGAATTTTGATGATTTAAAGAAGATTGGAGTCGTATTAAAACGGGCGTTGTACTTTATTACCTGTAACGGAAAGATGATGTATCCTACTAAAATAGAAGAAAATTATATTGTAAGGAACCTGAGCGGAGCTAACCAGCTAAGCGGCAGGGAAAGGCAGATTTTTGCTGCAGACGGAATGAGATATGAGCAGATGTCGCTGTTTTCTTAGGCGCTTAAGAATGAAATCCTGCGTAAAATGGCAGAATTTTGGTTCCGGCTTGTCCGGGTTAGGAGAATAACAGTATAGATTTAAATAAGGAAGAACAGGATAGTGATAGATATGCCGGAAGAGAAGTATTTAATATGTGAAGACTCCATAGAAGGAGTCTTCACGGGAATATATGATGCTTACGCTCTTAGGGAGGGGCATGAGCATCTTCATATACAGATTGGGGAAGAAGAAAACTTAAGACTGTTTGCCGTCTATCTTAATGTGTCACCGGACCGCGTGAAGGCTGTAAAGGTTGCCGAAACTATACGCAGGCGGCTGGGGGAGGAAACGTATCTTGATATATGCCGCGCACTTGCGGCAAATGACAGTGGGAAAGGGCAGGCGGCATATATGACTGTGGTAGACGGTATTACGGCAGGAAGCGGCAGACATGTTATGGAAAAGCTGACCAATCCTTATGTTGAGCTTACGTTCCGTCTTGCGCGGAATGTGTCAAATGAGTCGCACCGTATGCTTGAGTTTATCAGATTTGAAGAGCTTGAACAGGGGACTCTGTTTTCTAAAATAGGACCGTCGTGCAACATTATGCCTTTTATCATGCCGCATTTTTCTAATAGGCTTCCGCTTGAGAATTTCATTATCTATGATGAGAACCATAGAGTGTATGGGGTACATCCGGCGAAGATGGACTGGTATCTGGTGACGGGTTATGAGGATTTTGTTGAAAATTTATATAAAATATCTGATGCCGAGACGGAATATCAGAAACTTTTTACATCCTTCTGTAATACAATAGCAATAAAGGCACGTAAAAATCCGGGGCTTCAACAGCAGATGCTCCCGCTCAGGTTCCGGAAATATATGGTAGAATTTGGCGAATAAATGTGCCTATACTGCTTGCTTAAACTGTCACATATAAGAGTTTATAGTCAAAACTGACAAATAGTTTGCCAAAAAAATACCATACTTGGTTAAATTCGCTCTTTACAAATAAATTAGATGACGTATAATAACAACAATAAATATAAATTGATTTACTGTGTTTTAGTAACTTGATTTATGGGAATAATGAGTAAAGAGTAAATTTTAGTAACTGTGAAAGTATTGAACGGTTACAGCTTTCAAAGAATCAGAAGGAGGGTGTTTAGAATGATTCAACACAGAATTATGTTAAGACCGGATGAGGTAAGAGACTTTGTAGCGGCAGCTTCTAAGTGCCTGTTTGATGTAGATATTTCATATAACAGCTTTATAGTAGATGCCAAATCCATCATCGGGGTTTTGGGACTGAACTTTGATAAAATATTGACTGTTTCCTGCAACGGTTATGATGCCGGATTTGAGGAATATCTTCAGAGATTTGCAGCAGCATGCTAATTTAATAATATAATTTCATAAAGGACTTTACGTTGACTCCCTATTCAAGATAGCGTACTATCTTAGTAGGGAGTTTTTATCATTTGCTGTCACGAGTGTAGACAAAATGAACAAAAACGGAACTCCGATGCAGTGGCAAGTCGTTCCTTATTTTGTTCATTTTGTCTAAACGTTGTGATGAAAATAGATGATTAAATATTATAGATACATGGGAAGGGAAATACAGCATTATGGAGATTCAGATTTCCGTTAGAGGTCTGGTAGAGTTTATTCTGCGTTCGGGCGATATAGACAATCGTAAGGCTCAGACGCCGGATGCCATGCAGGAAGGCGGGCGTATCCATAGAATGATTCAAAAGCAGATGGG
>JAMPEU010000021.1 GCA_023664865.1 Butyrivibrio sp. | reverse complement strand
CCTTTATCTCTATAGCGCGGCTGCAGTTCTGTATAACCGTATGGTTATGCGCCCCTCCGTATTCTCCGTCCAGAGTCCACGCCACATCCTCTTCCGACTCTATTACAAGCCTTGAAGTCTTAAACGATTGGATAAAATCCGAATGTACCTTTTTATCAACAAGCGCAGATATAATGTTATTCATCTCCGTCGCGATGCTGGGCTTTCTTATCAGCGTAACTTCAAACAGACCGTCATTCAGCTCCACAGCTTTACCGGTAATTCCTTTAAAACCGCCTACGGAGTTAGAATTTGTAATCATTCCGTATATAAATTCTTCCTCCACGGTTACGTCGTCATAACTGATTTTCATCTTATACGACCTGATTGAAGAAAGGCGCTTAACCCCCTCCAAAAGATATGCCGCATGCCCTAACACATTCTTTATGTCCTGTTTAGTTTCATAAGATACGTCCGTGAAAATCCCAAAAGCAGCCACATAGATAAACGTATCATTATTAAACGCACCTATATCGCAGCCAAAGTTCCCGCCGTTCACTACAATGTCCGCAGCTTTAGTCATATTCCGAGGAATACCGAGGCTGTTGGCAAAATCATTCGTACTGCCTGCCGGGACATAGCCTATCGGAAGTTTTTCTTCGCTCTGCATCATTCCCGTGACTACTTCATCTAACGTTCCGTCTCCGCCGCTGCATACGACAATATCATATCCTCTCCTGCGTTCCCTTACCGCCTTAACCGCATCTCCGGGAGCCTGCGTCGGATACGCCGTCACTTCGTAGCCCGCTTTCACGAATATATCGATGATATCCAGAAGATTGCTTCTGATTTGTGCTTTTCCCGCTCTTGGATTATAAACAAAAAGCATACTTTTATCCATTTGCATACCTCCCGACTTCCAAAGCTGTTGACTATGCTAAAAGAGACTCCCTTGAATGGGAATCCCCTTCAATTATGCCTTACTGTCCGCCGTCAAAAAATTTCTCAATACCCGCTACGGCTGCCTCCTCATCACTGCCGTCTGCAAGCACTGTTGCAGTATCTCCACTGCCTAAGCCCAAACCCATCATGCCCATAATACTTTTAGCATTGACTTTCTTTTCAGCCGATTCGATATATACGCTGCTTTCGTACTGACTTGCCAGCTGTACCAGCATCGCTACCTTCCTTGCCTCTAAGCCGCCGTCGAGCTTCATTTGGACAGATTTTCGAATCATAAGTTCGCCTCCTTTATAACCTCATATGTTCAGCTATTTCACTTAATTTCCTAAGCCGATGGTTTACGCCCGATTTTCCGACCGGCGGTTCCAGATATCCGCCGAGTTCCTTAAGCGCCGCTTCCGGGTTCTCTAAACGCACCTCCGCCATCTGCCGCAGACTGTCCGGCAGATTTTCAAAACCATATCGTTCCTTTATTAATAGGATATCTTCTATCTGTTTTGATGCAGCATTAACCGTCTTGGCAATATTGGCGGTTTCACAGTTCACGCGCCGATTAACCGAGTTGCGCATCTCTTTCACGATACGAAGATTCTCCAGATTCATAAGCGATACGTGCGCGCCCATTACATTAAGTAAATCCACAATGCCCGTGCCTTCTTTCAAATACACGACATAATACCGCTTACGCTTAATAATTTTTGCCTCTACCTGAAATTCCTGAATAATATCGCACAACTGCTGCGCCTGCCTATTACCGGCACATACAAATTCCAGATGATAGCTCTTTTGCGGATTGCTCATTGAACCTGCACATAGGAAAGCACCTCTCAAAAAGGACCGTGCGCAGCAGCTATTCTTTATTAAAAGAGAACTTACCGGCATGTCCGCCTGGATAATGTGACGTTCGCTGTCATACATATGTAATGCCTGAAGAATTTTCTCCTCCTCTTCTTCCCGCATAACATTATCTATATTATATGTTTTTTTCAATAATGTAAAGCATTTTCTCGCAACCGTTTCATTTTCTATATCTTCAAGCCGCAAATGCCTGCCGTCATCACTTATGCGAACCCCAAAATGAATCAGCGCGGCAAGCTCTGCAAGCTGGCAATGCCTTGCCGGACTTAATATAGCTGCCAATTCTTCTTTTACTTCTCCGGAAAATGACATAATCCTACCTCTAACGTCAGCCTTTGTCTCTATGGTACAGCTTCAATCCATACCCGCCATTATTTTTCATATGCGCATAAAGCTCATTTGCAAGCGTCACGCTGCGGTGTCTGCCGCCCGTACAGCCAATTCCGATAACAAGCTGATATTTTCCTTCTTTGATATAATTAGGAATAAGGAAGTTCAGCATGTCCACAAGTTTCGCCAGAAAATCCTCCGCTTCGGGAAAGCTCATTACATAATCCTGAACTTCTTTATCGTCTCCGGTCTTATGCTTTAATTCATCCATATAGAACGGATTAGGAAGAAATCTGACGTCAAAAACCAAATCCGCATCTGCGGGAATCCCATATTTAAAGCCAAATGACAAAATAGTAATCATTAATGAATTATATTCTTCGTTTTTTAAGAAAATCCTGTCCAATTCTTCTTTAAGTTCCCTTGTAAGAAGGTTGGACGTATCAATTACATAGTCCGCATCTTTCTTTATACCTTCAAGTATCTTCCGCTCCCTGCCTACCCCGGTCTCTATTCTGTCACCTTGTGAAAGCGGGTGCATTCTTCTGGTCTCTTTATATCTCTTAATCAGTACGCTGTCACTGGCGTCCATAAACAGAATTTCAAACTGATAGCCGTCCTTCTTAAGTTTCTCCAATATCTTCTGCACGTCGCCAAAAGTCTGGTCTGCGCGCACGTCCATACCCAGAGCCACTTTTGAAATCTCACCATTAGGCGTTTCAATAAGCTCTACAAATTTCTCAATAAGCGGCACAGGAAGATTATCAACACAATAAAATCCCAAGTCTTCCAGCATTTTCAGCGCCGTACTTTTCCCGCCGCCGCTCATTCCGGTTACTACTACGAATCTCATTCCTACAGCCATGTTTCTTTCTCCGTTATCTAATGTATATATTGTGAAGGCTCTGAACAGTTCCTATGTCTGAAATATCTAAAAGTCTCCTAAAAATACAATTTCCGGTTCCAGCGTCACCTGGGTTCGTTCCTTAACCTTCGCCTGCACTTCCTCGATTACTTCCTTAATATCCGCAGCCGTTGCGTGTCCTGCATTAATAACAAAGCCGCAGTGTTTGTCAGATACCTGCGCGCCGCCTATTCTGTAGCCGCGCATCCCCGAATCCATAATCAATTTTCCCGCATAATATCCTTCGGGACGCTTAAACGTACTTCCTGCGCTCGGATAATTAAGCGGCTGCCTGCTCTTTCTTCTTTCCATGAGTTCATTCATTTTTGCCTGAATTTCCTCTTTATTTCCTTCGCTAAGCTTAAAAACCGCCTCAAGTACAATAAAATGCCGATTTTTAACCACGCTGGTCCGATAGCCAAACTCCATCGTATCATTATCTAATGTAAGGATTTCCCCATCCCTGTCCATTACCCTTACGGACTCTGTTATCTGTTTCATTTCCCCATCATATGCGCCTGCATTCATGACAATTCCGCCGCCGACGCTTCCGGGAATGCCCGCCGCAAACTCAAGCCCGGTAAGCCCGGCATCCCTTGCTGCTGCCGCCGCCCCCGACAAAAGCGCGCCTGCCTGTACTATCATGCGCTCTCCCTGAACCGTAATTTTTTTCATACCGTCTCCGAGTTTAAGCACAATCCCCCGATAGCCTTTATCGCCCACCAGTAAATTACTGCCGTTGCCCAGTATAAAAAAATCCTGTCCTATCCGCTCAAAGTAGGGAACAAGCTTACATATTTCTTCTTCATTCTCTATCAAAATCACGCTTTCGGCTTCACCGCCTACTCTGAACGTCGTATGCCTGCTCATTGGTTCGGCAAAAAGTATTCTCTCTTTAGGGACAATATGTTCAATATAATCATACACAGATGTACTACAATCCAATTTTGCACCGTCTCATTTCTTATTACTTAATTTTTTTATTCATATACATTATATGCCAATATTCTTAATCTAATACCATTTTAGCCGCACCGAAAATCCCGGCGTCATTTCCCAACGTGGCAAGTGCAAAAACCGCGTCCTTACAGCCGTGAAATACCGTCGCCTCAAAAGAAGGTCTGATATAGTCAAACAGAACCTCTCCCGCTTTTGACACTCCGCCGCCGATTACAAAAATCTCCGGATTGACAACGCCAGCTATAATGCCGAGACCTTTCCCAAGGTATTCGCCAAATTTTTCAGCCACTTCTATTGCCAGCTCATCTTTATCCTTTACCGCATCAAAAACAGTTTTAGCCGATACCTCTCCCGACCGCAAAACACTGTCTTTGCTACTTGCTGCAAGCGTCCTCTTTGCCAATCTGACAATGCCCGTCGCCGAGGCATATTCCTCAAGACAGCCGTAATTACCGCAGCCGCACTGTTCCTTCTCATTATCTTCGACATGGATATGCCCGATTTCTCCTCCGGCTCCGGCTGCCCCTGTTACGATTTCACCGTTTATGATGATGCCGCCGCCGACGCCTGTTCCAAGTGTAACCGCAACCAGATTCTTATGTCCTTGTCCGCCGCCTTTCCACATTTCTCCAAGCGCAGCAACATTGGCGTCATTGCCGCCCTCGACGCACATTCCGTCTAAAAGCGCGGTAAGTTCTTCCTTTATGTTGAAAGTTCCCCAGCCCAGATTGACCGCCCCCTGTACAACTCCGTCTCCATCTACAGGTCCCGGAACTCCTACCCCTACTCCGGCAACGTCAGCCTGCGTGATATTTTTCTGCCCCATCTTCGCCTTAATAGCCGCCGCGATATCAGACAGGATATTCTTTCCACCGTCTTCGGTTCTTGTCGGAATCTCCCATTTATCAAGCACGTTTCCGTTTATGTCAAATAAGCCTAGCTTTACCGTAGTGCCGCCTACATCCACGCCAAATACATAATCCGCCATTATTCGTCTTCCTCCTCTTCCTCTCTGCGCGCCAGGGACTTCTGCACCCTCTGGTACAATTCCTGCGCCGCATTATATCCCATCTTTTTCTCACGATGGTTGACCGCTGCCGATTCGCAGATAATCGCCAGGCTTCGTCCCGGCCTTATCGGGATATTATGGCAGACTACTTTATTGCCGAGATATTCTATATATTCTTCTTCCAGCCCCATACGGTCGTATTCTTTATCTTTATCCCAGTCCTCCAAATGTATAACCAAATCAATGGACTGCGTATCCTTGACGCTGGACGCTCCGAAAAGCGCCTTTACATTCACGATTCCGATTCCGCGCAGTTCTATAAAGTGTTTGGTGACGTCAGGCGCTGAACCCACAAGCGTATCGTCGCTGACTCGCCGCAATTCCACTACATCGTCCGTTATCAGACGATGCCCCCTCTTAATCAGCTCAAGAGCCGCCTCGGATTTTCCGATGCCGCTTTCACCGGTAATCAATACGCCCTCTCCATATACATCAACCAGAACCCCATGGATGGAAATGCAGGGCGCAAGCTGTACATTCAGCCATCTGATAACCTCCGCCATACATGCAGATGTGGCTTTTTTGCTCATAAAGAGTGGAACCCCATATTTAACTGCAATCTTTCTAAACAAGTCGTTCGGCTGCAATTCCCGGCAGAATACGATGCCCGGAATCGGGTTGTTCAGAAGTTTCTCATAAATATCCAACTGAACCGCCTCGTCCAGACCATTCATATAAGAATATTCCACATATCCGATTATCTGCAGTCTGGTCGTCTCAAAATGCTCAAAATATCCTGCAAGCTGCAGCGCCGGTCTGTTGATATCCGGCTGCGAAATTTTAATCTTGGAAATATCAATTTCCGGAGTCAGATTTTCCCACTCCATTTTTTCAATCACTTTCGATAAACTGATATTTGCCATATCCCCCACCCCTTCATTCCATATTTTATATAGTTTAACACAATAAGTTTTCAATATCAATCTGTGCCGGCTGTGTGGAAAAAATCATATATCTGCTTTGCCACATGCTCAGGAATCTCCGGAATGGCACATAACTGCTCCACTTCCGCATTCTTAATTTCATCAATGGACTTGAAGGATTTCATCAGCGCCTTTCTTCTTGCCGGACCTATCCCCGGAATATCATCCAGCATGGATTTAACCTGTGCCTTAGAACGCAGCGAACGGTGGTACTCTATCGCGAACCTGTGCGCCTCGTCCTGAATCCTCGTAATAAGTTTAAACCCTTCGGAATGAGTGTCAATAGGAATCTCTTCATTGTGGTAATAGAGCCCTCTGGTTCTGTGATTATCGTCCTTTACCATCCCACATACCGGAATATGCAGTTCCAGCTCTTCCAGCACTTTCAAGGCTATATTCACTTGTCCTTTACCGCCGTCCATCAAAAGTAAGTCCGGAAATTTAGAAAAGCTGCCAAATTCTTTATCCAGTTCTTTCCTGTCAAGCTCTTCCCTTTCTTCCATGCCGTGTATAAACCGTCTGGTAAGCACTTCCTTCATGCAAGCATAATCATCAGGTCCCGATACCGATTGTATTTTAAATTTCCGGTAATCGCTGCGCTTGGGTTTGCCTTTTTCATAGACCACCATAGAGCCTACATTGGCGAAACCGCTTATGTTGGAAATATCAAAGGCTTCCATCCGATAAAGAGACTCTAAGCCAAGCAGTCCCGCAATCTCATGCACTGCGCCGATAGTACGTCCTTCTTCTCTTTTAATCCGCTCCTTATCCCTGCTTAAAACAAGCTGCGCGTTCTGTGCCGCCAGCTCGACTAATTTCTCTTTGCTCCCCTTCTTGGGTACACGCAGATAGACTCTGCGTCCTTTCCTTGTGCTGAGCCATTTCTCCAAAATCTCAATATCCGCTATTTCTTCCTGCAGCATAAGTTCTCTCGGAATAAAAGGAGTTCCGGCATAGAACTGTTTGACAAAATCCAAAAGAATCTGCGCGCTCTCGCACCCCGATACATGAGTCATATAGAAATGCTCCCGCCCGATAAGCTTGCCGTCTCTTACAAAGAAAACCTGAACCACTGCGTCGCTCTCGTCTTTTGCGAGAGCTATTATATCCTTATCCTCGCCGTCGCTGTCCGTTATCTTCTGTTTCTGCGCCACGCTCTTTACATTATTATACAAATCCCTGTAGCGGATTGCTTCTTCATATTCAAGCCGTTCAGACGCCTCGTTCATTTTCTGCTCAAGTTCCTGCAGAATAGGCTTGTAATTTCCATTTAAGAAATCCAACGCCTGCTCGACGCGCTCCCGGTATTCTTCCCTGCTGATATATTCCTGACACGGCGCCATGCACTGTTTGATATGGTAATTTAAGCACGGTCTTTCCAATCCGATATCTCTTGGCAGCTTACGGCTGCAGGTCCGCAGCTGGTAGAGTTTATTCATCAGCTCTATCGTCTCTTTGACTGCTGACGCACTTGTATAAGGACCAAAGTATTTGCTCCTGTCGTTTTTCTTCTTATCGGTAAAGTTCTGCATATCCCGCGAAAACAAAATACGCGGATAATCCTCTCCCATAGTGACTTTTATATACGGATAGGTCTTATCGTCCTTCAGCATAGTGTTATATTTAGGGCTATGCTCTTTTATCAGATTGTTTTCCAAAACAAGCGCTTCAAGTTCCGAATCTGTTACAATATATTCGAATCTTTCAATCTGCTTCACCATTAAATCAATCTGCGGTCCGCGGCCTACAATTTTACGAAAATATGAGCGCACTCTATTATGCAGATTTACAGCTTTCCCCACATAGATAATCGCATCGTCTGCATCGTGCATAATATATACTCCGGGGCTTGCCGGAAGTTTTTTTAGCTCCTCCGTAAAATCAAACATCTCTACCTTTATTTATTTTCACTTTCCGTCTCATCCGGCGCCTGCTGAACTTGGACATCAGGCTGCGCCTGTTGAACTGGTTCGCCAGCCTGCTCTTGCTGGATTGGGACATTCGGCTGCTCCGACAGATTATTCGTCTCTTCTTCCAGCGTCTTTCTGAAATCGCCTGAGCCGTTACTATTCTGTACCGGATTATCCATTGGACTATTTACCGGGTTCTGTATCTGCTCCTGTGTCAAATTCACATGTGAGAAGATGCCCTCATTAGAACGTCGTTCTTCTCTATTATTATAATATGCCTGATGCGGCGGCTGCCACGGTGCCTGTGCCTGCGGTTCCGGTCTCTGAGTCCAGCCGTTATTCTGTGGGTTCAGAGGATTTACGCCTTCATTTTTCTGTGTATTCTGCGGGCTTACCGTTTCTCTGGAGCTATCTGCGCTGTCCTTACTCTTGGTTTCCTTGGCCTCCTCGCCCTTCTCATCTTCTTCCGGCTCCGGAATGCCTTTTTCCTTACGGTAAATCTTCATAAATTCTTTACCGGTAATCGTCTCTTTCTCAATCAAATGCGCCGCTAATTTATCCATTATCTCTCTATTTGCTTTGAGAAGCTTTTTCGCCTGTTTATAGCTGTCATGCAATAACTTCATGACTTCCGTGTCAATGTCTGCCGCGGTCACATCTGAGCATGTAAGGGACGCGCTTCCGTCCAGATACTGGCTCTCTACCGTAGCAAGCCCCATAAGCCCGAACTTCTTGCTCATGCCGAATCTTGTAACCATGTTACGTGCAATGTTCGTAGCCTGTTCTATATCGTTAGCCGCGCCTGTAGTTACCGTATCAAATACAATCTCTTCCGCCGCACGTCCGCCAAGCAAGCCTACCAGCCTGTCGCGCAGTTCAGCCTCCGTATCCAGATATTTTTCTTCTTCCGGCACATGCATTACATATCCGAGCGCCCCCATAGTTCTGGGAACAATCGTAATCTTCTGAACGGGCTCGGAATTTTTCTGCAGTGCGCTTACAAGTGCATGTCCCACTTCATGATATGAAACTATCTTGCGTTCTTCTTTACTCATGATGCGGTCTTTTTTCTCTTTTCCGACAAGCACCTGCTCTACCGCGTCAAATAAGTCCTTCTGGCTGACAAATTCCCTTCCCATCTTGACCGCGTTAATAGCGGCCTCGTTAATCATATTGGCAAGGTCAGAACCCACCGCGCCTGAAGTTGCAAGTGCAATCTCGTCCAAGTCAACAGTCTCGTCCATAAGGACGTCTTTGGAATGAACCTTAAGAATCTCGACACGCCCTTTTAAATCCGGCTTATCTACTATAATCCTTCTGTCGAAACGCCCCGGTCTAAGCAACGCCTTATCCAATATTTCAGGGCGGTTGGTTGCCGCAAGGATAATTATCCCCTTCTTGCCGTCGAAGCCGTCCATCTCGGAAAGCAACTGGTTCAATGTCTGCTCACGCTCCTCGTTTCCACCGCCATACTTGGAATCACGGCTTCTTCCGATTGCGTCAATTTCATCAATAAATACTATACAAGGGGCATTTTTTTCAGCCTCTTTAAATAAATCCCTTACACGCGATGCTCCAACGCCCACATACAGCTCAATAAAGTCTGAACCCGACAGGGAAAAGAACGGCACATGCGCCTCTCCTGCAACCGCTTTGGCAAGCAATGTCTTACCTGTTCCGGGCGGTCCTACTAAAAGTGCTCCTTTCGGCAGCCTTGCTCCTATCTTGGAATACTTTCCGGGATTATGCAAAAAGTCTACCACTTCTACAAGTGATTCCTTAGCCTCGTCTTCTCCCGCCACATCCTGGAAGGTAATGCCTGTTTCCTTCTGTACATATACTTTGGCGTTGCTCTTGCCTACGCCCATCGGTCCGCCGTTTCCCATCTTACGAAACAGCAGGCTTAAGAGTCCCCACATCAGAATAACCGGAAGCACGTAATAAAGCAGTATGGTAAATATGAGGCTTGAGCTGTCCGATACCTGTTTCTTTACCTCTACATTATTCTTTAACAGCCGCGCCGTAAGCGTTTCATCATCTTCCATCTTACCGGTATAGTAAGTGACAGTCCCCGCATAGTATGTCAGTATCGAAACCGACTGTTCTTTCGTACTGGGATAGATAATGATTCTGTCAGAATCCACCACTACGCTGTCTACTTCGCCTTTTTCCACCATATTAATAAATTTATTATAACTTATTTCCTGATTCGTAGAACCAGACATGAGCTTCATAAACATACTGATGCTGAACAGCGTAATTAACGCGGCAATAATCAGTATGATAAAGCTCTGTTTCTTGGGATTGCCCTGATTGTTGCCCGGTCCGCCGTTGTTCCCCGATCCACCGTTAGGGTTATTCCCATTATTATAATTCCCATCGTATTGGTTAAGGTTGTTGTCCATTTACGGAGATATCCTCTCTTTCTGATAAAGATGCGTTAATAAACAGTATACCCCATCTTTTTTTATTTTTCATCTATTTTTATTATAGGGAACACGTTTTTATAAATCAATAAGAGAATTGTGAAAATATGAACACAAGTATTAAAGATTTCTAAAGAATTTTCACAAAAATTTATAATTCCAGTAGATTTTTACCATAGACACATTGTATAATAATATGATGAAAAGAATTTTCTAAAGAAAGAGGCTAATGATGGCAGTAAAATATGTATTCGTAACAGGCGGCGTTGTTTCCGGACTCGGTAAAGGCATTACCGCCGCATCTTTGGGAAGGTTATTAAAGGCGCGCGGTTACAAAGTAACCATGCAGAAATTTGATCCCTATATTAATATTGATCCCGGCACCATGAATCCTATCCAGCATGGTGAAGTTTTCGTTACGGAAGACGGCACAGAGACCGATTTGGATCTGGGACACTATGAGAGATTTATTGATGAAAATCTGGACAAGAATTCCAATGTGACAACAGGCAAAGTCTACTGGTCCGTTCTGCAGAAAGAACGCCGCGGTGACTATGGCGGCGGAACGGTTCAGGTTATTCCGCATATTACGAATGAAATCAAAAGCCGTTTCTACCGCAATTTTGTCGATGAAGAAACCAGAATCGCCATTATAGAGGTCGGCGGCACTGTGGGCGATATTGAAAGCCAGCCGTTCCTTGAGTCGATTCGTCAGTTCCAGCATGAGGTAGGCAGGGAAAATGCGATTCTTATCCATGTTACCCTTATTCCCTACCTGCGGGCCTCTCAGGAAATGAAAACCAAGCCCACTCAGGCAAGCGTTAAAGAATTACAGGGAATGGGCATTCGTCCGGACATAATTGTATGCCGCAGCGAATATCCTCTTGACCAGGCATTAAAGGACAAGATTGCCTTATTCTGTAATGTACCCAGCAATCATGTGCTGCAAAATCTGGACGTAGAATATTTATATGAGGCTCCGCTTACCATGGAAAAAGAGCATCTGGCACAGGTTGCCTGCGAATGTTTAAATCTGGATTGTCCGGAACCCGACCTTACCGATTGGAAAGCTATGGTAGATTCTTTAAGGACTCCTACCGACGAAGTCACAGTTGCTTTAGTCGGAAAGTATACGCAGCTTCATGACGCATACATAAGCGTAGTGGAAGCATTAAAGCATGGCGGCATTTCAAACCGCTGCGTCGTCAATATCAAATGGGTGGATTCAGAGACCGTTACGCCCGATAATGTAGCTGAAATATTAGGCGACGTAAATGCAGTCCTTGTTCCCGGCGGTTTCGGAGACAGGGGCATTGAAGGCATGATTCATGCCATCCAGTATGCCAGAGAGCAAAAAATTCCTTATTTGGGGCTGTGCCTCGGCATGCAGTTATCGATAGTTGAATTTGCCAGAAATGTAATAGGTTATAATGATGCACACAGTATAGAATTGAACCCTTCCACCACCCATCCGGTAATCGCCCTGATGCCTGACCAGAACGGCGTGGAAGATATAGGCGGCACATTGAGACTTGGCTCGTATCCGTGTATTTTAAATGAAACTTCCAAAGCATACGAATTATACGGAGAAAAAACCATTCACGAAAGGCACAGACACCGCTACGAAGTCAATAACGATTATCGCAACGTATTAACCGAATACGGTATGAAACTTTCAGGATTTTCTCCTGATAACCGTATTGTTGAAATGTGCGAGCTGCCGGAGCATCCGTTCTTCCTTGCAACGCAGGCGCACCCGGAATTAAAATCCAGACCCAACAGACCGCATCCGCTGTTCAGGGGGTTAGTGAGCGCGGCTTTGGAATATAAACACGGTGGTAAGTAAAATTTATATAACTGACGGCGGAATGGACTTATATACTATCACTTGAGGCACGCTCTCGCTCCGTGTAAAATCGCAGCGGTACTAAGCTCGAAAATACCTCGCTAAGTACCGGCGTTTTACAAGGGCCTCAAGAGAAAGTATATAAGTCCATTCCGCTCTATGCTGTGAATAGCAACCCCATATATAACCGATATATGGCAAGGACTCATATGCTTACTTTTGAGGTCCTTGGAAAACGCCGGTACTTAGTGAAAAATCCTGTTTTTTGGATTTTGAGCTTAGTACCGCTGCGATTTTCCACGGAGCGAGAGCGTGCCTCAAGAGTAAGCATATGAGTCCTTGCCTCTCAATATTGTGAAGAGCAATATTTCTATCCCGCTATAGAATTTCCTGTATACAACTGGTAATATTTACCCTTAGCCTCTATAAGTTCATCATGCGTGCCGCGCTCTATAATCCTGCCGTGTTCAAGCACCATAATACAATCGCTGTTCCTTACCGTCGAGAGTCTGTGGGCGATTACGAAAGTGGTTCTTCCTTTCATAAGCTTATCCATACCGTCTTGAACTATCTTCTCGGTACGTGTATCTATGGAACTGGTCGCCTCGTCAAGAATTAACGCCGGCGGGTTGGCAATCGCCGCCCTCGCTATGGCGATAAGCTGTCTTTGTCCCTGACTTAAGTTAGCGCCGTCGCCCGTCAGAAGCGTATTGTACCCTACAGGCAGGCGTTCTATAAACTCATGCGCATTTGCCAGTTTAGCGGCTGCAATAACTTCTTCGTCGGTAGCGTCAAGCTTTCCGTAACGTATATTTTCCATTACCGTCGCCGTAAAAAGATGCGTATCCTGCAGTACGATTCCGAGTGAACGTCTAAGTTCTGCTTTTTTAATCTTATTTATATTAATGGAATCATAGCGTATCTTGCCGTCCTGAATATCATAAAAGCGGTTAATCAGGTTGGTTATCGTGGTCTTGCCCGCTCCCGTCGAACCGACAAACGCAATCTTCTGTCCCGGCTTAGCATACATGACGATATTGTGGAGTACCATTTTGTCATCACTATATCCAAAGTCCACATCGTCAAACTCCACCATTCCCTCTAACTTCTTGTAGGTGGTCGTATTGCTGTCTTTGTGGAAATGCTTCCACGCCCACGTGCCCGTATGTCCGTCAGCTTCAACAAGCTCACCGTTTACTTCATTTGCATTTACAAGCGTAACATAACCTTCGTCTGCCTCCGGAGTTTCATCAATCAACCTAAATACCCTATCGGCTCCGGCAAGAGCCATAACGATTGAGTTAAACTGCTGACTCACCTGATTAATCGGCATGTTGAAGCTCTTGTTAAATGTCAGGAAGCTTGCCAGTCCGCCGAGCGTCAGCCCACCGACATTGCCAATCGCAAGCGCGCCGCCGACCATCGCACAAACTACGTAACTTAAATTACCAAGCTGCGCATTAATTGGACCGAGCATATTTCCGAACTGGTTCGCGTTATAAGAGCTGTCGAAAAGCTCATCATTCAGCTCATTAAAGCGTTTAATACTTTCTTCTTCATGGCAGAATACTTTTACAACCTTCTGCCCTTCCATCATTTCTTCTACATATCCGTTTACTGCGCCGATTGCCTTCTGCTGCGCAACAAAGTATCTGCCGGAAAGTCCTGTAGCCTTCTTGGTAACGAACAGCATAAGAGCTACCATCACTAATGTAACTGCCGTAAGCGGTACGCTTAAGACAATCATGCTTATAAATACGCTAACGATAGTAATCGCACTATTGAGGCATTGCGGCATACTCTGGCTTATCATCTGGCGCAGGGTATCAATGTCGTTGGTATAACACGACATAATATCGCCGTGCGCATGAGTATCGAAGTATTTAATCGGAAGCGTCTCCATCTTATTAAACATATCATTTCTGATATTTCTCATAGTTCCCTGACTGACATTAATCATTATACGGCTATTCAGGTATGACGCCGCCGCTCCCAGAGCATAGAAACATGCAACCCTTATAATCGCATGAGCAAGCCCTGAAAAATCAGGATTGCTTGTGCCAAGCAGCGGTACGATATAATTATCAATAAGAGTCTGCGTAAACAAAGTTCCCTGTATATTGCAGAGCACGCTGGTAAAAATACAGATTACCACTATAATTACATGCGGCGTATAATTTTTTAATACATATCCCATCAGACGCTTAAAAAGCTTACCCGGATTTTCAATCTTAGGTCTTGCGCCTCTTGGTCCTCTTCCCATTGGTCCCGGCATTACAAGTCACCTCCATTCTGGTCGAAATCAGCGTTTCCGCCGGTCTGCGATTCAAAAACTTCTAAGTAAATAGGACTGCTCTTTAACAGTTCTTCATGCGTGCCGAAATCCGTCACTTCGCCGTTATCCATGACAATTATCCTATCCGCGTTCTGCACGCTGCTAATTCTCTGTGCAATTATCAGCTTGGTGGTGTTTGGTATCTCTTCCGCAAACGCCTTTCTGATTTTAGCGTCTGTAGCGGTATCAACCGCACTTGTGCTATCGTCGAGTATCAGTATTTTAGGCTTTTTCAATAACGCCCTTGCAATACAAAGCCTCTGTTTTTGTCCGCCGGATACGTTGGTTCCGCCCTGCTCTATACGGGTGTTGTACTTATCCGGAAGATTCTGTATAAACTCATCTGCACAGGCAAGCTTACACGCCCTTATACATTCCTCCTCGGTAGCGTCCTTATCGCCCCATCTCAAGTTATCCATAATCGTGCCGCTGAAAAGCACGTTCTTCTGCAAAACCACGGACACCTGATTTCTAAGCGACTCCATATCATACTTTCTAACGTCCAGCCCGCCGACCAAAATCTCGCCCGACGTAACATCATAGAGACGACTGATTAGATTGACGAGGCTCGATTTCGCACTTCCCGTACCGCCGATAATTCCTATCGTCTCACCTGATTTTATATCAATATTTATATTCTTTAACACGGGCTTGCCCGCTTTTCCATATGTAAAGTTTACATTTTTGAAAGTTATGCTTCCATCGGGCACCTCGTATACAGGCTCTTCGGGATTGGTTAAGTCTGATTTTTCCTCCAATACTTCTGCAATACGCTTCGCGCTCGCATAACTCATCGTCAGCATTACGAAAATCATCGATATCATCATAAGATTCATAAGTATGTTCATGCAATACGCCAGCATACTCATCATTTCACCGGTAGTCAGTCCACCGGCAACAATCATTTTAGCTCCCAGCCACGAAATCACCAGAATACAAGTATATACTGTCGCCTGCATCAGCGGATTATTAATAACTACAAGTTTCTCCGCCCTTAAGAACATATTATAAATATTGCTGTTTGCTCTCTTAAATTTATCCGTCTCATAGTCTTCACGCACATACGCCTTTACGACGCGGATAGCCGATACGTTCTCCTGTACGCTCGCATTCAACTCATCATATTTCTCAAATACCTGACGGAAATACTTCGTCGCCCTCGGTATGATAAGAGAAATACATACAGCAAGAAATACAACCGCAACAAGATATACCGAAGCAAGTCTTGAGTTAATTGTAAACGCCATCACCATAGCGATAATCATTGACGCCGGCGCGCGCATTGCCATTCTTAAAATCATTTGATATGAATTCTGCATATTAGTTACGTCCGTCGTAAGTCTGGTAATCAAACTTGATGTAGAATACTTATCAATGCTTGCGAAAGAATATGTCTGAATATTCTCAAACATCGCCTTCCTTAGATTTCTTGCAAAGCCCGTTGACGCCCTCGCACCGTACTTCGCTCCCATTATGCCGCCCCACAGACCAATCAAAGCGGTTACTACCATCAAGGCGCCTATTTTGTAAATATGGTTCAGATTTCCTACATTTACGCCATCGTCAATGATAGACGCCATGAGCATAGGTATAATCATTTCCATAATAACTTCTAAAATCATGAAAACAGGCGTAAGAATAGAGTCCTTCTTGAACTCCTTTATCTGCGCTCCTAATACCTTTAGCATATTTTCACCCTCTTCGTCCATAAATTATTCTCTTAAATGATACTTTTTACATTTTATTCCTCATACTTCTAATGTGCAAGGAATAATCTGTGAAAATTTTCTAAACTATTTTCCATACTTTTTTTATGAAACGGTTTTTCATTATATAGTTATACTTTTCAATCCACTATTTTTATGCTACAATTAGAACATCAATTATATTAGGAGGCTTTCCATGAAAAAAACAGCCAGACTTTTAACATCAATACTTGTAGCGCTTATGCTTATATCCACACTTACCGCATGCGGCGGCAAGAGTACGGAAAATGAAATAGTATTCGGCACAAGTGCGACATTTCCACCATTTGAATTTAAAACGGAAAACGGAATTATAGACAACTACGATGGAATCGATATAGCTTTGGCAAAGCAGATTGCCGATGAAAATGGTATGAAAGCGGCAATCGTAGACATGGACTTTGAAATTCTTTTAGATGCCCTTGAGGATGGTCAGGTTAATGCGGCAATCGCCGGTATAACCGTGGAAGAAAGCAGGCTTGAGCAGGTTGATTTCTCCATACCATACTATACCGCAACTCAGGTCATGATCATAAAAGAAGATTCTGATATATACACAGCCGTTGACATAAAAGATAAAAAAATCTGCGTCGTTCAGGGTTATACTGGCGAAAGCTGCATAAACGAAATGGGATATCCTTATGAAGCCTATCCCACAGGCGCAGACGCGGTTGCCGAACTCGTGAGCGGAAACTGTGATGTAGTTATAATCGATTCGGCAACAGCGAAAAAGTATGTTCAAGATAATGCCGGTCTTAAAATCGTAGAAGATAATAATGCTTTTAAAACCGAAGAGTACGCTATCGCCGTCCAGAAGGGCGACACTGAACTTCTTAACATGATTAATGAAGTAATAGAAAGCAAGCTTGCAGACGGCACTATCGCGGACTGGGGCATAAAATACGCGGAGATGGATACTGAATAGATTAAATTACGGTTGAGATTGAAATGAGCAGAAAAACAAAAGCGGTAAGTCGCCCCTTATTTTGTTTTCCTGCTCATTTCAATTTTCTTTAATGGTTCTTAATTTACTATTTCATATTCATTCGTTCCCGGTAATATCGCTTCCAAAATATTTCTCAGAGATTTCAGCCAGTTCTCCGGACTCTCTGAGTTCTTTTATTGCTTCATTAATTGCCTCGCGTAAAGAATCTGAGTCCTCGCCTTTTCTTATGGGAATGGATACTAATGATGCTTCATCGGTCAGCGCTACTACTTTGAGCTCCGCGTCGCTGTGTACGTTAAAATAATCATAAACAGAAACCTCGGCGTTCAGTGTCGCATCGGCTCTTCCCGATAAAACCATATCCATAGTCTGATCCAGAGTATCCACGCCCAGAACGGTTGCTCCGTATTCTTCCGCCAGATACATATATGTGCTGTTGATGCTGTTTGCCGTCGTCTTGCCTTCCAAGTCTTCAAAAGATGTAATGTCCGTATTATCTTCGCCTACGACCAATGCGGTACGGATATATGCGTACGGTTCGGTAAAGTCATACTTTTCGGAACGTTCATCCGTAACTTCCACGCCGTTTACCATGATATCATATCTTCCGACTTCCAGCCCGGCAAGCAGTCCGTCCCATTCACCCTCGACAAATACCGCCTCAACGCCAAGCTTTTCCGCAATTTTTTCAGCTACTTCCGTATCAAAGCCCACCAGCTTATCATCTTCGTCATGATAAGTCCACGGCGCCCATGTTCCTTCCATAGCGACTACGATTTCGCCCTTATCTTTAATACGTCCGAGCAAATCTTTATCCTGACTGTCAGAACCGCCGCCCTCGCCGCTTTGTCCGCAGCCTGTCAATACTATTGATAAAGTTGCAACTGCGGCTACGCACATTAGTTTCAAAATATTTTTTTTCATAATTTTCCTACTCCCTTCAGCTTATAGACTACTTTTATTTAAATAATTGCAAAACTCCCTTTCAATATCCAGAGTTGTTTCACAATTACTTATATTTTATTTGTGCTACGCCTCTATGCGAAGAAACTCTTTAGTCCGCTCGCACTTCGGATTTTCAAAAAACTCTTTGGAATTTCCTGTTTCTACCACTATTCCATCTTCCATAAAGATTACCTTATTGGACACATTTCTGGCAAACTCCATCTCATGAGTAACCACTAGCATCGTCATGCCTTCGGCGGCAAGCTGCTGCATTACATTAAGCACCTCTCCGGTAAGCTCCGGATCTAGAGCCGATGTAGGCTCGTCGAAGGAAATAATTTCAGGCTCCGAGGCAAGCGCCCTTGCAATAGCCACCCTTTGCTGCTGCCCGCCCGACAAATGATGCGGATATGCATCATACTTATCGGAAAGTCCCACCTTATCAAGCATCTTCCTGCCGATTTCCTCCGCCTGCTTCTTCGGCATCTTGCGCGCCACGATAAGCCCTTCGGTTACGTTTTGCAGCGCCGTCTTATTAAGAAACAGGTTATAGTCCTGAAAAACAAAGGCGGTTTTTCTCCTGATTGCTGCGATATCTTTTCTTTTGACCTTGCCAAAGTTATATTCTTCTCCGTCGAAAATCATTTTTCCCTGCTCTGCATTTTCCAGAAAATTTATGCAGCGAAGGAGCGTCGTTTTCCCTGAGCCGCTCGGTCCTAAAATCGCAATGACGTCGCCTTTTTCAACTTTAACGTCAACGCCTTTCAGCACTTCTATATTATCAAATTTTTTATGAATTGCAAGTACCTCTAACATTTTAACAACCATGCCTTTCCACAGTCTGCCGATTTTCAATCTGACTTTGTGCCCAAATCTTTATACTTTTATACTATTTCTGGTAACGGTTCAGGTACTTCTCGCCTATATTTTGCAGCCATGTAAGCAGGGTGGAAAGCATCAGGTAAATAAACGCGACCTCCAGATAAACAGCCATAGGCTCATATGTCCTTGCTACTATCCGCTGCGCCGCCATGAACATTTCAGCAACCGTAATACACGCCACTAACGACGTGTCTTTCAGCATGGAGAGCAGCGAATTGGAGAGCGGCGGAAATGCAGTCCGCATTGCCTGCGGCAGCACAATTCTCCTGATAATCTGTATATAAGACATTCCCACGCAATATCCTGCTTCAATCTGCCCTTTTGATACGGACTCAAGCGCCGCCCTTATTGTTTCCGCGCAGTATGCCCCTTCATTTACCGCCAGCACAATCGCCGCGCAGACAAAAGGATCAATTAAGTAGCCCATTCCCGATATTCCGAAGAACACCACGTAGAGCTGCACTAAAAGCGGCGTCCCCCTGATAATCCAAATATATACGCGCGCTATCTGTTTCAGCACAGATACATTGGCAAACTGAATAAGCGCCACTACGGTTGCAATCACCAGCGCAAAGGCAAAGGCGATGAACGTAAGCGGCAATGTATATTTAAGCCCCGGTATTAAGATTTTAGGAAATGAATCTATTATAATTTCTATTAATCTGCTATCCATTATAATCTCCCATTCTTACTCAGCCCACAAATTTATGCGCTCAGGCATCTTTACTGTATGTATAAACATCCATATAACATATGTAAGCCTATGTGAAAATTTATAATTTTACCATATAATAAACTGTTACCATCTGTTTAAATTGGTTTGATGTTTTTCTAGGTATATCTTTTCAAATTCTTCCGGTGAAATATCATAACACAGCAGCACATCATTAAAATACATCATAACATCGCACATCTCCTCAATGAAATGTCTACGGGTATCGCTATCGTTCATGATTTTATCATCACCGCTTTTCTTAATTACATCACCGACTTCACCTAACTCCGAATACAGCCACAATAACTGATTACGCGCCTTTTCAGGGGATAAGCCGCCCCAGCCATCCTTATACTTTTCCTGAAGTTCCTTCTGTATGTTCTGCATTGCCGCAATATCAAAATTTCCCATCTGAATGTCTCCCACCGCTTGCTGCCATAATACAGTTTTCGCCTATTTTATGTCTTTCATCTATTTCATACTTTCATCTATTCCATGCTTTCGCCTATTTCAAATACATAGTCATAGCTGTAAGTATGAACATAAAGCTTGCCATCCTGTTCTACAATAAGGTCCGGCATCTTAGCTACCTTAGTCTTGGAAATTACCTTCCCCGTGTGCATATCAAGCTGATAAATATAATCATCTTCGGCAGTAAAGCCATATCCGCAGATAATCACATCATCTTTTATGATAAAGTTCATGGAATTATAAGTCTGGTCTTCGCTTCGCCAAAGCATTTCATCATTTTCCAAATCATACGCAAACAGATAGCAACTGTTTGGCATGGCATAGCCTCTACAAATATTTCCGGTATACAGTATACCGTCCCTGACATACGCGCAATTCCCCATCAAATACCATTCATCGGATGCATACCCCGCTCCATACAGATACTGCCTGCTTTCCAAATCATAGACATAGATTTCCGCCACAGGACCATAGACATAGCTTTCTGCATTGGAATCGACAGCTGAAGCAATAGAGTTCCATTCATAAACATAGTTTTCATCAAAAAACAGTGTATAGTCAGTATATTGTTTCCAGTAATCATAGTCAAGACCTTCTTCTCTATGAACCTGAATTGTACTCTCTGAAAGCGGGCCGTTTATCATAGGCAGATATAAGCCATTCTCCGCCACCCAGACAGTCGGCTCAGATATGCCGTTCCCTGTTTCGCTGATAAGCGACAGGCTGATTGGTTCGGCTGTTTTATCAGAATCCGCAAAAAAAGCAGATTGCCCTGCCAGTTCTATTGTTCTGAATATTGGTTCTATTTCGGTTTCAGATTCCGTATCAGTCTCTATTCCGTTTGCCATATCGGACTCAATTTCAGACTCCACCTCACTTACCACATCGGACTCGGTTTCAGACTCCACTTCATTTACCGCCCCTGACTCATTTTCAGACTCTGCCGCCAAACTATCATTATATTCTGTTCCACACGCAGTTAATACCAGTAATAGAATTATTGAACATAGGCTACATATTTTATTTTTCATATAAATTATTTCTTCCTCTTACTCTACTTTATATCAATCTTATCCCTTATTTCCTGCATCTGATAATCCAGCTCTTCTATGGAGTCTGCGCACATTTTCAACTGCTGCCCGATTTCTTCCGTATTATCAATATGTTTCTTATACTTTAACTTATGTTCAAGGCTCGCCCAGAAATCCATCGCGATGGTCCTAAACTGCACTTCCACCTTCATATATATTTTTTCATACGGCAGAAAAATAGGTACGTTTAAGATAAGGTGTAAGCTCCTATAACCGTTGGGTTTGGGATTTTTAATATAATCCTTTTCTTTTAATAATACTATATCGTCCTGATTGATTAAAAGTTCCGCCAGACGATAAATATCGTCGGGAAAAGAACAGATTACCCGCACGCCCGCAACATCTGTCACATACTTTTTTATATTCTCTATCGAAACCGGATATCCTTTTCTCTCAAGCTTCTTATATATGCTTTCGGGAGACTTAAGCCTGCTCTTGATGGACTCAAAAGGATTTCTCTTATACTCCTCCGAGAACATGTCGTTAAGAATTTTAAGCCGCGTCTCAACTTCTCTGATTACAGAACTGTATTCTATCATAAGTTTATTGAACGGTTTCGCCTTGCTTAACCTTTCAGCCTGAATCTTAATAATCTCAGACTGCTTTCTAAGCGTCTCCGTCTGTTCTTCCACTTTTCTTTCAAGCTGTTTCTTATAATCAAACAAATCCATAGTATTCTTTATACGTTTTTTAACTATGGAAGGCTCAAAAGGCTTGTGGATAAAATCTGCAACGCCCATCTCGAAGCACTGGTTCTCCGCTTCGACGGTATCGTCGCCGCTTATGATAAGTATGGGGATTTTATTTATTATGCCCCAGTTTTTTATCTCGGAAATAACTGCATATCCGTCTACGTTAGGCATCTGCAAATCCAGCAGCAGCGCCGATATTTCCTCATAATTATCCCTAAGTTTATTTAACGCCTGAACTCCGTCCTCGCTCATCTCTATTTCGTAGTCATTCTCAAGTATTTCCTGAAGCACTCTCCGATTTACTTCTTCGTCGTCTACTATCAGTATCTTTTGCATTTTTAACACCTCTTGCAATAATTTCAGATATATATTATCACAAAATATTCCTGCCATCTACCAAAAATTTTTCCAAATAGGCGGCTACGCCGTCTTCATCGTTTGAGAGTGTTATGGCATCAGCGATATCCTTGACCTCTTGTATGGCATTGCCCATCGCTACCCCGATACCAGACAATTTTAACATACCTATATCTGCATAATCGTCTCCAAAAGCAATTATTTCCGATACGTCCGCGCGGTACGCCTCACAAACTGCCAATATCGCTTTTTCCTTTGTAATCCCGCTCTTCGTAAACTTATACCAGTCACCGTCTGAAAAACGTTTACTGTCAAGTTCCGAAAAATGTTCACATAATTTCCGCGCCATGTCGGACCTGGGTATCTCAACACATATCTTCAAAGCCTCGTGTTCAAAATCTGCAAAATCCGTATATATGCTCTCTCCCCAGCTTTTATCCTGCTCTTTCGGATCGATTTTATAATTCCAATAATGAGCGTCTAATGTATCAACCGTAATTTCACAATCCGCACCGCATACATTTCTTGCTGTTTCAATAAAGCTTTTTGTCTCTGCCGCTGAAAAAGAAGACGAACAGACAATTTTTTCGTCTGCCCGTACTAATGCCCCGCCGCTGGAAATAAGAATGTCCGGCTTCAATTCCTTTAAAAATTTAAGACAGTTCTGCTCGCCCCTTGATGTAGAAATGCCAATTAAGTATCCACCCTCCTTACATTTGGAAATAACTTCTAAAGTATATTGTGATAATGTTTTATCGTCTCTTAGCAAAGTGCCGTCTAAGTCAAAAAGCAATATTCTTGCATCGTATTCTTTAACCGCCATTTTATACCTCATATTGAATTGTCTTTTAAAGCTACTCTTAAGTCAGAATAAATTCTGCATAGATTGTATATATATCAAAGTCTCCGGTTTCTCGGAAATCATCAACCGTCTTCTTAATCCGGTAGTTTCCCGGTGCAAGTTCACCATAAAACCATTTCCAGTCTAACTCTTTCTCTGTTTCGGAGTCCGGCGCAATAGAATAAGCGACCTGATGAAAGGTGTAATTACCTTCTACTATGACGGGAACTTCTTCCCATTCCCCGTCTTTTAATTGTTCAAGGACATAATCGTCGCCAAACTGCAGTGTACCATCGGACGCTTCTTTATCATATTGGTTAAAGACAAGAGTTGCACCCGTAGAAGATATGTTTTTTAAGGAAAGCATCAGGGCAATTTGCTCCGCCTCGGAATCCCTGCTGTAAACATAAGCCCCGCCTTCTTTTATTGTCTCATCAAAGGACATTGTATCTAAAATCTCCAATACCTGAGCGTCGTATTCACTCCACCAGTCCTCTACCGAGTGAGTCATCGCGATAACATTCCCTTCATCAACTGCAAAGGAAATAAAATCCCAATACTCAAGACCGTCATAAGTTCCGATTCTCGCGTCTTTTCCTGCAATAACCGTTTTCTCACTATAAAGACCTGTCCCGCAGACGCCAAATGAGTCTGTATAGAAAAGTTCGATACAACCCTCATTTACATCTTTGGGATAAAAACGTATTCCGTACATACCATATGAGAGAAGACTGTCGCTGTCCATCGGACAGGCTGCAGCCGTCCAGTCCGCAGGCATTGACAAAGAAAGCTGTCCGTAGGGACCGTTTTGCACTACGGCAGCGACTGTATCATTTTCCAAATCTTTCTCTGGTATTTCAGATATGTTGCCTGCGCCTGTTTCACCTATGGCTGCATTGTTTATATTTGCGCCATTTGCAGCTGTTTCATTTATTGTTGCATTATTTACAGATATTTCATTTGCGGCGGCATTTACTTCCGCTAAGTCTCCGGCTTTATTCTCTGTGTTTTGTATATCTCCACATCCGCCCAGCAAAAGACTAATTAAAAGAGCTGTTATTATGGCATATTTTTTCACTCCCATTATCTCCCTTCGGTTTCGACTAACTATTTTATATCACAGACTTATTTAATCCGTCTCGGTTTCCCAATATATTTTTTTCATGCAGACTATAAAAAGCGCAACCGCATATAACATAATACATAATTCTACAATAATTATATTAGTTATAAGCCCCATCTGGTATGCCGCTGCTATAATGTCTATCATAGAATGTAATACTATAGCCACGGGGTAAAGCCATATTTTATCTTTTTCTTTAACCGCCTTAAATACAATAATTGAACATGCTATATGTATGAGAATCGCACTGAACCGCTCCATCACGGAAATAATCAGCATCGGAAAACCCGTCGCCGCAATCGAAGCGGGAAGCGCTTTTATTGCTTCAACCTGTTCCGGCGCAGTCGCCGCAACCTGACTTACGATAGTTCCGAACTCCCCCTCATTAATTATGAGGGCATACGCCATATACTGTATTCCGGTTAAGGTCAGCACGTACATTGCTTCAAATCCGCCATGCCCTATGCCGTAACTGATTGCCGTCTTTTTATCGTCATATTTTTTAAGAATAAACTTATATGCGACAAACCTTCCGGTTTCTTCAAAAATACCCGCAAGGAGAGCCGCAATTATTGAGCTTAGAATCGGACTTGACGTTATAAACAGCCCAATCGGATTAGTGGGTTGAAGCAGGATAAGTTTCGGTATAGACTCAAGGATAATCGCAGACACGAAAAATGTTACCGCACCGACGAGTATAATCATTATGGGCTGTTTCGTTCTTAATTTCCAAAACAATACAATGAACATTGGAACCGTAATCCCTATTAAAGTCATAAGTACAAAGACCATCATGGTTGAACTGCTTATCATTTCATATTCCATTTGATTTACCTCCCACAATACATTCATTGTACATTTAAAATGGATTATAAGTCAATAGTAGGTGAAACCATTTAGGTTAAGGGCATTTACTATGGTTTATTTATTTTAATATTTTCATTTCTGCACAACTCCGTAAAATACCGCTCAAATAACTTTTCATCGGTGGGAATTTCCGCCCAATCTCCTGTCCATGAGGACAAATACGCAGCATTTGAGATTGACAGAGAATTAAGACCTTCGCGACCGTCCGCAATAAGCTCCGTTCCATCAAGAATAGCCTCTGCAAAAGCCTCAAGGACAGTTGAATGTCCGTCGGGCGCCGCCTCAGAATATTCCTTATATTCCGTTTCAGGACAGGAAAATCCTTCCTTTGATGTAAAACAAAATTCACGTTCAGGCACTGCAAGCTTCCACCATTTCAACTTCCCATTTTCAAGGACGAGCTTGCCCAAATCACCCGAAATTTCAAGACGGTTAGTTCCCGGAGTTTCCCCTGTTGTGGAAATAAACACTGCAGTTGCACCATTTTCGTATTCTCCATAAATCGTAACATCGTCTTCAACGCCAATGTTATGATATTTTCCCACAGCACAGAATGCCCTTATCCTTTTGGGCATACCGAATATCCATTGCCATAAATCAAGATTGTGAGGTGCTTGATTTAACAGCACTCCGCCACCTTCTCCATTCCATGTGGCACGCCAGCTTCCTGAATCATAATATGCCTGTGTACGATACCAGTCTGTTACGATCCAAACCAATCTTTTAGGCTTTCCCAGCATGCCGCTTTGCACTATTTCACGAGCCTTTTTGTATATCGGATTGGTGCGTTGATTGAACATTATACCGAATTTTACTCCAGATTTCTCGGCAGCCTCGTTCATTTCCCGAACCTGTCGCGCATATACGCCTGCTGGTTTTTCTATCAGAACATGAATACCCCTTTTAAAACATTCTATCGCACAGGCTGGATGGTCGTAATGAGGCACTGTAATAAGCGCAGCATCAATAAGACCACTGTCCAGCATTTTTTCCATATTATCAAAGCAAGCCAAAGTAGGCAGCTTTTTTCGTGCGTTTTCAAGCTTTTGCGGGTCAGTATCGGCAACAGCCGTAACCTTGACCTTCGGGCATTTCCCATCAATGACATTCTGCAAATGTCCACTGCCCATATTTCCAACACCAATTATTCCAAGACGAATTTTCTCCATAATGAACACTCCTTTTAAAGTAATTCTTTTAAGGCTGAAACCGCTGCATCAAAAGCTTCTCTCGAAGTTGCGTAGCAGTATTTTCTATGTACGTTTTCATTATCCCGCTCCAAATTCTCAAAACCGGAAAACACTGATAAATGGGGCTCGATAGTAAGCACTTTCCCATTATAATTTTCAAGCAGAAAAGGTATATTCCCCATGCCTTTTCCCGCAGGAACTACCGAACCGTCATTCAGAGCGTCCTTTATGTGCATATACTCAACATATGGGAAGAGAATTTCCCAAGCCGCTTTTGTATCCTGTCCACATTGAATGAAATTTGCCGGGTCGAAAACCGCTTTTATCTCCGGAAAATTTTTATGTATTTCTGCGCACCGCGTGGCAATATCACCATAAATTCCCTTTTCATTTTCGTGGCATAAAATAACGCCGCTGCCCCTTGCCGATGCAAGGAATTTATCCATATGCGACATTACCTCCTCGGCATAACTGTCGGCATTGCCGCTTGGAACATAAAAGCTGAAAATTCGCATGTGCTTAGCGCCTAAAATATTGGCAAGTTCAATCCCACGCTTGAATTTTTCAAGATGTGGAGCAAAATCGTCCCCTATTCCGATTTTTCCATAAGGAGAACCCACAGACCATACAGACAATCCTGAGTCAGTCAGCTTTTTATGTATCTCCTGAGCCTTTTGCGTCGAAATATCAGCAATATTTTCACCGTCCACACCCCTAATCTCAAGGTACTCTATATTGTTTTCAATCATTGCGGAAATTTGTTTATCAAGATTTCCGTCCGCCTCATCGGCAAATGCCGCAAGTTTGAATTTCATAAAAATCCCTCCTTAAATTTATGTTGCAATTAGTATATGTTAGAATAATTTGCATTTCAATCATCAATTCAGGCATTATATATTGCAAATTCATGCATATTACATTATACTGGTATAAAATTATTCCAGGAGAAATATTTATGGATATTCTGCAGGAGTTCTATTCAAAAGACTTATACACACGATATGCCATCAGCAATAAGCCCGACGATAAAGATTTTACCATGCACGTTCACGAATACTGTGAGATATTTTATTTCGTATCCGGAAATGCAGAATACCTTGTGGAAGGCACAAGATATCCTCTTGAATCGGGAAATCTCTTAATAATGCGCCCCGCCGAATCCCACAGGACGCACATCATGGGCGGCGGCATATATGAGCGCTATGCGCTAAATTTTTCGGTATCAACACTTGATTGCATTGACCCTGAACACAGGCTTTTAAAAGCATTTTTTGAACGTCCTCTCGGGCGGGGCAATTTTTATGCGTTAGATAAAATTCAGCTTGAAAAAATCTTTTATGACATGTGCCGAAACAACGAAGATGATTATGGAAAAAGGCTGAAAACCATGACAAGCCTTATTACACTGCTTGACATCATAAACAATGCATATATCAAAAAAGAATCGGAAGAATATAGAGAACCTCAAAGCCTTTCGGAAAAGATTGTTGCATATGTAAACGCTAATTTGTTTGAAGAAATCTCCGTACCGCTGCTTGCAGAAAAATTTTTTCTCAGCACGTCTCAGTTCAGTAGGATTTTCAAGCAAGCCACGGGTGCTGCTCCCTGGGAATACATTACAATAAAACGACTTACGGCAGCAAAGGAAAAAATCCGCAGGGGAGATTCAGCGCAATATGCAGCAGACAAGTGTGGATTTGGAGATTATTCAACATTTTACCGTTCGTATGTAAAATATTTCGGCAGCTCGCCTAAGAGTGCCAATGAATAATTTATTGCCATGTGATTTGGAATAATAAACCTGCTCTCCACCTTATGGACCCATAATTGATATTACTTTTGTATTCTTATTATTCTCCATCATTGCAGCAATCCGCTTGGTGAAACGGCGATAGAAATCTATTACAACGGAAACATGTTTCTGAATGGCTGTATTATCATGGTTGATATAATCTATGTCATTTTGAGCGCACATATAAAAAATTGAAAAGTTCTTTTTTATATCATCTAATCGCGGATTATTATAATCTGATTCCAATAGGGCAGCAACCTCATCAATCTCTTTTATCATTTCTGCCAGCACATCATATGTATAAAAATTATGTGTGAGATACCATTCAAAGTTGCTTATATAGCCCATACCTTGTTCATATCGCCTTTTATTGTAAGTAAGATTTTTATCAAAATATTTATAAAGAAAATATGAAAGAAAGCACTCTACATCTCCTTCCTCTATCGAAATTTCTTCTTCCAGCTCAACAACTTCATCATATAATATTTTTCCTTTTTCTTTAAGAATAACAGGCCGGAACCAAAAATATGATGATGTGTCGTGGCCTTCTATTATTTCAATTTGGAATTCCATAAGTACTGCTCCTCTTTAAAAAGTCCTTCTTGTTAAAAGCATAACTTCTTTTGATATTTTCTATATTCAGACTTCGCTTTTTCGATTGCCTGTTCGTGGCTTACCAAACCTGAACCATTTTTCATGTATTCTTTCAGTATATTATAGCCCAAATTCTAAACTGAACGCCACGCTGAGATTTAACACGGTAGCCGACAGAAATAATGACGTCAAGGTTATAAAAATCAACGTCATAAACTTTTCCGTCCGAAACAGTATAGGCAAATTTTGCCCATACTGTTTCTTTCTGCAATTCACCTTCTTTGAAAATATCTCTTACATGCTTTCCGATTACACTTCTATTTTCGTCTCCTTAGCTTACCTTGATAATCTCCGTTTCATAATCCTAATGTTCTTTTTAGTATATACTTGTAATTTACCACCCCATGCAAAAAGCAGGCCTTGCACGACCTGCTTCTTCTTGGTTGGGAGTCTATACCCTAAATTCTTAAGCAGAGCATCTCGCTCTTTTCTTGATTAGATTTTAACATATCCCTTTCAAAGATACAAGAAAAATTACAAATTTTTTGCCTCATTAAAAATTGCATCAATACCATCCTTAACAAGCTGCTTATCTAAAGAATATGTTACGCCCTTTATTGTCTCCCTAATCTGTACTAACAATTCATCAATTTGTTCTTTATTGGAACTTTCATCTTTCCTTAACTTTACAATTTGATACGCTATATCCTCTGCCTTTGATATTAACTCAGCTTCATAAGCACATTTTAAGATTTCAATCCTTTCATCTTGCGGAATACTATATACCATCTCTCGAAGACCTAAAAATAGCAATTTATGGAAAATACGCTTTTCCATCTGACATTCCTTTACTGCACTACCTTCTTTTAATGCAATAAATCTATTTGCATTAACTGTTCTAACCTGATTATATACTGCATATGTATCATTATTTTTTAATGAAGATGGCAAACTATTTATCTCTCCTAATTTTATTTTATTCACACCGACTCCATTAGGTACACTCGTAAGTGGCATAACAATAAATGTTGCTTTATCGTTATTCCTCTTTAATACCACCGCCAAATGCTTGCCATCAAACTCACAATCCCGAACCAGATCAAAAATTACATTATAAATGTATCCTACTTTTATATCACTAAACCGCATCTTCTGTCTCCCTTTTCTTCGGTTATCTTATAATAGTATACAGCGGTTACTTCTTTTTCTCAATAAAAATTTCCCTATCTAATTTTTGCCCTCAAACCGCAACATCTTGTGGTCAAACCCTACTTTTTCTTCTCTTTTCCACAATACTGCATCATTATCACCGTCTCCACATGCACCGTCCCCCCGAACTGGTCCACGCCGCGCACGCGCTTCACTTCGTAGCCGCCGTCCGCAAGCACCCGCAGGTCCCTTGCAAGCGTTGCGGAGTCGCAGCTCACATACACTATGCGCTCAGGCTGCATTGCGAGCATCGTTTCCAGACACTTTTCATCGCAGCCTTTTCTTGGCGGGTCCACCACGATTACATCAGCATGAATACCATCTTTTTCGTATTTCTCCGGCAGAACTTCTTCCGCTTTTCCCACATAAAATTCCGCGTTGCCGATGCCGTTGATGCGGGCGTTCTCTTTTGCGTCTTCAATCGCCTGCGGAATAATTTCCACACCGTAGACCTGTTTGGCATATCTTGCAAGAAAAAGAGAGATGGTTCCGATTCCGCAATACAAATCCCACACAGTCTCATTGCCTGTAAGTCCGGCGTAATCCAGCGCAATGCTGTATAGTTTTTCGGTCTGCTCAGGATTGACCTGATAAAAAGAAAGTGCGGAAATATGGAACTTCACTTCGCCCGCAATCTTCTCTTCACCGTCGGCTGACTCTAAAATCCTGATGCTGTCCTCTATATAGTCCTTTCCCCACAATGTCCTTGTTTCTTTTCCCATGATGACATTATTTCTCTCGGTATTTACATTAACAGAAATGCTTGCAATGTGTTTTTCACCAAGCTCTATCTGCGTCAGTTTTTCCACCAGCGCCTTTTCTAAAGGCAGCGTCTTTCCGTTAATAATCAGGCACACCATAATTTCTCCAGACGCAAATCCCGTGCGAATCAGGATATGGCGAATCAGTCCCTCACCTGTTGCCTCATGGTAAGCGGGAACGTTGTTCTCTTTCATGTATGTCAGAATAGTTTCAAGAATCTGTTTATTCTCACGCCCCCCTATCGCACAGTCCGTATTATGTATAATGTCGTGTGTGCGCCCGGCATAAAAACCGGCAACAAGATTTCCGTTTCTGTCATATCCTACCGGGTACTGCGCTTTATTCCTGTAATGCCAGATATTTCTCATGCCGATTATCGGCTCCATAACCGCATCTACATATTCCGGCGCAAAGCCGCCGATACGGATAAGGTTGTTTCTAATTTTATTATGTTTAAATTCAAGCTGTTTTTCATATGCCATAGCCTGAATCTGGCAACCGCCGCATTGTCTGTGAAAAGTGCAGCGCGGTTCTACACGAAAAGAAGAAGGCGTTATCACCTTCTCCAAACGTGCGTAGCCGTAATTCTTTTTTATTTTAGTAATCCTCGCCTCTACTGTGTCTCCGATAACGGCGTCTTTAACAAAAAGGGCGTAGCCGTCTATCCTGCCGATTCCCTCTCCGTCATTGCCTATATCCTCAATCTTTACCGTCACGATATCATTCTTCTGAAATTCCATGCGTACCCCCGCTCTATTCCATACTCGTTCCCCTGACATTAGAGTCAAACAGCCTGTTAAACCCAAGCCAGCCTGTCTCTGTTGTACTGTTCAGCAGTTGTGTAAAAGTCTGGAGTTTTGCATCGGTATTATCTGCAAAATGCAGGGCAAGTGCTTCCATAATCGCAGGTTTCTTCGGCGAGCCAAACTCATATTCACCCTGATGCGCCAGTATGCAGTGTTTCAGCTCATTTTCAAGGATTTGTGGAAATCCGTTTATCTCCCTGATTTTTTCTCCTACCATCTCAGCCCCTATTACAATATGCCCCAGGAACTGTCCGGCGTCAGTGTAATCGTTTTCCGGAAAAAGTGACAGTTCCCTTACTTTTCCGATGTCATGGAAAATCGCCGCGCTGATAAGCAAATCCCTTTGTAAAAGCGGATACTGGCTGCAATAGTAATTGCAGAGTTTTGTTACGCTTAAAGTATGCTCAAGCAGCCCGCCCATAAAATTATGGTGTATCGTCTTCGCCGCCGAAGATTTACGGAACGCCTTAACGAAATTTTCATCATCGACGAAAAATGCTTTTAGCAGCGTTTTTAAATATGTGTTCTGTACGCTTTCAATAAATCCAAGCAGTTCCTTCATCATGTCGTCTATATTTTTGCTGCTGACCGGAAGGTATTCCGCCGGATTATACTCTCCCTCGCTGCACCGCCTGATTCTCTTTACATTGACCTGTAGCGCGCCCTGAAAACATACTACATCGCCGTGTACTTGTATATAATCCAAAGTTTCAAATTCTTCAATTCCCGCATTGTTCGGATCCCATACCTTAGCGTCTATCGTGCCGCTCTTGTCCTGTAAAATCAGGTTATCATATGGTTTCCCATTCTTTGTAACCGCGGATTGTTTATGTTTACACATATATATCTCGGACATTCTGTCCCCTTCTTTGTAATCCTTAATGTACTTCATAGTCTGACTATCCTTTCTTTATTTTTTATTATTCCATAGCGTGAATTGTACAATATATATTATTATTCACAGTTGCCTAGCGACATGGACTCATATACTTCCACTTGAGGTCCTTGGAAAACGCCGGTAGTTAGTGAAAAAGCCTGATTTATGGCTTTTGAACTTAGTACCGCTGCGATTTTCCACGGAGCGAGAGCGTACCTCAAGTGGAAGTATATGAGTTCATGTTGCATTCAGCCACATATAGACTGCCCTACATCTCTCCCAGCGTGACCGCGACATTCATCCTCTGGAAACCTTCAATCCCCTGCCGCATTAGGGTAATCGTGATAACTTCATCCGGGTTTGTATCGTAAAGTATATTCAATAGTCCGTTATAATTGGCGATTTCTGTATCCCCTATCTGTGTAATGACGTCGCCGCTCTGGATTCCCGCCGCCATAGCGGGTGAGTCCATTTCTATTTCCATGACATATGCGCCAAGCGGCACTCCCGATTCCAGATAGGCTTCCTGCGGCACATCTGTTCCGTGGATACCAAGATATGAACGTGCCTGATTATTTGACATCTTGGTTATAGTCTTCTTTAATTCGGTTATCCCATAGGCGGAGAGCAGGTTTTCCCGGTCTCTGCTGTTATAAGAATTATCAATAATTCCTATAACCATACCTTTTAAATTGACAATTACCCCAGTCGCATTCTCGCTGCCGTATATGTCCGTGGTTATCAGTTTATATGCAGAATCCACATGGTCTATGACGGTTCCGCCAGATGTGATTATCCCATAACTTACAGAGCCGCTCGTACCTGTCGGGCTTCCTACTGCAATCACGGGGATTCCAATCAGACTGCCTGCGCTTGAACTTCCCAGGCTTGCAATTTTAATCATATTAATGGTTGTTTCCTCCAATGAAGACATCGGCACGGACAGAATGGCAAGTCCTGTAGGCACATCTCTTTGAACTATTTCAGCCTCCGCCTTTGTATTATTGCAGAACGTTACGAGTATTTTCTCGGCGTTCCGAATATTTTTCATACTTACCAATATAAGCAAATCCCGTCCGTTATTTGCCACAATTACACCCGACGCTTCCGCCTCGCTCTCGTAGGGGTTATTAATCCAGTCTACATCTGATGTTACTCCGGTAACCGTCACCATTGAGCGTCCAACGTCTTTTGCCAGTGCAGCAAGTTCGCTATATAGCGACTGGTATTCGGGAAGTCCAAATGTCACTTGCGAAAGCAGTTCTTCAATCTGCGCGTCCTCAAGCTCCATATACGCTTCCTCTTCTTCCTCCTCTATCATGTCCTCCGTGAGCATGTCCTCAGGACTCATCTCTTCTTCCTGAGTAACGGTCTCTTCCTGAAATTGCACTTCTTCCGGCTCCTCTTCGGGATACAGCCAGTTATTGATAACAGGCTCCAAGATTAAAAAGGTGAGACATGCCACAATGCCGAATACCACAGCCATTACCGCCGTGATTATCGTTCTGCGCAGAAGCTTCTTTTTATTGACAGGCTTCTGCTTAATCTTTTCACGCAAAAAATCCGTCTCCATAGACGGCGTATATTCCGCCTGCTCTTTTACTTCGTTAGCCGAAACTTCTTTTTCATTTTTGTTTATATTATCATCAGCCATATGCCAAGCAGGCTCCTCTCTACATAATTCCCTGAAACTAAGTATATCTTTTTCGTAGTAAATTTACAAGGTTTATGGTAAGATATTTACATAGCAGTTTATAAAGGTTCAGCCCGTGGCAGCAGAGGAGCATATGTTCCCCGACGCGGTCCTTGAAAAACGCCGGCACTTAGTGAAAAAGCTGCTTTTCAGCTTTTGAACTTAGTACCGTTGCGTTTTTTCACGGAACGAGAGTGTGCCGCAAGGGGAACATATGCTCCTCTGCTGCCACGGGCTGAACCTTTACCGGAATATTCCATATTTATGAGGCTCAATATGAACAGTAAAGTATTACATGTTTTAGAATATGACAAAATTATAGAGCAGTTGGTTGAAAAGGCAACTTCCGCTCCCGGCAGGAAATTATGCAGAGAGCTTATTCCCATGACAGACCTTAGTGAAATTAAGCTTGCGCAGACTCAGACCGCGGATGCGCTCAGCCGTATTTTTAAAAAAGGCTCTACGTCCTTTGGCGGCAACAAGGATTTGGGCATGACTATAAAGTCTCTTACCGTCAAAAGCTCATTATCGATTCCGGAACTTCTTAATATCGCTGCCCTATTGGAAAATGTCAGCCGCATTAAGACTTACGGGCGAAGCGAGAAAGATGATGCGCCTGACGATAGTTTAAGCGAATATTTTAATGCTTTAGAGCCATTGACGCCCCTGGCAAATGAAATCAGAAGATGTATTTTATCGGAAGAAGAAATCGCCGATGATGCCAGCCCTACCCTTAAACATATCCGCAGGAGCATGAACATTACCAACGACAAAATACACTCGCAGCTTAATTCAATGATAACAGGTTCATACCGCACTTACCTTCAGGACGCTGTCGTCACTATGCGAGGCAACCGTTACTGCATACCTGTGAAGGCGGAATATAAAGGGCAGGTATCAGGCATGGTCCACGACCAGTCTTCTACTGGTTCGACTTTTTTCATTGAGCCTGCTGCCGTAGTCGCCCTGAATAACGAACTTAGAGAACTGGAATTAAAGGAAAAAGCCGAAATAGAGGTTATCCTTGCGGATTTGAGCGCACAGGCAGGCTTGCACGCCGACGAGCTTCTAAACGACCACAAGCTTATGACGACATTGGACTTTATTTTTGCCAAGGCTAATCTTGCCATGGAAGAGAATGCTTCTCTTCCCATATTTAATACTGAGCGCCGTATACGAATCCGCAGGGGACGGCACCCTCTTTTGAATAAAAAAAATGTCGTTCCGATTGACATTGAGCTTGGCGAAAACTTTGATTTATTAATAATCACAGGTCCTAATACAGGCGGCAAAACTGTCTCTCTTAAAACAGTGGGGCTGCTTACCCTGATGGGACAGGCGGGACTTCATATTCCGGCTCTTGAACGTTCGGAATTATCAGTCTTTACGGAAGTCTATGCCGATATTGGGGACGAGCAGAGTATTGAGCAGAATCTCTCTACTTTCTCCTCACATATGACAACCATCGTTTCTATTTTACAAAATGCAGATGCGGATTCCTTATGTCTGTTCGACGAGCTGGGTGCCGGAACTGATCCGACGGAAGGTGCGGCACTTGCGATCTCCATTCTGGATTATCTGCACGACAGGGGTATTCGCACTATGGCAACCACGCATTACAGCGAGCTTAAGGTCTATGCCCTTACTACGTCCTTTGTGGAAAATGCCTGCTGCGAATTTAACGTTGAGACGCTGCGCCCGACTTACCGTCTTTTAATCGGTATCCCCGGCAAGAGCAACGCTTTTGCCATTTCTTCCAAACTGGGGCTGCCTGACTATATTATAGAAGATGCCAAAAAGCATATAACCGAAGACCAAGAGAGTTTTGAAGACTTGTTGTCTGATTTGGAAAGCAGCCGAATCACAATAGAGAAGGAACGTTCGGAAATCGTTTCCTATAAAGAAGAGATAAAGTCACTGGAAGAAAAGCTTAAATCCAAACAGGATAAAATAGAGCAGACAAAAGCCCAAATTCTACGCGACGCCCACGAGGAAGCGCGCCAGATACTTCAGGATGCCAAGGACCTCGCCGATGAAACCATCCGCACTTTCCAGAAAGCCGGAATGGAGTCTTCCGTAAAAGACCTCGAGAAGTCGCGCCAGAAGGTACGGGATAAAATTTCCGAGAAAAATTCAAAGCTGTCCATAGCCGCCGACAAGCCTACGCATAAACTGCTTCGCCCGAATCAGTTATCGCTTGGCGACTCGGTAAAAGTAGTCTCCATGGGGCTTACAGGCACAGTAAGTTCGCTCCCTGACAAAAACGGCAAGCTGTTCGTACAGTGCGGCATCATACGTTCTCAGGTATCCTTGGACGACTTAGTGCTGCTTGAAGAAAAACCGACAATATCCGTAGATAAATTACACCGCAGCGGCTCAGGCAATATTAAAATGTCCAAGTCTTACTCTGTTTCCACGGAGATAAATCTGTTAGGGAAAACAGTTGACGAAGCGCTATCCGAACTGGATAAGTATCTGGACGATGCCTATCTCGCGCATCTCCCCAGCGTGCGCATCGTACACGGAAAAGGCACGGGTGCTTTAAGAAAAGCCGTACAGACCTATCTTAAACGTTGTAAATATGTTAAAAGCTATAGGCTGGGCGAATACGGCGAAGGCGATGCCGGAGTCACCATTGCAGAATTTAAGTAACTATAAGCTGCTTAGCAGTTACGAATTTAAATAATCAGGAAAGGCAGGATTTCCCAAATGGTTAGTAAACAAAAGATTTTAATTGTAGACGACGATAACAATATTGCAGAGCTTATCTCCCTTTATCTGACAAAAGAGTGCTTTGAAACTATGATAGTAAATGACGGCGAGTCCGCGCTTGCTGCCGTGAAAAGTTTTGAACCGAACCTTATGCTGCTTGACCTCATGCTGCCCGGAATTGACGGTTATCAGGTCTGCCGTGAAGTCCGCAGCAAATCTTCGTTACCGATAATAATGCTTTCCGCTAAAGGTGAAGTTTTTGATAAGGTATTAGGGTTAGAGCTTGGTGCCGACGATTATATGGAGAAACCTTTTGATTCCAAAGAACTTGTCGCAAGGGTAAAAGCCGTCCTGCGCCGTTACAAACCTGCAGCTGCAAATGCGGAAACTCCCGATATAAAGTGTGTGGAATACCCCGACCTTATCATTAACCAAACTAATTATTCCGTTATCTATATGGGCAAGACCATAGAAATGCCTCCGAAGGAGTTAGAGCTGCTTTATTTCCTCGCCGCTTCTCCTAACCATGTTTTCACCAGAGAGCAGCTTCTCGACCAAATCTGGGGATACGAATATATCGGCGATACACGTACCGTCGATGTACATATCAAGAGACTGCGTGAAAAAATAAACGACCACGATAGCTGGAGGATTGCTACTATATGGGGAATCGGATATAAATTTGAGGCAAAAGTATGAGAAAAACTTTATATATTAAATTCCTTCTTGCATATATAATTTTTGCCTTTTTCGGATTTGTGGTAGTCGCTACTTTTGTATCCAGCATGACCTTAGACCATCTGAAAAAGGATAAGGCGGACTCCCTCTACCGAGAGGCAACGCTAATCGCCAATACCTACGCTTCTGATTTATATAACAGTGAGACAACGCTGGAAGCCGTAAAAAATCAGTTAGACGCGCTTTCCGTCTATCTTGACGCCTCTATCTGGATTATCAACCCTTCCGGACGTATGGTTTTGGATTCTTCTACGCCGATGGATGTGGAAAACGAAGTGGTAGTTGAGAATTTTGATCCTACCGTCACAGAGGGTTCATATTATACTACGGGTGATTTTTTTGGCACTTTCACTGAAGATACTCTGAGCGTATTTGCACCGATTACTTCTGATTTTAAAGTAAAAGGCTATGTTGTCATTCATTCGCCCATGAGCAGTATTCAGACGGCGACCGACAATATGCTGAACATTTCTTATTTTATGCTTGTCATACTGTTCCTGCTCTCCTTGATAATCTTGATTTTCTTTACGGAGCTGGTCTATATTCCTTTGCGCAAAATTACCGAAGCGACCGAGCAGTACGCAAGCGGCAACATGCACTATGAAGTTTCCGTCGAAAGCGTGGACGAGATGGGATATCTCGCGGCAATGCTTTCGTACATGGCAAGTGAAATCGCGCGTTCCGAAGACGAGCAGAAACTCTTCGTCGCCAATGTTTCCCACGACTTCCGCTCACCGCTTACTTCGATAAAAGGATATCTGGAAGCCATGCTGGACGGTACGATTCCGCCGGAAATGAACGAGAAATATCTGACGATAGTTTTGAATGAAACCGAACGCCTTACCAAGCTCACCAACAGCCTGCTCACATTGAATAATCTGAATACCAAAGGTATGCTGTTAGAGCGGACGGATTTTGATATAAACGCCACGATACGTAATGTCGCTGCTTCATTCGAGGGAACTTGTAAAGAAAAGCGAATTGCTATTGAACTTGTCATGACCGGGGAAAAAATGTATGTCTCCGCCGATATGGGAAAAATCCAGCAGGTACTCTATAACCTGTTAGACAATGCGATTAAGTTCAGCCATCACGATTCTATTATAAAGATAGAAACAACGGATAAGCATAATAAGGTATTTGTAAGCGTTAAAGATTCCGGTATAGGAATTCCGAAAGATAATCTGAAACTTATCTGGGATAGATTTTATAAATCCGATATATCACGTGGTAAGGATAAAAAAGGAACCGGATTGGGACTGGCGATTACGAAGGAGATTATTCGCTCGCATGGGGAGAATATTAATGTCATAAGCACGGAGGGCGTGGGAACGGAATTTATTTTCTCGCTGGCTAAGTCGGATATGGAGGATGAGGATTAGCAGCAGTACGGTTGTGGAGGCATGGACTCATATGTTTACACTTGAGACACGCTCTCGCTCCGTGGAAAATCGCAGCGGTACTAAGTTCAAAAGCTGCTTTGCGTCTTTTTCACTAAGTGCCGGCGTTTTCCAAGGGTCTCAAATGTAAACATATGAGTCCATGCCTCGTGAAGTGTACTGTTATGTGTCTTGAGTCCTCCAGTGTAGATGGTGGAGTTCACCTGCGGTCTGCATGTTACTAAAGTTATTCTGTCTAAGCGCCTCGTACAACACTATTGCAACCGCATTGGAAAGGTTCAGTGAACGGATTTCGTCGAGCATGGGAATCCTGATGCAGTGTTCTTCGTTTTTTACCAGGATTTCTTCCGGAATGCCGCCGCTTTCTTTTCCGAACATAATAAAATCGTCCGGTTTAAAAGCGGCTTCCGTATATAATCTTTTTGCTTTGGTTGTCGCCATCCATATTGTCGCATCTGGGTGGCTGTCCAGAAATTCCTGATAATTAATGTAGCGTGTCAAATCAAGGCGCTCCCAGTAGTCCATGCCTGAACGCTTGACGGATTTTTCATCAAGCCTAAAGCCCAGCGGTTCAATCAGGTGCAGGCTCGTTCCCGTCGCTACGCACGTTCTTCCTATATTTCCGGTGTTCGCCGGTATCTCCGGCTGATGTAATATAACGTGCATATTGCCCGCCCTTTCTTGTCACTAAGCTTTCGCCGCCCGCAGTCTTCCAATGAAGTCCGCCAGACGCTGCATCGCGATCTTGATATTCTCCATCGACGCCGCGTAAGAAATACGAAGGAAACCTTCGCCGCAGTCACCGAATGCCGTACCCGGGACCACAGCCACTTTTTCTTCCTGTAAAAATTTTACCGCAAACTCGTCGCTTGTCATGCCGAACTCTTTAATACATGGGAAAACATAAAATGCACCGAAGGGTTCAAAACATTCCAGCCCCATTTCCTTAAACGAATGCATCAGATACCGTCTTCTCTGATTATACGCCTCGCGCATCTCTTCTATGTCATCGTCGCCGTTTTTCAAAGCTTCTACGGCTGCATACTGGCTGGTTGTAGGAGCGCACATAATTGCAAACTGGTGTATCTTAATCATCTGCGAAATAATTTCTTCCGGACCGCATGAATATCCGAGCCGCCAGCCCGTCATTGCATATGCTTTGGAAAAACCGTTGATTAAAATCGTTCTTTCCTGCATACCGGGAATTTCCACAATGGAAACATGTTTTCCCTTATATGTAAGCTCCGAATAAATTTCATCAGAAATCACAAATATATCATGCTTAATAATTACCTCTGCAATAGCTTCCAAATCCTTCTTTTCCATAATTGCACCCGTAGGATTGTTAGGAAAAGCCAGAATCAGAACTTTGGTCTTATCTGTAATTGCCTCCTCTAATTCTTGGGGCGTTAAGCGAAATTCATTCTCCGCCTTTAACTCTATGGTAACCGGAACACCGCCCGCCAGTATAGCGCATGGCTCATATGACACATAGCACGGCTGCGGTATCAGCACTTCATCGCCGGGATTAAGCATCGCACGCAGCGCTACATCGATTCCCTCAGAACCGCCTACCGTCACAAGCACTTCACTATTTGCATTATACTCTGCGCCGTGCTTTCTTTTCATATAATGGCAAATCTCTTCCTTAAGCTCTTTAAGTCCCGCATTGGAAGTATAGAAAGTACGCCCCTTTTCAAGGGAATATATACCCTCGTCCCTGATATGCCATGGCGTATCAAAATCCGGCTCTCCGATACTAAGCGAAATTACATCGTCCATCTCGCTTACGATATCGAAAAATTTTCTAATGCCGGAAGGTTTAAGACGGGTTACTTTATCAGCTAACGGGTTTCTCATGGCGTCACCTTCTCTCTTGTGTCTTCACTCTTTTTCGCCAATATTGTACCGTGGTCCTTATATTTTTTCAGGATAAAATGAGTCGCGGTACTAAGCACAGTATCCAAGGTGGAAAGTTTATCCGATACAAATGCGGATATCTCCTTTAATGATTTGCCCTCTAATGAAACAAGCAGGTCATAACCGCCGGAAATCAGATAAACGGAGTTGACCTCCGGATATTTATAAATGCGCTCCGCTATATTGTCAAATCCCTGACCGCGCTGCGGCGTAACTCTTACCTCAATTAACGCCGACACCTTTTCAATCGAAGTTTTCTCCCAATCAATGAGCGTATGGTAGCCACAGATAATTCCTTCTTTCTCCATTGCTGCAAGTTCGTTTACAATGTCAATCTCTTCCACTCCCATCAAAACCGCCAGTTCCTTCATATCTATGCGGCTGTTCTTTTCAATTATCGCTAATAATTTCTCTCTCATACTATGTATCCCCTTCCTTTTATAAAATAATAAGATAATTGCCAAAGTTTAGGCTAAATGAACAAAATAAGGAGCGACTTACCGCTTTTCAGGCATTGGAGCTCCGTTTTTGTTCATTTTGGCTAAACTAGTAACATCATAAATTTAACTTATATATCTGATCTGCTTTGGGCGGTTCTAAGAAACGTTTCTCGCCTTCATTATACAAAACCCTGTCGTTTCCCGCCGTAGTCTTCCCAACAATAACCGCCGGTATCCCCATTTCCTTAAGGTCTTCACTTAAGCCTACTCCGTCGTCCGTTGTCATAAGAAGGCTTCCGCCTGATAACAGCTCATATGGATTCAAGTCAAAAAACTCGCAAATCTCAACAGTTTCCTGCCTGATTGGCAGTTTCTTTAAATCAATTTCCAGTCCGACGCCTGCTCCCTGCGCCATTTCCCACAAAGCGCCAAAAATACCGCCCTGTGAAATATCATGCAGCCCGCAGACACCAGACTTAAGGGCGGCGGCAGCCTCCGGTAAAACAGAGAAAAACCTCGCAAACTCCTCCGCCTCTTCTATCATTCTTTCAGGATATTTGGTAAGCAGCTTAAGTCTATATTTTGAGGCAATCATTTGCGTGCCTTCCAGCCCTATCCACTTGCTTACTACTATGTCCTGCCCCGGTTCAATCTTCCGCGGTTTATCCGTCTTCTTTCTCTTGCCTATTCCAGTCACAGTCAACACAGGTTTACTTATGACATTCACTACTTCGGTATGTCCGCCTATTATCTGAACGCCATGACTTATACATGTTTCTTCCGCCTGCCGCATCATTTCACGCAGTTCACTTTCTTCGATATTCTCAGGAAACAGGCATGAAAGCGTCACTCCAACCGGTTCCGCTCCCGCTGCCGCTACATTATTTAACGCCCTATGTACGCCATGTATACCGATAATATCTATATCTGCACTTATTGGATTAGTGGAAATAACAGTCTCTTCGTCTTCTCCAAACGACATAACGGCACAGTCTGTCCCCACGCCTGCGCCGCATAAAACTTCTTTACGTCTTTTTCCTATTTGCTTTAAAACGGAGCGTTTAAGCGTACTCTCCGTTATTTTTCCATTTCTCATAAATACCTGTCAACTCTTTTCTATGGCGACATCATAGCTGCCGCTGCTGCTGCCTCTGCAGCCGCCTGAGCTGCCGCTGCCTGTGCCTGCGCATTAGCTTGTGCAGCCTTATATGCGTTTACCGTAGCCTTTACTTGATCGATACTGCCAGTCGCAACCGCCGCCATAATTTCATTATACGCCATCGGATCTGACGTAGCGATTCCCACAGTTGCACATCTTGGCGAAGTTATATAATTACTGCTGTTTACCTGCTCTCTGCTAACCTCCACGCCGTCAACCGTAACTACTTTCCATAGCTGAGCCCTGCAGCCGTTGTGGGCTGATTGAACCGAACAATAGCCAAGCGGTCTCGACGCATCCGTATTTATAATCTCATGATCCGGCTCTGTCCGCTCCAAGACTTTACTTTCAAAAGTAACCTGCCTGTTGCTATCTCTAGTCTCTACTCCATATATTGTAAAAGTAACCTTCTTGTCCGGCGTAGTATATCCCTCGATATATATAGGCATACCTGTATTGTTTACAAATCTAAAATCCTTACCCGACGATTCCGCAATTGCTGCATCAGCAGATGGATCTACATATGTGACCGTCATAGAGTGATTATTTCTCTGTGTCACATCGAGCTCTGACCTTAAAACCGCGTTATATAGAGTAGTTGACACTTGGCATACCCCGCCGCCTACACTGTCTACTACCTGACCGCTCAGATATGAAGCCGCCATATAGTATCCATTGTCGGTGGTAATCGGTGATATCGCTTCACACGCCGAAAACTCGTCGCCCGGATATATAGTGTGCCCGTCAATGAGCCTGCAAGCATTCGCCACATTCGCACCCCTGTTATCATTGGAGCTGCTAAACGAAGTTGTAAATGTCCCCAGCACATCTTTTACCTGCGCCAGCTCTTCCGCCGTACCGCGCGGCTCAATTATTTCAACTGCTAAATCAATATCGCAGTCGGTCCCGTCCCATTTGCTGACAAGATAATTATATATTTCTGCCACAGAAGCATTCGTATCGATTGCAATTCCCGTCTGTCCTTCGGTAATCTGAAACTCCTCGTCCACTTTCGTCAAAGTTGCGTCAATCGCTTCCTGATTATATAGAGCTCCCTGCTCTTCTACTATTGCCTTAATCAACGCCGTATCAAAATCAAATTCTATCCGATAGACCTTATTTTGATATTCCAAATCTTTAAGCGCCTTATAGCACTGGACTATATTTCCGTCTTTACCTATGGCTACGGCGTCATATACAATCTCCGGATTCCCCCATTCAATCCCGATTTCCGCCGGCGTAGTGGTAATATTTTTATCATCAAACGCATGAAGCGTAATCTGTACATCTGCAAGCGAATCCACATAGCTCTGTATAGCGTCTTGCGCCTCACTCACGGTCATTCCGGAAAGCTCAATGTCATTTGCATAAATTCCGGATTCAATTTTTTCTTCTTTGGCATATGCCGTCATGCTCATTGAAAAAATGGCAACGTATACTGCCGAAATAACAGCAAGACATTTTCCAATTCTTCCCATAACCTTCCGCCTTTCTTATTCATTGATTACTTATTAAAAATATGATAAACTAATCTTTGGCTACATAACCGTACTTACCAAAAGCGGCAATACCATTGCAAGAATCAATATAATTGCAATGACCGCCGATACAACCTGTTTTGATTTTTTATTATGCCATGAAAACATAGTAAAACCTCCTGCCTACTGAAAGGATATTATATATGAAATTTCCCTTTTTTGCAAGTTTTATCGTCTTTATAGTATGGCTCTCCTACGAGATTGCCAAGCACAACCGCATTGACGCTGACGTAAACCGGGAATTCTGGCGTAAAGAGCACAGAGCCGGCAAAGTATCAAAAAAACCGCTTGATAACCTTGACTACATTACGATTCCCTATGAGCGCCTTCCTATGCAGGCTCTTAAGGACGATGAGCAGGTTGCCGAATATATAGAGACTGTCAATTCTTTATCCGACTCCCCAATCGTCAATTTTACCGGCATTACCAATACCGATTTAAAGCTGCAGTACGGAACTTTAAATATTGACAGACTCAGCAGATACGACCAGAACTATACCATTTTGGCCAGAACCCTAGACCGCTGGGCGTCCTATTTATACAAAAAGGGCTGTATTTCCGAAGCGCGTGATATTCTTGAATTTGCCGTGTCCACCAAAACCGATGTGAGCGGTACCTACAAGCTTCTGTGCCAAATATACAAGGAAGAAAATACGCCTGAAAAAATAAAGCCCCTCTACCATGTTGCCGAATCCGTAAATTCAATTATGAAAAATACTATCGTCCGTATTCTGCAAGAATCTGAGCAATAAAGCGGCTTGCTTCGCTGCGGGTAAGCTTCTCCACGTTATAGTCTACTTTTAGTTTATGCTTGTCCAGTAATTTATATAACTGGTTTTTTTGCGGTATCGTAATGGCAGTTTCTCTTTTGGCACGGTATTTTAACTGTACCGGCTTAAAATCCGCTTCGTGTCCTTCATAAAAAAGCCCTGCAAGCTTATCATATAGCCCAATCGTCGCTTTTGCATCAGCGACAGCCCTATGTGCGCTATGCTCAATTTCAAAATGCCTGCACAAAAACTCAAGGCTTCTGCTTTCCAAATCCGGCAGATATTTCCTTGCCAGCTTCAATGTGTCAATTCCCGTTTTTTCAAAAGAAAGCCTGTTGTTGACCGCCGCCCTTTTTACAAAAGAATAGTCAAACAATATGCTGTGTCCGAGCAGCACGTCGTCCCCTATAAAGCTAAGAAGTTCCGGAAGGACTTCGTTTATTACGGGAGCATTTTCAAGCTGCTTATCGACTATTCCGGTCAATTGTGTTATGCGCTCCTCCAATGCCCTCTCCGGATTAACCAGGGTTTCAAACGTATCTTCAATTTTTCCATTCCTAACCCTGATAGCGCCGATTTCTATAATTTTATCTTTATGCGGCTCTAAACCGGTAGTCTCTAAGTCCAGACACACATACGAATCTATCATGACCGTTCTCCATAGTCCTTACAATGCTCTTTCAGGAAACATTCTCCACATTTGGGCGTGGGCGCTTTGCAAATCTGCCTGCCAAGTGTAATAATCTGGATATTCCATAGAATCCAGTGGTCTTTCGGCAGTGCCTTCATAAGCTCCATTTCAACCTTTACGGGATCGTCTTCCTTCGTTATTCCCAGCTTCTTGGAAATGCGCTTCACATGGGTGTCTACCACAATGCTCGGCTCATGGTAAATGTTTCCCCTTATGACGTTTGCCGTCTTGCGCCCCACGCCGGCGAGTGAAGTAAGGTCTTCTATGCTGCGCGGAACCTCTGAACCGAACCTGTCCCGTAAGTCTTTACAGCAGGCAATGATATTTTTCGCCTTATTATGGTAAAATCCGGTCGAATGTATGTCCTGCTCCAACTCCTTTAAATCAGCATTGGCAAAGTCTTCTATGCTGGTGTATTTCTTAAACAGGTCTTTGGTTACGATATTCACCCTTGCATCTGTACACTGCGCGCTTAAAATGGTTGCGATTAAAAGCTGCCATGCATTCTCGTGGGTAAGATAACAGGTATAGTCGGTTCCGTAGTGTTCGTCAAGCAGGGCTATGATGGCTTTAACACGTTTTGTCATATGGGGTTCTCCTTTGTTATTGATAGTTCACGTTGTACAATAGATATAAAACAACGTAGGGCACGCTTTCGCTGCATTGCCGCCAGTAACGGTACTAAGCTCGAAAATACCTCGCTAAGTACCGACGGCGGCAGAGCGCCCTGCTTATGTTTTATATCTATTGTACAACTCATGCTGTGAAATAATTAGTTGTCTCTTCAAATTTCGATAACTGTATACTCCGCTTCATATGTCAGTGGATTGCGGCATCTGTAATCAAACATAACCATGACCGGCGTATCAAGTCTTTGACAGCGCAAACTGTCGTCCGTTTCCCATAGTGGATAATCAAAAATGTCTATATGCGTAAACTGGTCTTCCTTATGAATGTTTCTTATGTTCTGCTTATATGGGCTTAAGTCTTTCGCAAAATCCGGTCTGCTCTTAATATTTTCTCTTAAGTATAAGTCAAAAGTCAATACCTGTCGCATAATTTCTTCGTTTAACAATGACTGCCCGACATTCCTGGTAAAACGCGGGCTGTCCATGAAATAATCAAGCAATATCTGATAGCGGTATATTCTTGACGGGGTCATAAGAGAGTATCCGCCCTCATGATAAAACTCCGCCAGC
>JAMPEU010000020.1 GCA_023664865.1 Butyrivibrio sp. | reverse complement strand
TATCGGTACGCCGGAATTTTGCAATAATTTCATATATGTAACTATGCTCCTTCCTACTGTTTATATGTTATATATACAGTATAATCAGATTAATGTCAATAGGAAATCCACAACTTTTTAAAAAAATTTATTTACAATATCCGTCATAATTGATATATTAAACTAAGTGAAAAACATTTGTGACTGCTTTCATGGCAGTCATGACATTCCGGCGTTTCGCCACATTTCACAGTTTTAAGGTAACTTAAAGTAACTTGTTAGCGTTTGCGATGTTTTAACCATTGCAGCAGAAAAAAGAAAGGAATTTTATGTCAGAAAAAACACTTAAGAAAGAAACCGCAGCTTATGATGGCCGTAAACTGTGGGATGAGATTTTAAAGGCCATTGTTGATACTATGCCGGAGCAGCTATTTCCGCTATTTAAAGAAGTTTACGGCAAAGATTACCCGAAGGGAACTTCCATTGTGCTGTTAAAGACAGAGACTTCTACCCTTTGGGAAAATTCAGAAGAGCCTCCCGGTTCTACCTTTATGGATATCGCGCTTCTGGTAGGCGGCACAGATTATTATCATCTGGAGTGCCAGATGGAGAACGAGCATGAAATGGTAATCCGCATGTTTGCCTATGACGTGCATTTTGCAATCACCCATGCGAAAAACATAGATGGTGATACCGGAGAGATTACGCTTAAGTTTCCACATTCAGTGGTGATTTACCCCGCCAAGAACAGCAATATTCCAGAGCATCTTAAGTGCCGCATATTGTTTCAGGATAACAGCGAGCATATCTATCAGATTCCGACTGTCAAAATCCAGAGTTATTCTTTGGAAGAAATCAGAAATAAGCATTTGACTTTGTTCCTGCCGTATACAATACTTCGTTTCCGTATACAAAAAAACCGAAAGAAATTCACCAAAAAAGAATTGACAGAGTATTTGGAGGAGGTTATATTGATTTTAGAGGAAGAAGTGTCTGCAGGCAGTCTTACACAGCTACAGTGCCGTGACTATACAAGATTGCTGCGGCATGCGGCAAAGAGGATATTTGCAGAACATCCGGAACTACAAAAGGAGGTTAATAATGTGACAGAACGGTTGATTAGACTGCCCAGTGATGAGTACAGGGAAATGAAAGAAGAGAAAGAAAAACTTGAAGTAGAGATTGCCCGGCTAACGGCGGAAAACCGGCGTTTACGAGAGCAGCTCCAACTGGCAGGAACTAATTGAAAAAGCAACGGAATACCTTGTTGGAAGTAAAGGTATTCCGTGTTATAAACTGCTCCTATATTCTGATGATATACATCGGTGCAATCGTTCCCATTAAGGCGTAAGGACGTTTACTGCCCTTGCACTTTCCCCTGTATCCACTCAAGATTTCCCTGCGCCTCTTCACTCCCTAAATCTGCCGCTTTCTGATACCATTCCATTGCCTTATCATAATCCTGCTCCATTATTCCATTACCATACTCATACGCAAAACCGATAGCCACCAGTGTATCTATATCACCTGATTCTGTAAACCATTCCAGTGTCGCATCATATCCGCCTAAAAGTTCCATTAAGACATCGAATTCTACATAACTGCCTGAAGCTACTGCTTTAGCATACCATTCGATTGCTTTTTCGTCATTCTGTTCCACTCCCTGTCCATGCATATACATAAAGCCGATAAAACGCATTGAGGTTGTATCGCCTAAATCCGCAGCTTTGGCATACCATTCGATAGCTTTTTCTGCGTTCTTCTCCACTCCTAAGCCTTCCTCATACATACTACCGATATTAGACATTGCGTCTGAACTGCCTAAATCCGCGGCTTTGGTATACCATTCAAGAGCCTTATCATAATCCTGTTCCACTCCATCGCCAAACGCATATGTACTGGCTATATATAGCATTACGTCTATATCTCCTAAATCTACCGCTTTGCTATACCATTCGATGGCTTTTTCTCCGTCCTGCTCCACTCCTAAGCCTTGCCTATATATAGCGCCTATCGAAGTTATAGAGACTATATCGCCTAAATCTGCTGCTTTAGTATACCATTCGATGGCTTTTTCTCCGTCCTGTTCCACTCCCTCTCCATTCGCATACATATAGCCTATCATTCGCATCGCGACTATATCGCCCAAATCCACTGCTTTGGTATACCACTCGATGGCTTTTTCTCCGTCCTGCTCCACTCCACTGCCCCAACAGTACATATCTCCAAGACTAATCAGACCGGACGTATCGCCTAAATCTGCCGCTTTAGTATACCATTCGGCGGCTTTTTCTATGTCCTGAGCCACTCCGTCTCCATACGCATACATCTCTCCGATAGCGCACATTGCAGATGTATCTCCTGAATCCGCGGCTTTGGTATACCACTCGATGGCTTTTTCTATGTCCTGTTCAAATCCCCATCCACGCGCATACATCTCGCCAACATCACTCATTACGGACGTATCCCCTGAATCCGCGGCTTTGGCATACCATTCAAGGGCTTTTGCCTCGTCCTTCTCCACTCCAATGCCCCACGCATACATCTCGCCAATACTGCACATTGCGGTTGTGATAAAAAACTGCTCGCTGCCTTCTTCCGCTACTTTATTATAATATTCCAGCGCAGTTCCATAATCTTCTCTTCCGCGCGCGGCAATGGCAAGCCCATAATATCCTTCAACCGCGCCCTTATCTACCGCTGACTGAAAAAGTTCTTCACCTTTTTCCTTATCTTCTTCTACGCCTTGTCCATAACAATATAATACCCCTAAAGCGACCTGCGCATAAGGGTTGTCCCCGCTCTGCTCATAATATTCCCTTGCCGCCGCCTTCGCCTCTTCATAATCCTGCTCAGGATAGCTGTACCGGTCGGCAAGCAGGCCAAGATAGAAATTCGCATCAGTATTTCCAAGTTCCTGCGACTTTGTGAAATTCGTATAAGCGTCCTCAAGATTAACCTGCGCACCGTCCAGACCGTAAAGGCTCTTGCGTCCCGCCTCGTAATACTCGTCCACTTCTTCCTGCGCCTGCGTTTCCGCTCCTTCTTGTTCCTGCACTTCTTCCTGCGCCCCTGTTTGCGCCTGTTCGCCGGCATCCGCGCCTTCTTCTGCTGCAGTTGTCTCTATCACTTCCTCCGTGTCTGCATCTTTGCCGCATGCCGTCATTGACACGGCAATGCACAACGACAGAACTGCCATTAGTAATTTTTTCTTCATTTTCCGTCTCCTCGCTGTATTTATTTTTTAGCGCTAAGGAACAGTATACAACATTTCACCCCCCCGTCAATGCTTTTTAATTGAAATTAGAAATTTTACTTTTACTTAAAAGTTCAGCCCGTAGAGCATGGACGCATATGTTTCCCTGAGTGGTCCTTGGAAACCGCCTATTCCTCATGCGATACCACCAAATCCCTAAATACTGCCTCTTTTCCATCACCATCCACTGCATAAAGCCCAATCATGACTCCAGTAAAGCCGCCTGCCACTTCCGAAGACAAGTATCTTGTATCGGCGTATCCGAGTTCCGCATATTCACCCTGCTCGTCTTTTTCCATCGCATAAAAGCGGTATCCCAGCGCATCGGCGGAAATTTTAATTGCAGCACTGCCATCCTGTACCTTGAGCGATTGCATTTCTTTGCTGACGCAGCCTATCGTATACCGCAGTACCACGCAGCCCTCATCATTCAAATATATATCGTAATGGTGCTTTTCATCCATAAAAAGCGTTATGCCCGCCTCTTTGCAGTTTCCCTCCACCTTACACTCGATTTCCATCCGGAACTCGCTCTGCCTAATAGCCGCAAAAGAAGGATAACCCAGTCCAAAGATATCGTCAGCCGACGCTTTGATTTTCAGGTAATCTTTACCAAATTCATACATTTCCGCACGGTATTCCCTAAGGAAACACCAGTCCGCTTTAAGCGACAAATCCGCAAAAGTCTTACGGAAGGAAAGTTCATTCTGTTCCCCCTTAATGTCGGGAAGTTCATATTCCAGCTTAGCCGTGCCGTCACCCATATAGAACCAGCCGTCCTGCCATTTAACCGGAACAAGACAGACCTCGCGCCCCAAATGATGATAGGTCTGCCATTTGTCTATCTGGCGGAACGCCAAATGTATGAACCACCAGTTGCCGTCTTTATCTTCTATCACGTCGCCATGCCCCGTACCCTGCAGCTGATAGCCGCCCAGATTGCGGTTCGTCAGCACGGGATTCTTCGGGCAGGACTCAAAAGGCCCCCACATATTCTCACTTCTGGCATAGCAGACCATATGACCATATTCCGTGCCGCCCTCTGCGTCCAGAATATAATAATATTTTCCGAACTTATACAGATGCGGCGCTTCTATATACCTTCCGCCGTTTCCATACCACAGCGGTTTGGTTTCGCTAAGTTTCCTGCCTGTTTCTATCTCGATTTCACACATCCTGATACAGCTTACGCCCTGCTCGTCTTCACCATTGCTTATGAAAAAACTTCTGCCGTCCTCAAAATACAAAGATGGATCGATGCCGCCCTGCTCCACATATATCGGCTCCGACCACTCTCCGTAGATATCATCTGTATACACATAAAAATTCTTATCAATGCTCACATTGGTAGTCACCATGTAAAATCTGCCGTCATTGTACCTGATTGTAGGCGCATAGATTCCGCCTGTCGTCTGCGCCCCCTTAAGTTCAAGCTGGCTCGTTCTGGTAAGGCAATGCCCTATCTTCTTCCAGTTCACCATATCCTCGCTCTCAAAAAGCGGCACTCCCGGAAAATACTGAAAAGTGCTGCACACCATATAATATTTGCCATTTGCGCTGCACACGCTGGGATCCGGATTCATCCCCCGCACAATCGGATTTTTGTATTTCATGCTCTTCCTCCTTATAGAATTTATATTATTCAAAACATTATCGCTGTTAATACAATCTTCTCCACAGTCTATCACCTTCCGGCAGCCAGAGTTCAACCTAAGTGAACAAAATAAGGGGTGACTTACCGCTTTTCAGGCATGGAACCCCGTTTTTGTTCATTTAGGTTGAACTCGTGACTTAAATTGATATTTTATGCCATCTTGCGCTCCCCTATTTTTCTCCGCACCACGATAAAGCATGCCACATGCGCAAGAAACGTAACCAGCCAGCTTATCGGATAGGTCATATAAAGCGCCGTCACATTATGGAACTGCTCTAATCTGAAAATCGTAAAAATAAACACTAACCTGAGTCCGCACGCCCCAATCAGCGATACTATCATAGGCATAACGGAATAGCCCAAGCCCCTAAGCGAACCCACCATAACGTCCATCATGCCGCAGAGCGCGTATGTCGTACATATTACACGCACCCTCTTCATGCCCGCGTCCATGACTATCCTGCTTGTCGTATACATGCCAAGCAGCGGATACCCGCATAATGCGACGATATTCCCAAGCACAGTCCCCACGACCAGCACACATGCCTGAGATGTGTAGAGAATCTTATTTATCCTATCATATTTTGCCGCCCCCACATTCTGGCTCGTGAATGAAATCGTCGCCTGATGGAAAGCGTTCATCGCCACATAGACAAAGCCTTCCAGATTAGCAGCGGCGGAATTGCCCGCAACCACCGTCTTACCGAATGAATTGACGGAAGACTGGATTATTACATTGGAGAACGAAAAGAGAATCCCCTGAAAGCTCGCCGGCAGCCCGATACGCAGTATCCTGAAAAATTTATCCTTATTTATATGAAGTTCCGATGCCTTAAGGCGTATTTCCCCCGCCTGCTCGCCTATCATACACCTGACTATCAGAAATGCCGAGATGCACTGCGAAACGACCGTCGCCGTGGCGACGCCCGCTACATCCATCTTAAATACAATGACAAACAGCAGATTGAGCAGCACATTAATAACCCCTGCTATCGAAAGATAATAGAGCGGACGTCTGGTATCGCCCGTCGCCCTCATAATGGCGCTGCCGAAATTATACAGCATCGTCGCCGGCATTCCCAGAAAATATATCCTAAGATAAAGCGCAGAAAGCGGAAGGACTTCTTCGGGCGAATCCATCCAGATAAGAATCTGCTTCGCCCCCACCAGACCGATTAAGGCAAGGACAATTCCGCTGCATATGCTAAGAAGCATAGCCGTATGTACCGTCTCGGACAAGTCTTTTGACTGCTTTGCCCCGAAGTAGCGTGCGACCAGGACATTCGCCCCGACCGACAAGCCCATGAAAAAATTGACCAAAAGATTAATAAGCGACGACGTAGAACCCACAGCCGCTAAAGAATTATCCCCCGCAAACCTGCCGACCACGATAATATCCGCCGCATTGAACAATAACTGCAAAATGCTTGAAAACATTAACGGCAGTGTAAACAAAAGGATTTTGCCAAGTATCGGTCCGCTGCACATATCCATTTCATATTTTGCATTTTGTGATTTCGCTGACATGTATATCTACTTCCTTACTTATCTTTCTTCCTGCTTATTATTACTTGTTTATTACTACTCGTTTATTATTACTCGTCTATTATTACTTGCTTATTACTACTCGTTTATTATTACTTGTTTATCTTTATTTGTTCATTCTCACTTGTCTATTTCATTTATTTGTTCCTATTTATACGCTTAAACCCACGGCTTGCGCAGGCTTTCCTTCCAGCGTTCCTTCTGCGCCTCATACTGTTCGTTGAGCCAGTCCGCCGCCTGCTCCACCCCTTCCGTGCTTAGCGGCACATCTATATGCTGCTTTTCATCCTCCGGCGTCCTCTTGATTCCATACGGTTCCGGCCAGATTGTCACCCTGATTTTCTCCCCGTCTTCAATTTTTACCTTCTTAAGCATATAACGCATTCCTTCCATGCTGCCGGAATACTCTTCTTTCTTAATATAATTAAGCGGGTGGAATGTTGCTTTATCAATCATGATTTTTAGACTGCTCCTTTTTCGTATATTTAATCATATTTCACAATCCCGATATTGTCAATTCATTTGTCCGACATGGCAGTTAGAGCTGCAGGTACATGGACGCATATGTTTCCCCTTGAGCCACACTTTCGTTCCGTGAAAAACGTAGCGGTACTAAGTTCAAAAGCTAAAAAGCAGCTTTTTCACTAAGGACCGACGTTTTTCAAGGGGCTCTGCACGGAAACATATGCGTCCATGTACCTGTAGCTCTAACTTAATCCGTAGTTACTTAGCAGATTGGACAGTGAAATCACTATGCACCACTTACGCCACTATAAAAATTATATAAAATAATAAAATTATCCAATAAATTTATAGCAAATTTATCCAAGTTTTTGTTGACACCTACAGGGGAAAATTGTAAACTATTGTTAAACAAATTTCAACGAACATCTTTTGCTCGCATAGAAAGGGCGGCGTTATCATCATGGCACAAGTAAGAGACATTCTAACAGGACTACACAGATATGAAGATTTTTTAGTAAAATTGGACAAAGAAATTGCCAAGATAGGCGACAGGCGTATTGCTATTGTTTACACTGATATTAAACATTTTAAATACATCAACGACACATACGGATATCAGCGCGGCGATATGCTGTTAAAAGAATTTGTTGAACTTGCGACCAAGAATAACCCATATATGCTCTGCGCGGCAAGAGTTTATTCCGATAATATTGTAACGGCGTCGTTGTTGAATGAAGGTACGACAGACAACGATTTCAGGGATATAATACAGCAGACCAACCTCGACTTTGAGGTTAAGCTGCAAAGAAAATATCTGGATGCAAAATTAAAATTATGTACAGGCATTTCCATCATTTCTAAAGAAAGCAGAAAGTTAGATGCGGCGACAGTAGTATCCAATGCCAACTTAGCAAGAAAAGTCGCTAAAGAGATGGACAATGAGTGCTGCGTATTGTTCAACCACCAGATGCTTGAAGGCATTAAGAAGGAAGTCGAGATTACTTCCAGCTTGCCCGACGCTTTGCAGAACGGTGAATTTAAAGTATATTACCAACCGAAAATGCAGACTGAAACACTCAACATCATAGGCGCGGAAGCGTTAATCCGCTGGCAGAAACCGGACGGAACCTTCATTTTCCCCGATGAATTTATCCCGTTAATCGAACATAGCGGCCAGATAATCGACTTAGATAATTTTGTATACCGTGAAGTCTTTAAGTTTATCAACAAGCGTATTCGCGAGAACAAGCCGATAGTTCCGATTTCCGTCAATGTATCGAGGATTCATTTGCAGAAGCTTGAAATCCTTCCTTATATAAAATCACTGTTTGACGAATACCGGATTCCGCCGGAAATGATAGAGTTTGAATTGACGGAAAGCATTTACATTGAGAATACCGACAAGGCGCTCCAATTAGTCGATGGTTTCCATGCGATGGGCGCAAGAGTATCGATGGATGATTTCGGTTCCGGCTACTCTTCCCTGAACCTTTTGAGCAGGCTGCCGATAGATATCATTAAGCTCGACAAAGTTTTCTTAAAGGACAGTGACGAAGAGGACCACCTGAAGGAAAATGACAAAGTTATTATTTCCTGCGTTATAGATATGGCTAAGAGGCTGCAGATAACTTCCCTCTGCGAAGGCGTAGAAACTTTAGAACAAAGCAACTATCTGTCTGAAATAGGCTGTCAGATACAGCAGGGCTACTATTTCTCTAAGCCGATTTGCCAGGATAAGTTTGAGAATTTTATTGACGAGCATATGCCCAAGTCGGATTTAGTAATGTAAGTTAATAACTGCACAATCTGTTTAATGGTTGTTATCAAATTGACTTAAAATATTTATAGCTGCAGTACGCTTGCAAATGTGTACTGCAGCTATTTTATTGTTATGAACCTACTATCGTCCCGCCATTCGGATGAAGCACTTGTCCTGTCATATAGCTTGAATCATCTGAGGCAAGAAATACATAACAGGGTGAGACTTCGCACGGCTGTCCGGCTCTGTCCATAGGCACATGGGATGTTCCTTTTCCAAATGTTGCCACTTCTTCTGCCGAATAAGATGCCGGAATTAATGGCGTCCATATCGGTCCCGGCGCAACTCCGTTTACCCTGATTCCGCTTTCTACAAGGGATAGGGAAAGCGACCTTGTCAAGGCAACAATCGCCCCTTTTGTTGCACTATAGTCAATTAAATCCTTATTTCCCTGATATGCCGTTACCGACGTCGTATTAATGATGCTGCCGCCCCTTTTCATATACGGCAGGGCATATTGTATCAGATAAAAGAATGAAAATACATTATTCCTAAATGTACATTCTAACTGTTCGTGGGATATATTCAGGATGCTTCTTTGGATAAACTGGACTGCATGATTATTCACCAATATATCCAGTTTGCCAAAACGCTCAATCGTTTTTTCCACACAATATTTTGCGAAATTTGCATTTTTCAAATCGCCGCACAAAAGCAGACACTTGCCGCCAAGTTCCTCAATCCTTTCAGCCGTCTGTCTTGCGTCTATCTCTTCATCATAGTACACAATCACCACTGACGCGCCCTCTTTGACAAAGTCGTAGGCAACCGCCCTGCCTATGCCGCTGTCGCCGCCCGTAATTAATGCGACTTTATTCTCAAGTTTGCGGCATGTCTTTCCACATTCAGAAACAGGTATGGGCTCCATTACATACTCAAATCCGGGCTGCCTATCCTGATGCTGCGGTGGGAAAGCCATATCCCCTTTATCAAAATCCCCCGTACAATTACAATTACTTACAAACTTCATGCTAAAACAGTTCCTATATGTGTTTTTTATATAATATGAGGGCAAAGTAATTGTGTTAAAAAAAGAAAGCCCCAGCCCGCCTACGGCGTCTTAAGACTTTCTCCCAATCGGAATGACAAGACTTGAACTTGCGACCTCTACTTCCCTAAAGTAGCGCTCTACCACCTGAGCCACATCCCGAAACATATTTATTATAACCAAATTTATTAAAAAAAGCAAGCCCTTATAAATTCCAAAGCAGCAGTTCGTCTGCAGGCGCATGAACGCGTATGATTAGTCTCAATTGGAACATATGCGTCCATGTCCCTAACTGAACTGTTGCTTTACAATACTCAATTACTACTTGTCTTGCTTAAGATTGATTGGCTTTTGCAAGCTCTGCCAAGCTCTTAAATCCTTCTGCATCGTTTACTGCCATCTCGGCTAACATCTTTCTGTTGATTTCAACGCCGGCATTCTTAAGCCCATACATGAATTTGCTGTAGGATATGTCGTTCATTCTTGCAGCCGCGTTGATACGTGCAATCCACAAACGTCTGAACTGGCGCTTTCTTTCTTTTCTGCCGACATATGATGAAGCCAACGCCCTCATTACGGACTGTTTTGCTACCCTATACTGTTTTGACCTTGCTCCCCTATATCCTTTCGCAAGCTTTAAAACCCTGTTATGCTTTTTCTTAGCGTTCATACCGCCTTTAATTCTTGCCATTTCTTTTTTCCTCCTTACGACTCTCTTTCAAAATATCTGCAAACGTGAAATCTTACAAATAAGGCAATATCTTTTTCATAGTCTTTACATTCGTTGCATCTGTAATAGCGGGTTTCCTAAGATTTCTCTTGGTCTTAGGAGATTTCTTAGTTAAGATATGGCGTTTATAAGCTTTATTTCTCTTTAATTTACCCGTACCGGTTACTTTAAAACGTTTTGCTGCTGACCTGTTTGTCTTCATTTTTGGCATTTCAAAAATTCCTCCTAACATTAATATATTCATGAGATATCAAGGGATATCAGTTATTTTAAACTGAACAAGCTTACCGCTTCTCAGCTAAAAACATAGTCATACTACGCCCCTCTACCTTCGGCGCTTTCTCAATAACAGCCACATCGGCAAGCGCCTCGGCAAAATCATCAAGAATGTGTTTGCTGTTATTCATATGCGTCATTTCACGCCCCCTGAAACGAAGCGTAACCTTCACCCTGTCGCCTTTGGCAATGAACTTCCTTGCAGCATTCACCTTCGTATTCAAATCATTGGTATCAATATTCGGTGAAAGCCGGATTTCTTTGATTTCAATAACTCTCTGTTTCTTCTTTGCTTCTTTTTCTTTTCTGGTCTGCTCATACTTGTACTTGCCGTAATCCACAATCCTGCATACAGGCGGATTAGCCGTCGGCGCGATTTTCACCAAATCGACTCCCGCTTCCTCAGCAAGCTTCAATGCCTCCTTGGGAGACATAATTCCAAGCTGTTCACCGTCTTCGCCTATTACCCTGACTTCTTTGTCCCTAATCTGTTCGTTAATGAATAATTCGCTAATAGTTTTACCCTCCTCACTAAAATCATTTCAAAAAACCGCAGACTCGGCATGTTACTACACCGTAGCGCATTTTCCTATAGAACAAAAAATGGATAGCATAACTATCCACCCAACCCTATGTACAGAACCGCCTCGGACATATTCATTCCGAAACCATGCACATACATATGACAGGAAATATATTCCCATCATTATGAGTTATGAACTCATGCTGGCACAATCGCCGCAAGGTGAGAGTGGATACTCTGCTTGATTTTATGTGTAAATCCCCTTACACGTATGATACTCTATCATAGTTTCTGCATGATGTCAAGCGGAAATTTGAAAAAATTCAGTCCGTCCGCAGTTTGAAAAAGTTCAATCCACGGTAATACAATATAACCCATAGCAGGTGCTGTGCCGCCGTCGGTACTTAAGTGCTGTATTTTAGCACTTTATGTACCGCTACTGGCGGCAATGCAGCGAAAGCGTGCCTGCTATGGATTATATTCATTACCGTGGACCATACTTTTACGCTTACGCTTCTCTAAACGTCGCGCACTCCGTCTCTTTACAATCTGCCGCTCCGCAGCCTTTGATGTCAACATGTTCCGCATAACACTTATAATTACTGTTGTACTTACAATTTGCCGCCTCACAGTCGATACTTATCGTCCTGCTTGGGTGTGAAAGCGAACTTGTATACGAATCGTCTCTTCTCTGAACGAAGCTCTCACAGCATGTATCGTCACAGTCGCACGCATGCTGTCCGCCTACCATAATATCACCCTTGCAGCAATAACACTCCTGATTATAACCGCAATTCTCCACGCCGCATTTTAATTCTGCCATAATAACCTCCTAAACTGTCCATTTTTTAACGTCTTAACACGCTATTAAGGTTATTATTTCCTATATTGAAGTATTTATTCAGAAGTGCTGCGGCGTTTCATACATACTATTCACAGCCGCCCAGCATATGAGTCCATACTGCATTCTTATTTTATTCAGCCACATTTTCTTCCTTGCGGATTTCTTTGGTTCTTATTTCCTTACAAATCTGCTCGATAAAATCGTTAAGCGGCTTGACGCCCTCATCTCCCGCGAAACGGCTTCTGACAGAAACAGTACCTTCCTCTTCTTCCTGCTGCCCTACTACCAGCATATACGGAATTTTCGCCAGCCTTGCCTCACGTATTTTGAAGCCAATCTTCTCGGAGCGGTTGTCAACCGTCACGTCGATATCATTCTTTGCCAATTCTTTTCTGACTGATTCGGCATATTCTTCATATTTCTCAGAAATAGGAAGCACGCGCACCTGCTCCGGACACAGCCATGTCGGGAATTTGCCCGCGTATTTCTCTATCAGCCATGCCAAAGTCCTCTCATAGCAGCCCATAGAAGTTCTGTGTATGATATACGGGCGCTGTTTTTCACCGTTCTGGTCGATATAATACATATCGAACTGCTCCGCCAAAAGAGCGTCCCACTGAATAGTAATCATCGTATCTTCTTTGCCGTATACGTTCTTGGCGTTGATATCTACCTTCGGTCCGTAGAACGCCGCTTCGCCGACATCTTCCACGAAGGAAATATTTAACTCTGTCAAAATCTCTCTGATATGCTGCTCGGTTTCGTTCCACACTTCCGGCTCGCCGATATACTTCTCGCGGTTGTCGGGATCCCATTTGGATAAATGGTAAGTAACATCCTCTTCTACGCCGAGCACGGTCAGGCAATGTTTGGCAAGCGCCATACAGCCTTTAAACTCTTCCACCATCTGATCCGGTCTTACAATCAGATGCCCTTCGGAAATCGTAAACTGGCGCACCCTGGTAAGTCCGTGCATCTCGCCGGAATCCTCGTTCCTGAATAAAGTCGAAGTCTCGCCGTAACGAATCGGCAGCTCCCTATAGGAATGTTGGCTGTTCTTATAGCAGAAATACTGGAACGGGCAGGTCATAGGTCTGAGTGCAAGCACTTCCTTATCCTTTTCCTCGTCTCCGAGTACAAACATTCCTTCTTTATAATGGTCCCAATGCCCGGACATCTTGTATAAGTCGCTCTTTGCCATAAGCGGAGTCTTGGTCCTCACATAGCCCCACTCTTTATCCTCAAGGTCCTCTATCCAGCGCTGCATCTTCATAATCATTTTGGTTCCCTTAGGAAGCAGCAGCGGAAGCCCCTGTCCGATTACATCCACAGTTGTAAATAATTCCATTTCGCGTCCAAGCTTGTTGTGGTCGCGCCGCTTTATATCTTCCAGATGCTCTAAGTATGCCTCAAGTTCTTCTTTTTTCTGGAAAGCCGTACCGTAAATACGCTGAAGCTGCGCCTTATTGGAATCGCCCCGCCAGTAAGCCATTGACGATGATGTCAGCTTATACGCCTTAATGTTTTTCGTACTCATAAGATGCGGTCCCGCACACAAATCTACGAATCCGCCCTGGTCGTAGAAGGAAATCTCCGCATCTTCCGGCAGGTCTTTTATCAGTTCCACCTTATAAGGCTCGCCTTTTTCTTCCATGAAACGAATCGCCTCTTCGCGCGGCATCGTGAAACGCTCTATCTTATGCCCTTCTTTTATAATCTTCTTCATTTCGGCTTCCAGTTTGTCCAAATCTTCCCTGGAAAAAGGCTCTGCATCAAAGTCATAATAAAAGCCTTCGTCAATAGCCGGCCCGATTGTTACCTTGGCATTCGGGAACAGCCGCTTAACCGCTTCTGCAAGCACATGGGAGGCAGTATGTCTGATAACCCTAAGCCCGGCAGCGTCGTTTGCCGTCACGATATTCAGTTCGCAGTCCTTATCAATTATAGTTCGCAGGTCTTCCACCTTACCGTCTACTTCTCCGGCACATGCTGCCCTTGCCAGCCCTTCTGAAATATCCGCAGCAATTTCATATATGCTCATAGGCTGCGCATATTCTTTCGCCGAACCGTCTTTTAATGTGATTTTCATTGATTATCATACTCCTTCCTGCCATGTTGGCATTTATTTTTCCCTCTTTTTGAATTTGGTTTACATAACTCATCCTTATCTGTATGAATGGGATTGTCGTCCGCATTATCAGTACCGTTGCCATTACCATTGCCGCTGTTATTTCCGTTATTACTGAACATACTTATATTTATACCATGCGTCAGCGGCGCATTTATCAGACCGACTGCGATTCCCGTAAGCAGCAGTATGATGCCTACCAGCCAACATTCCCTCTTGCTTACCGTAATTTCACCCTGAAAAAGTTTTACGGAGGCTTTCTTTAATTCCGCCGCCGTTTTTTTCACAAATGCTATTGTCGTTACCATATACCGCATCTCCTTTTTATACTAGTCCTCTGTCAAAAGGGTATCCTCTATAATCTGTGCAGCATGGGCGATAAGTTTCCTACACGGTCTGGACGCATAGAACTCCGGCGTCCTTATGGAAGGCTTCGCGCTCTCTTCCATGCCTTCTATGCCAAGCAGCTCCCTGCATATGATTGTTCCATGTTTGGAGCGGAACTCAGCGCTCATACGGCGCACAAGCCCGTAAATATGCGCTTTTGCCTCTTCATTTTCAGGATCGTCATTACCTTCTTTCAATCCGGCAAGCATCGCCATCGAAGACACTACACCGCAGACTTCCCGCATACGCCCGACTCCTGCGCCCATCGCGCTTGACATTTTCAGCGCAGTCTTCATATCCATGCCAAATAAATCGGCATAGGCTGCAAATACCGATTGTGCGCAGTTGTAGCCGCTCTCAAATAAAGCCACCGCGTCCTGCACGCGCGTGCCATTTACTTCATTCTCATTGTCACGCATTTCTGCCACAACATTTCTTATATTTTTTCCCGCTTCCGCATGGACAAGGATCGTTAGGATATACCTTGGCTTCTTTACGGATTGTGGTGGAATCCTTCTGCTCCCTGTAAAGAGTCTTTCTGGTATCTTCATCAAAGATATCGTTCCACTCTTCCAGATTGTAGAGCCAGTCCGCATCCGCCGCTACCATGTTCTTATAAAGCAGCGCTTTTTCAAATCCGAGATTCACCTTGGTATCTTCTTCCATTTCCTCAATCGGATTAGGAGTCTTCAAGCTGTCGTTGATGCCGTCCAAAAATCCTGTCATTGTCATAATATCAACATCGTACTTTTCAGCCAGCTCCTTTACCGTTCCCTCTACCACTTCGTCGGGATTTTTCAAAAGCTGCATATAAATTTCTTTTTCTTTAGCGAAGTAATCCGCCCATATTTTCTGTAAAGCCGCCTTGTCGGTTGTTTCAGAATAGGCTTTTTCGCGCCATTTATCCAATAATGTCATTTGTAACCATGCCTCCTTCTTTATACTCCGTTAGTATATAACATTTTAGGGAAAAAGTAAAATTATATTTATCTTTTTAAAAAATTTCGGAAAAATTTGTCACACTGAATAAACCTTGCAAATAAGGTAATAATGATAGTAGTCAAAAGATAATGAAATACTTATCCTCCCCTAAAAGAAAACCCCGAGGCTGCAAAGGCGCAGTTTCGGGGTTTTCGGATTGTGTTGCAGACAAAAATAAAATTTAGTGGTTTACGATTTACTTAATTATAAATCACTTTCATATACAATCCACTCTAATTTGCTGATATCTTTCTTAGTAAAATTAAGCATTTTATCTGTATTAATAGTGACATTCTCTACTATAGAACTTAATTCCATATAGGCATTTATCAGCGCCTGATTATCTTCCGAATATTGTCTGTCGCCCGGTAAAGTTAAAAGCAATACAAATTCTTTATCTCCATGTTCATACAAGCCAAATACTTTATCCCAATCCATAATAACCAGCGGATTTTCCGTATATTCAATAAGCTCTAAGCAAAATAAAATTCCGCCCAGCCCTGCGTCTGCATTTCCCTTCTCACAAACTAACAGCCTGTTAAAACTACTATTATTGCTTTCTGTCTCAAAAACTATATTTTCTCTATATTCATCGGGTACTATCATTTCAAGCCCTGTGGCAAATTTTATAATGTTGTCCTCATTAGTTTCTATTTTCCAGAAGTCCTCTGCTGGAATGACTTCTGTATCTTTGGCACAGCCTGCTATAATAGCAGACAGCAATGTAACTAATAAACAACTCCATACTTTTTTCATGAATTCATCTCCACCTTACTTTTTTGCTGTTTTCATAATTGTAATCACTTTTTCAATCTTTTCTTATGCATTTCTTGTTTTTATCACCTGACTCATGATTACCATATGCCCAAAAGCTTTTCATCCCAACCTCCGCCGTAGTAATCATAAACCATCTGTATATCCTCGATATACCAGCCTTCCAGCGTATACGAACAGTCTATGCACATACCGCTGTCTGTCTGTGCGTCCACCAATTTAATCACACGCAACATCGTCTTTTTATCCTTCTCGATAATGGCTGCCCCAAAGCAATCCTCATCTAAAGTAAACGGCTGCTCGGCAAAAATACCGATATCCTCCGCATAAGGATAGTTCTCCCAGCCGCCTATCCATTCCGGCTCAAGTTCCGGATTCTGTATAAAATTTCTGGGATATTCCACCAATTCAGGCTTTTCCGCCTTATCTGTCTGCACATGTAACACTGTGACATCTCCTACGCCGTGATTGCTCATCCATGCAATTTTTACCAAGACAATATCGGCGGCTCCGTTCCCGCTCAAATCACCTGTCACGAGATATGAATCCCAACGCTCAGGATAATTTATCCACATCTCCTCACCGCTGCTCAAGCGTACACTTACACTCGTTTCTACCAAATCCCAGCCGTCCGGATTATTATCCGATACAAACACCTTGTCTACTTCTCTATCTCCGTCTACATCTGTCCTTACTTCTATACCATTCAGTATAGGAATCCTTCGTCTTGCATATATTTTTGCGCCGCTCTTAACTTGTATCATACTTCCAACAAACATTATAAAAATGCAGGTTGCTCCAATCAGCAAAATACCTTTCTTCTTTCTTCTGCTATCAAAAATACTAGAAAATCTTCGTTTTAAAAAATTTACCCCCTGCACATATCCGGTAGCGAGCGTACTCCCTTTGTATTGATTTTTTGTAACCCATGACATAATTACGTCGCAATATTCTTCTCGGTATTCTTTCGTTTTGTTGAAGGTAAGCTCCTCGTCGCAGGCAATCTCCATATCCTGCTCTGCAGTTCTCCTCAACATCCACACAAGCGGATTAAACCAATGAATGATATTCACAACAAGAAACAGTAGTTTCCACCAAATATCCTTATTTTTACAATGAAGTATTTCATGCTTCATAATAAAACCTAAATCTCTTTCGCTTTTGACTTCATCCGGCAGCACCACAACATTCTTTAACACTCCTGTTGTAAATGGTCCTGCTGACGAATTATGCAGAATATACAATCCGGGAATTTTTTTCAGTCCATATTGATTAGATACCTCTACGAGAACTTTTCGGATACTTTCGTTACCGCATTTATTACCCCACCGTTTTATTTTCCTTTTCATTCTCCAATAACCAGCCGTATAGTAGCCTGCCATAAGAATGCCTATACATATCCATAAAATAAAAGCCATCTCTGCTAAAGTGATTTCCAGTCTTGATACAGCCTTAGATGGATTCTGCCTTGAAAAATCTGTCGGAGCTGTTTGCCCTACACCGCCTTGCTCATGGGAAGTTTTTACATAATCAATTTCTTTTAATACCACATTGGGAATTTCTGCCGTATATGCCCTCGGAGTTACAAACAGTCGGAATGGCAGCAATAAGCAAATTGCTGTCAAAATCCAAATTGCCTTTCTACACTTTGCGCTATAACTGCTGCCAAATAAAAGAAAGAAAATATGTAAGACTACAATACTCGTTCCCACTACCAGAGATGTATTTAAGACTGCGAAAATAAACTCCCCCATTACTTTTTCTCTCCTTCTAATGAATCGAGATAGTTTCTTAATTCAGCAAGTTCATTTTGCGACATTTTCTTTCCTTTATAAAGCTGGGCTATCATCTTTGTTGCAGAGTTATCGTATAATTTTTCCAAAAATGACTCACTTTCCTGCATTCGATATTGATCCTGCGAAATAATTGCGGAATAATAATTGGTGCGCGTACTCCTGTCACAATATACATATCCTTTATCAACCATTCGCGCCAGAAAAGTCATTAGTCCCGCCAGTTTCCAATCAAATCTATCCCTTAGCCTGTCCAATATCTCATTAGATGTCATAGGTACATCTCTACTCCATAAGACTTTCATAATTTCAAATTCTGAGTCCGATAGCTTTTTCATTTCCTCTTTTCCCTTCATTAAATATTTGTTATCATTATACATCTTGTTTAATATATATGTCAATGTTAATACTCAAAAAAAGTTAATAATAATATAATGGGGGTTTTACATATTATAAGGCCAAACATAGTGTATAAAAAGTAAATCCCCTGCTGATGCCAAGTCTATTAGCATTTACAGGGGATTAAATTTATATTCCTTCTTTAATACCACTACACAAACAACGTACACCCTTGAAGCTTAAACTCCTCTATTTTCCTGTCAATATCAGCAACAGTTATATCGAGTTTATCCGCCAAGCAGTTTTTACAAAGAAATTCTGTGCTGCCGCGGTTAATGAACTTCTTGTGGGCACCGATTTCATTATAAGTAAGCGTTTGGCCGCACTGCATACATTTTTCCATTATAAATCGACCACCCTGCCGCGAAATACTGCGCAGTCGTATGGCTGCAGTTCGCAGATAAACGTCGCATTTTTCACGCCGCTTACTTCGCCGCTCCATAATTCCGTCAGTTCTAATGTCTTGCCTGTGCTGAACGGCAGCCCTATCTCATCCAGATTAAACCTTGCCTGCGCCTTTTCATCACTCAAGTTAAACATTCCGATTGCAATATCGCCGTTTTCAAGCTGTTTTGAATATATAATGACATCTTCTATGGAGCAAGAGCCTTTCAGTTTCACTGGCTGGCGGCACGCCCTGTCCTGATTTATCCGTATGATTTCTTCGTTTCCGAGTATCTCAAGCGTTTCTTTATTCATGTTCCGCACGTCGCAGCCTATCATCAGCGGAGAACCCATGAACGCCCATATGGAAAAATGCGTCTTATACTGTGTGTCATTGCAGCCTTTAAGGCCCACGTTGCCTTTACCGTACATTCCCACTACCAGCATATCCATGTCATTAAAGCAGCCCGCGCCGTTATACGGATGCAGTTTCTCCTGCTGCTTTGTCAGGTCTTTTATGGACTCCCATGTATCAAAGATATCGCCAGTGGAACGCCATGCGTTCGCCCCCGTTGTCTTAATCCACTCATGCGTTTCATCAGCTCCCCATGAGCATGCACTGAAAAGTATGTCCCTGCCACAGTTCTGCAATGCAAGCCCCATTCGGTGATAGAGGTATTTTCCATGAATAATAGGGCTGTGGTAGCAGTAATCGTATTTTAGAAAGTCCACTCCCCATTCAGAAAACGTCGCAGCATCAATAAATTCATGTTCAAAGCTGCCCGGATATCCCGCGCACGTCAGATTTCCGGCGCACGAATACATTCCGAATTTAAGCCCCTTTGAATGTACATAGTCCGCTACCGCTTTCATTCCGTGCGGGAATTTTTCAGGATCAGGCACAAGATGTTCCTTATCGTCCCTTTCCTTAAGCGACCAGCAGTCGTCAATTACCAGATATTCGTATCCTTTCTGCAGCAAGCTGTTTGCGACCATTGCGTCAGCCGTTTCAAATATCAGCTTTTCATCGATTTTATCTCCGAATGTGTTCCATGAATTCCACCCCATCGGCGGCGTCAGTTTAACCATAATCTAAATCCTCCGTTTTCTATATATTGTTTTAATATCGTCCCAACATTATCTTGATATTATTGCTGTTTAATGATTGTCTACTCTTTTCGCCTTACCAAATCCGATAATTGCCGCTTAAGGCAAGAAAGGCAAAAAAGTAAAGGCAGTTGTCATAGTATCTTCTTTCCCCGGTTCTAAGCGGCAGATTCCAGAAAGCCTCCACCCATTCGCGGGTATATTCATTATCCGCTGCGAGTGAAGCCTGTGCGATTGTCGCCGTAATTGCTACCGGGTGCAGCGCTGACTCGGCAGCCACTTTTCCATCCACTTCATATACATGGTATGTACCGCTTATCCTGTCAGCCGTCAGAAATTTCTGAATGTTGTCCGCCGCTTTTATCTGCCCTTTGTCTTCTCCAAACCATTCATAGTCAAGACCGATGTTTGCCACTGTCCTGTATGAATCGCTGTAAAACCAGTCGTGCCTGTCGTTAGTCCACGGCAGCTTCCTGCTCATGGGCGTGCCGTCGAACTCGGCATACTCTGCGCTAAATCCCGTAACGGGATGGCATGCCTTAGCAAGGTATTCACGGCTGGATACTGCCGCCTGTTTCCAGAACGCCCTGTCCTCTTCATTAGCCCATAATGCAAACAGTTCATAAAAATGCGGCAGATGGTAGGACGGATCGGTAAAATCTGAGCCGGGTACGAACAAAATCTGATGATTTTCATGGTTCCACATTGCGCTGCCCGCTCTGCCATTCTGCCCTTTGTGAAGACAGGCGTCCAGAATTTTTTTCGCCTCTTTAGAGTATGCAAAAATCCCTTCGCCGTCGCCCCATCTGTGGGATGCAAAGAAAAGCGCCATCGCAAAAAACTCTTCGCCGTCAGGTGCAGGACCGTATGCGTTCCTGCTGCCGTCCGTAGCGCAGGACCATGCAAAATAACCTTCATTTTCTCCCTCGTCCATATACATGTATGTCTTCGACCATTTCCATAAGCGGTCAAACTCTTCTTTCATATCAAGCTGCACGCAGAGCATCATGCCGTAACTCATGCCCTCGGTTCTGGCGTCGTTATTCCCCGTATCCACGATATACGCCATATCGTCTCCCACGGGATAATAAAGCTTTTCACCTTCCTCATAAAAGAAAGTATGCTTGATTTCTGCAAGCCTCCTGCTAATATCCTCTTCACTTATGCCGATTTGCGCAAACACATTTCGGTAACTCTTCTTCTCTGTCATAGTTAAGCCTTCCTTTGCTTTCAGATTTATTTGTATAAATTATGCTCTTTTAGTTTACATAACTCGTGTGGTTCATATTGTATATAATTATGCTACTGCAGTCTAATCACATTTTCTACAATATGCTTGCTAAAAATAAATCATATTTTGCTTTTTACCTTCTCTGCTCTGCGAAATTTGTATAAAGCAAAAATTTCATTTTATTACATCAAACACATGACAATTATCTTAAGACCATGTATAATACAGATTAGCATAAACATATCCATATGTATATAAAAATATCAAAAGGAGGGCTTAATATGCACTTATTTCAACCATTTCCAATTGATAAGCTGGAATTTAATCCGTTTGAAAAAATAGGGAAGGAATGGGCTTTGGTTTCGGCAGGCTCCAAACAGAAAGCCAACACCATGACGATAAGCTGGGGCGGCATCGGCGTCCTTTGGGGTAAAAACGTAGTCTTTGTTTTTGTCCGCGACTCAAGATATACGAAGGAATTCATCGATGCAGGCGATTTCTTCTCCGTTTCTTTTTTAGGCAGCCAGTATAAAGATGCTCTCAATTACTGCGGTTCGCACACGGGGCGCGACGAAGATAAGATGAAAGGCGCAGGGCTTTCATGGAATTATAAGCTTTCTATACCTTTTATCGATGAAGGCAATTTGATTCTGCTCTGCCAAAAGCTGTCCGCAACCAAGATTACCGAGGATTCATTTATCGCGCCGGACATAAAAAAATGGTATGCAGATAATGATATGCACACCATGTATGTCGGTGAAATTCTTGAAGTATTGGCACGGTAAAATCACTATAACCGTGAAGACGCTAAGATAAACCGCTTTCGATAAGCCTAAATTGGCTTTATTCCCACGAGCAATGAGCCAAACGGCTGCTTGCATCACTTGAACATATGGGCGACTACCGCGATGGACTCATCTTGCCGTGGGGGCATTTGACTATTCTGAAGTTCTGCAGGTCCCGATATCTGTATGCTCATCATTGTCTCCGCTCCGCCGATATGCGTAGTCATCATCAATACCTTAGAGCCATCCGCCCTGACTATTATCTCAGACTCGGTTTCTGAGTCTGACTCGTTGTTCTTGTTTCTATCGCTGTCCTCCTGCGCCTGTACATATTTAAGGCTAAAGTCCGTATGTTCAGCCGCTTCGCTCTTCCCCACTGTCTTTGCGCCTGCCTGACTTCTTCCTGCCGCCTGCGCATAATCTTGCCTATTATATCCGATTGCACCTAAATCCATAAGCCTGCCTCCATATTATGTCTTTTATCATTTATCCTGACTGCTTAGTGCCTTCACAGTTACACAGCCGAATAGTCACTATTTATCAAACTTCTTCCCTCTCACAGATTCCAGCAGGATGCTTGTCTTAAATGTAGAAAAAATCTGCATTGCAAGCGCATCATAATTCAACGGCATTCCCGACACATCTGTCACATTTTCTTCCTGCTGCAATTTCGCCAGCTGAGTAAATTCCGCCATCTGCGCATAATATTGCGACTTCGCAATCCGCCTCGCAACAGCCTTCTTTTCCTGCATTTCTTCCAGTTCTTCTTTGAGCAGCTTCCTGCGCTTCTCCCTGCGCTGCCAAAAGCTGTCTTCCGATTTCTCGTTAAACTGCCTGTATCCGTTTCCGCTCCTGAAACCGATGCGCCAAACGTCAGCGCGAAATTCACTTCTCTTGGCTCCAAAACGGAATATTACGAACTTGCCGCCGCTCGTGCCGCTCCACTGGTCAGGACACATAAAATTCTTTTCCAGAGTATCCAAAACCCACTTTTCATACTCAGAGTCGTTCATCATTGCTTCAAAACCCGCATCTGATATATGAACCGATATTGAATCGTGGATATTCGAGGGGTGTATGGGCAAAGCTTCGATTTTATCATAGATATAGCGTTTGTATTCTTCGATTTCCGCATTCTTATTTGCCAGACTCTCACTAAAAGATATGCCGCCTATACTTATGTCTGATGCGCCCGCAATACCCGCTGCACCCTTATTGCCATATGCCTGACCTGCCCTTAATATGTTGTGGCACAACCTTGTCATTGCGCTAAAGTTCATCGTATTATCCATAAGCCACCGCCTTTACCTATAATACGAATCAGGCGGCGGAAAGGTTTCAAGAAAAATCATTTTTTAATCCTTGTATAAAACTCCTGCTCGTCTTCATGGTGGATATATGCGCCATTCTTTAGCTGTACCTTAAGCGACTCTGGATTATCCTTACGGACTGACATATAAATTTCGTCCTCTCTTATAATTGTCCACGCCTTTTTTATGGTCAGTTTCAAGCCCTCGGTGGCGTAGCCTTTTCCTCGAAATTCCTTCTTTATCCCATATCCTATATGCCCCGCTCCGTTTGCCAGAGTTTCCGTAAGGTAATGCCGTATTCTGAACATCCCGACGATTTGTTCATCATCCCATAAAAACAATTCCGTCTCCGGCACAAAGCCTTCCGGCACCCCGATTCCTTTTGCCGCATTGACAAAACCGGGCAGAATATAGCTTTCAAATTCTTCTCTTGAACATCCGGCTGCCGGATTAGTAAAGCCGTTCTCATTTTTAGGCGTATTAGTGATAAATTCGTATTCTTTCTCTACATCTTCCAGCGACGCTTCTTTCAAATACAACATAATAATAATCTCTCCCCTTCCTTAGTATGCAATTCTATGTCCGCTTATCAGTACAAATTTTATTTATATAGTACCATATCAAATCTTAGGAAATTGTCAATATTTTTATTTCCTTGCCACGCACTTAAATCTATAATATAATAATCTCAACTTAAGCAGGCAATAATTTACTTTAATTGCATTATGGGGAGGGTTATTTATGAAAAAGAAACTAAAAACTTTTCTTGCCGTGTCGCTTATCGTAAGCCTCTTATGCTCATGTGCCGCGCCGCAGGCATCGGAAAGCAGCACAGACAATACTTCTACAGAAAACGTCGCAAATACAACTGCTGAAAATCAGGCGGCAAACGAGCCAAACGGGACAGATACATCAACCGATACTTCTGCCACTTCACAAGACAGCGCGCCGGAAGATGCCGCACAAACCTTTTCCGAGCCTTTTGCAAACGGCAGGCCGCTCCTTATAAAGCAGACCTCAGCAGACTCCGATATCGGCATAACTCCTTGCGTCGCGCCGTATACGGTTGAGCCTGATTTAAGCAATGTCGATAATTTGTATCAATTTCATTATTTCACAGATGCAGATGAATTTATAGAAAAGCTGACAGACAACGGTTTCATTGTCTATGGTAATCCCGGCTGCGAATTTCATGAAGTATACGAAATGAACAGATACGAGTGTATCCCCAGCTTTGTAACGGTGGATTCGCTTATGCACGCCTACCACTTGTATTTCAGTTATCTGCTTAAAAATATCGAAAGAGAATACCTAAGCGAAAACCTTACCCGCTTAAGCACGCTGATGCTTGAAGAAAGCATGGCGCAATATGAACTTTTAAAAGGCAGCGAATGGGAAGATGCCGCTCAGAGAAACGTCGCATTTTTTACCATTGGGGCAAAGCTTCTTGATGAAAGCGTTACTCCCGCCGACTATGTAGAGTCAGTTGTTGCAAGCGAACTCGATAAAATAAACGCTGCCGAGGGAATAGGTACTTCCCTGATAACAAACGACTATGAAGATTACTCACAGTACAAACCCCGCGGATATTATGAAGGCGACGAGACGCTGGAAAAATATTTCAAAGCAATGATGTGGTATGGCAGAATCCATTTTAGGCAGGAGAATGTTGACATGGACAGGAGTTCTCTCCTTATAACCAAGGTTCTTGCAGATAACCCCGAAGCGTATAGCCTATGGGAAGGCATCTATGCGGTAACATCGTTTTTTGCAGGCGCAAGCGACGACCTTGGAGCATACGAGTATTCACAGGCTATGACTGAAGCTTACGGCAGCGATTTCACTGCTGCCGAACTTAAAGCCGACAGAGAAGCGTTCAATGTCTTTCATAACTTAACAGGCACGCTCCCTGCTCCGCAGATTAATTCCATACCAATTGATGACGGCAAAGACAATGTAATCCCCGGCTTTAGGTTTATGGGACAGCGTTTCACCATTGACGCGGCGATTATGCAGAAACTTATCTACAGTGACGTAAGAAAAAACAGCAGCGGAGAAATACGTATGCTTCCCGACGTGCTGGACGTTCCCGCCGCGCTTGGCAGCGAGATGGCGCTTGACATTTTACAGGAACAGGGCGATACGAATTACGAAAATTATTCAGAAAATATGGTGAAACTGCAGAGCGCTCTCCTTGCAGCAGACGACACCCTCTGGTCGGCAAGCCTGTACGCGGGCTGGCTGAATACGCTCCGCCCCCTTCTTAGTCCGAAGGGCGAGGGCTATCCGGAATTTATGCAGAGCGATGAATGGCTGAAAAAAGATTTGGAATGTTTTGCAGGCAGTTTCACGGAGCTTAAACACGACACTATTTTATATTCCAAACAGGTAATGGCGGAAATGGGCGGCGGCGACATAGAATATGACGACAAAGGATATGTAGAGCCGGAACCGCTCGTATATGCGAGTTTTAACAACCTTGCCAATATGACGCTGCAGGGGCTTAAAGAATATGGCATGTTGACTGAAAACGACGAAGAAAATCTATCGCGTCTGTCACAAATGTCCGAACAACTGCTTACAATCTCCAATAAAGAGCTTATGGACGAAGTTCTGACTGACGACGAATACGAGTTTATCAGATGCTATGGCGGTTATATTGAGCATTTCTGGATTGAAGTTGCAGCAGATGCCAGCGGTGAAGATTATGTAGCCACGCAGGAATTTCCTGCCGCCGTTATTGCGGATATCGCAACCGATCCTGACGGCTGGATGGTACTTGAAGTAGGCACCGCTAATCCTTCATATATCTTAGTCCTTGTAAATGTGGACGGCAAAATCAGACTTGCAAGGGGCAGCGTATACAATTTCTATCAGTTCGAGTGGCCGCTCCAAGACAGGCTGACTGACAGTGAATGGCATTATATGTTAGGAATTAAGCCCGGAGAAGACGGAGAGCGCAATTATGAACCGCTTCCGATTGAAAAGCCTGAGTGGACGATGGGATATCGGAATGAATAAGGAGCATGGCAATGACCGCTTCTGCATTAAAAAAATTATCCAGACGAACAATAATATTCATTATGACAATGGCGCTGGTATGCTCCGGCGCCGTTTTGTATATAGTGTTTTCACACAGGACGGACATACCTAATTGGGTAAAGTGGGAAAGCGGGACATTCTATGACGATACTGGTGAATATGAAATAGAATTACGTCGCAAATCTGCAATTGTTAAGTATAATGGTGATGTTACATGGTCTTCTCCCGATGGAGTGAAAGTACAGCAGGCGCTCTCTAGCGATATTGACAATGACGGTTATGACGAACTTATACTCCTATGCTGGCGGCAGGGGCATTTCGGCGCTCATAAGCCCTTCTGGATAGACGAAACGGAGATGGAAGATACGGAATGGTCGCAGCATATTTTCGTATATGAGTATGGACATGACTTAAATGCAGCCGGTCATAAAGAACCTGAAAAACCTGAAGAAGCAGTATATGACGGCGCAGTTTCCACTACATACACAATCCGCCCTAAATGGCAGTCCTCTTATATAGGGCAGGACGTGGTGGAAATCTCCATAAGCGGCAGTAAAACGCCTGATTACCGCCTCGTGCTGACTTCCCCTGATGGAGAAGTCAGCATCTGGCACTGGGATTCATGGGGGTTTGTCAAGGAAGATGAATAAGGAAGACGAATAAGCCTTGACATATACCACATCAGTCCGGCTCAAAGCGCATGAACAGATGTATTTCCCTGCACTTATGGGCTGAACTGCCGTATTGCCATATTAAAAATCAGCCAACTCCGGTTAAAAACGACGCACCCCATAATAATACGCGTATAATCCCACATACGAAAAGATGCAGCGGGTAATACACATAGAACAACTTCCCCATTCCCTTATATGAACCGCGCTCGCCGTTATAGAGCCGCAGAAACGGAATAGTCAGGCATGTGCCAAGCTGGATTATGGCGTAGACCTTATCAATAAAGAAGAAATACACAATAGCATACGCCGCCGTCCATATCATCATAGCCATCATCTGTTTCTTAAAATTTCCCCTGTTTACGCCGATTGACACAATCGCCATTGTCGCGATACAGCTCCAGTCAGACGGAAACGTAATCAGACAAATGACAAAGGTTGCCAATATCTGCTGCCAATGTTTCCACTGCGATTTATCATATATGTAAAGCAAAACCAAGCCCCACGCAAGCGACCATACTACGCCCGTCTGGTTAAATACGGACGTTTTAAGCGGAATAAACGGTATCCCGAAACAAAAGTTATAGGCAAAATGCGATATACCCGCCAGTATAAACAATCTCGCCGCATATTTCTTAATATCATGCGTATGATGATAGCCTTCGGCAATAAAATACCACATAATCGGCGCGGTAAGCCTGCCTACAATATGCAGCAGTATAACATACCACTCCTTTGAATATCCGGGAAAAAATGTCCATGTCAAATGGTCCAACGTCATCGCTATAATGGCGATTAACTTTAACTGATTGGCGCTCAAGCCTTTTCCCTTCCCAGCGTACATAAACAATCCCCCATTTTTACTCAATCCTTAAATTTACGCGCATAAGGCTAACTGCCGTCTACACAAACTATTACATAAAACATAACCTTTGTCTGCACAAACTATTTCATAAAACATAACCGCTGCCTGCACAAACTATTTCATAAAACATAACCGCTATCTATTCCCCGCGATATCGTACACAGATTTAAGCGAAAACTCCTTCGCGTCCCCTTCTGTAATCTCCACGCGCCGCTCGCCCGGATTCATATCGAAGAAGTTATCTGACAGTTTTACGTCGCCGTCCATGCCCTCAATCGCTACATTCTTAGCATAGGCGGACGCTGATATTATCAGTTCCTTACCTTCCCTGCGGTATGACAGTTCAGGGTTTTTAAACGGATAATGTTTTGGTGCAGTAAAAAGACAGGTTCCTTCGGACACAGTCTTCCCAGCCATTAAAAAAGCATAACTTATGTAAACCTCTAACTCGTCATATTCCGAAAAGTCCAGTTTTTCAAGCCATACGCCATCAAGCGGCTCTATTGCGACGTTTTTCTCACCTGATACAATAATACTTCCGTCGGATTCACGCAGCGACCATACCACCTTTCCGCTGACTTTTTCCATCGTTTCATTCGCCACATGGAGTCTCGCCGCCTTTTCAATCGGCGCAGGCTGCTTGATACAATAAGGTCTTTCGCTCAGTTCCCCTATTTCCTCGCAGGAAATCATAATCGGGGCAAACGCCCTTTTCTCCGCATAATGCAGCGCCTTCCATCTTCCGTAATAGTCGATGCTCGCCCATGACGCCACAGGCCAGATGTCATTGAGCTGCCATACCACCGTCCCCATACATCTGCCCCGATGCCGCCTGAAATGCTCGATTCCATAGCGAACCGCGTCAGCCTGTAAAAGCTGCGACGCATACAGCATCATTTCAAAGTCCGCAGGATAAAGATAGGTTGCCGACAGATAATCCAAAATCTTGCCGTTTGCCGCCCTGTTTCTCTGGTGCATCTCCATAACCCTTGTAAAAATGTTCCTATCCGCAGGCTCCGTGAAGCTTTCCACTGTCTTCAGGCAGGGGAACGACTGGAAACCGAACTCCGAAAGATAGCGGAAATAGAACTTCCTATATTCCGTGAACGGCTTGTTTCCGTGCCATACGTCCCAATAATGCGCATCTCCACGGTTCTCATCCCATGGGTTGTCGAAATTGCCGCCCGAAGACGGCGAAGAAGGCCAGTAAAACGTCGCAGGATCTTCCTCTTCCACTATTTTCGGAATAATATATTCATACAGCTTAATATAATCATATTTCTGCTTAATAGAAGGTTTCCAGACTTTGTCCAGAGTCTGAGTCTCCATTTCATTATTGCCGCACCACAATCCCAGACAGGCATGATGGCGTATTCTTCTGATATTATCACGGATTTCAGCGCTTATACTGCGTTCAAAATCATCATTCAGCTCATAAGATGCACAGGCAAACATAAAGTCCTGCCATACAATCAGCCCCAACTCGTCGCAGGCGTCATAGAAGTAGTCGTCCGGATAGTAGCCGCCGCCCCACACCCTGATACAATTATGGTTAGCCTCCGCCGCATCTTTAAGCAGCTTATATGTACGCTCCTTCGTCACCCTCGAAAGAATGTTGTCTTCGGGTATGTAGTCTGCGCCCATTGCAAAAATCTTCACGCCGTTCACCTCATGGGCGAAACACTCTCCCCATTCGTCTTTCTCTGTATTGACGGTGATTGTACGCAGCCCTATCCGCCTTACAAACGAATCCAGCTCCTTGCCGTCTTCGTTCTCCAATATCACCTTTATCGTATATAAAGGCTGCTCTCCATAGCCGTGCGGCCACCATTTCTGCGGGGCATTGACTACGAACCTGTCCCAATCTTCGCTTGCAGCGGAAGATTTCTCTGCAACCAATTGACCGTCAGGGGCAAAGAGCGCAGTTTTCAGAATTAATCCGTCGTCACCAACGTCAATTTTAACGTCAGTATCCATATTGGCACTGACACCACACCCGGAACTATTACCATCTATAAAACTTTCTATTGTAACATTGCACATAACAATCACTGTTTCATCATCATTCACATCCGCCACATTTGAGGCATTTGCGCTCAAAACAGTCTCTTCTGCCGCCTTATAATTCCACTCTTGCGTTATGTAAACCTGTTCCAACCTTGCCCTTTTTCCTGACAAAATCGACACAGCCCTGAAAATTCCGGCATCCGGCAGTCTCGGTCCCCAATCCCAGCCAAACATACAGTGCGCTTTCCTAAGATGCGGAAATCCTTCCATACACTCCAAAGAGCCTCCGGTATAGATTTTTTCATTCTCTTCTTCTATGTACTTAGTCGGTGAGTATATCTGTACCCTGAGAGAATTTTCCCCTTCTTTTGCAATCTCGTGTATATCATATTCCCATATTCTGTGCATATTATCGCAATATCCAAGATGCCCGCCGTTAAGATACACGTCTGCCAAAGTATCTATGCCATCGAAACGCAGCAGCAGAAAGTCCCCTTCCAACTGTTCTTTCGATATATCAAACGTCGTCCTGAAACAAAAATCCTGCTCCATCAGTTTCAAAGCGTCCAGCTCGTTGATACGATAATACGGATCAGGTATCAATCCTTTTTTTAACAAATTGCCATATACGGAACCTGGCACTTCCGCGTCCAGCCATTCTTCCGATATGCCGTATATGTTCTCACCGATAATCTGCATCTGCCAGTTTTGGTTTATTTCGATTTTTTCCATAATGAATACTCCATTCCGTTTATTTCCGCAGGCAGCCAGCCAAGCGTTTTGCCGCCCTATCAGTTTGCTGCGGAGTATTGGGCTGAATAAACAGCTGCTTAATTGCTACAGATAATAATATAGTAATTTGCCTGGTTTGTCACTATATTATTTCATTATCAGACAGAAATATTTTATAAAAAATCATATACTTTCTTAACCTCATGTTCGCCAAATATTCACTGCAAACTCGCACTTTACAATCTCAGTAATAAATGATAAAATTAAGTCACATAACTTGACGCAAAAATATATATCAAGGGGGATATGGCATGGCAATAAAAATCGAAGACTTTTGTGATATGCAGAAATTTGAGAGTATAATGAATAATTGGGCGAAATCCACAGGATTAGCTACAGTTGCCGTCGGCGCAGACGGTAAGTACATAAGCGAATGTTATAATTTTACGGATTTTTGTATCAAGCTTACCCGCGGCAGTGCAGAAGGCTGCAAACGCTGTGAAAAATGTGACCGTGAAGGTAAGGGCGTATATAACTGCCATGCAGGACTTGTAGACTTTGGAATCCCGATTACATTAAGCGACGGCACGGTTCTTGGAAGCGTAATCGGCGGACAAGTTCTCCCCGAGAATCCCGACGAAGAATATTTCCGCAAAGTCGCAAGAGAACTGGATATTGACGAAGACCTTTACATAAACGCACTACATAAAGTTTCCATCAAAACCCGCGCAGAAATTGAAGCGGCTGCAAACCTCCTCGGAGATGTTATCAACATGTATGTGCGTTCCAGCTACTTTGAAAAGAATAACAGCTCTATTCTTGACAAACTTAAAGACGGTATTTCAACGGCAGTAGAAGAAATTAAAGCTGCCAACGACAGCACATCGCAAATCGCAGCTTACAGCAAACGCCAGAATATGCTTGCACTCAACGCTTCTATCGAGGCGGCGCGCGCAGGTGAGGCAGGACGCGGATTTGCGGTAGTTGCGACAGAAGTACAGAAACTTGCCGCAAGCATGGCTGAGACCAGCAAGGAAATCGATTCCAAGCTTGCCAATCTCACAGTAACCATTAACGGCTTAAATATAGTATAGTATTTATTAAGGATTTAATTTATTCATGAAAGAAAAAAGAACCAAAACGCCACAACAGATTGCGGCGCTTATCTGTGTAGTAATTTTAGTAGGTATGTATATTATCACGTTCATTGCCGCCTGTCTGGATTTTCCCAATTCAGACAGGTTGTTTGCGGCCTGCCTGCTTGCTTCTATCGGGCTCCCCATTCTGATATGGGTATATATCCAGCTCTACACTATCACCAAACAAAAACGAGATGCGGCGAAGTCAGAAAATGAGAACACGCAGCAAGACAAGTAAGAGTCCATGCCGCCCAACAACTGTGAATAAATAAGCGAATAAGTAAATGAGTGAATAAGTGAATAATAATTCAATACATGGAAGGTATGGGGGCATATGTTTCCTTTTGCGGCCCTTGTAAAACGTCGGCACTTAGTGAAAAAGCCTGCTTTATGGCTTTTGAACTTAGTACCGCTACGTTTTACACGGAACGAGAGTGTGCCGCAAAGGGAAACATATGCCCCATACCCACCACAACCTAAACTATTATCAAATCAATTCCACCTATCTACTATCTATTTCACATACTTCTCCAAAACCGTCCTCACAGCCCCCACTCCTGCTATCAATTCGTTAAAGTATCCCATAACCGTTTCCGTCATTCCGACATCATAGAGATTCACGCCGAAAATCTTTTCATTGGCAAGAACTGCTTTCAGCTTGTCATCTCCTACACGGTCGCCTAACTTTATTCCTTCGACATACGGACACACAGTAGCAAGCAGCGGATCCGGACTTAGTTCAAACTTTTCACCGTTATCGTTTACTCCCATCAAATAACGCAGCCAACCTGCAAATACCAATGGAATTAACTTAAGTTCTTTTACGTCAAGGCTGTCTGACGCATTATAGGCTTTAATGGTTTCACCGAAACGGATTGCCAGTTTCTGTGACGTATCTGTGGCGATGCGCTGCGGAGTATCAGGCATGAAAGGATTCGGAATACGCACATTAAGCACGGTATCGATAAATTCCTTCGGATTTATAATTTTAGGATTAACCACTACCGGAAGTCCTTCCGTATACCCGATGATTTCCACAAGCCTGCGCAGCTGCGTGTCTTTCATTTCTTCGGATATTTTAGTATATCCGAGCAGACAGCCATATACAGCAAGCGCGGTATGCAGCGGATTTAAACAAGTACAGACCTTCATTCTTTCAACTTTATCCACGGTCTCTCTCGTTGTGAACATGAAACCGCCCTTTTCAAGGCACGGTCTGCCATTCGGAAATGAATCCTCTATCACCAGATACTCACATTCTTCAGCATTCACAAACGGAGCTACATATGTATTCTTAGAAGTAATTACAGACTCAAGCTCTTCCACTCCGTCTTTTTTCAGAATATCTTCCACGGACGCGTCAGGTCTGGGCGTTATCTTATCTATCATAGTCCATGGGAAAGACACTTTCTCGCCATCGTTCACATATTTAAGGAAGCCTTCGTCAATAACCCCCGCCTTCGTCCATGCCTCTGCAAAAGCATTAACCGCCGCATAGAGTTTATCGCCGTTATGCGAACAGTTGTCCATGCTCACCATGGCGAGCGGTTTAGCCCCGTCTTTATAACGCGCATAAAGCAGAGACACCACTTTCCCTATATAGCTGTTTGGCTTATCAGGACCGTTTGCAAAGTCCGCCTCCACGTCTTTAAGCAATTCGCCCTTGCCGTTCACAAGGCTGTAGCCCTTTTCAGTAATGGTAAACGTCGCCATCTGCAGGGAACTTTTACAGAAAATCTCTTTCAGGCGCATAAATTCTTTCTCATTCGCAGAATTAAGCGTATATGACTCGGCTATACTTCCCACCACAGTCTTTTCGACATTGCCGTCCGCCTTGAGCGTTACCAGAATTCCATAATTATCATGCGGTTTATACATCTTCTCGATAATCTCATAGTCGAAGCCTTCCACTGCCACCAGACCACATGCCAAATCTCCCTGATTTAACAGGTTCTGTACGACATTAGCCTGAAAAGCACGGAAAATATTGCCGGTGCCAAAATGAATCCAAAACGGATTCTGCTCGGTTTCTTTCACCATCTTCCCTCTGTCAAACTGTGGCAGCGCATATCCTGCATCTTCCCACTGTGTACGGTTTTTTAAACCTTCCTCATTTAATCTCATCACAATCCCCCATTCCGCTGTCTTTTTATCCGACAACACAACTAATAATTACACAAGTATATTCTCTACTACTAATTCACAGCCTATGGGTGACATGGATTTATATGCTTTCACTTGAGGTCCTTGTAAAACGCCGGTACTTAGTAAAAAAGACGCAAAGCGGCTTTTGAGCTTAGTACCGCTGCGCTTTTACACGGAGCGAGAGCGTACCTCAAGTGAAATCATATAAATCCATGTCACATTCAATGCATATGAACAGTAACTACTATTTCGCACTCTTCTCTATCGCTTCCCACAACCCATTCAAATACGCCGCGCCCAGCGCCCTGTCATAGAGTCCGTAGCCGGGCATTGCCTTCTCGCCCCATATCATTCTTCCGTGGTCGGGGCGGATAGGTCCGTCGAACCCTATATCGTACAAAGCTTTCATAATCTCGTACATATCGAAGCTGCCGTCGCTTGAAAGATGCGCCGACTCTTCAAAATTAGTCGGTGAATGGAACTTAAGGTTACGCACATGTGCAAAATGGATTCTGCCTTTCAGTGAGCGAATCATATCAGGCAGGTCATTCTCAAGATTGGTGCCGTAAGAGCCTGAGCAGAACGTCACGCCGTTGTGTGGATTGTCTACCATCTGCATCATTCTAAGGATATTTTTCTTATTTATAATAATACGCGGAAGCCCGAATACGCTCCACGCTGGATCATCGGGGTGAATAGCCATATTTATATCATATTTATCGCAGACCGGCATGATGCGCTCCAGAAAATACTTGAGATTTTCAAAAAGTTTCTCATCGTCCACGTCTTTATACATTTCAAAAAGTTCCTTAACATGCTCCATGCGCTCAGGTTCCCAGCCCGGCATGATGCTTCCGTTCGCGTCGCCTGCGATAGACTCAAACATCTTTTCAGGGACTAAAGCGTCCACAGCCTCCTGCGTATAAGCAAGCACAGTCGAGCCGTCCTCTCTTTTACGCGCAAGCTCGGTTCTTGTCCAGTCAAATACGGGCATAAAATTGTAACATACCATGTGTATATCTTCTTTTCCCAAATTTTCAAGTGTCTCAATATAATTGTCAATATATGTATCCCTGTCGGCGGAACCTACTTTGATTGCGTCATGTATGTTGACGCTTTCTATTCCGGCGATGTGCATGCCCGCCGCCTCGACTTCTTTTTTCATGGCTCTGATGCGCTCTGTCTGCCATACTTCGCCGGGCTGTGTATCATAAAGAGTGGTGATAATTCCCTTCACTCCGGGAATCTGCCTTATCTGTTCCAAAGTTACAGTGTCAAATTTTGAGCCGTACCAGCGCAATGTCATTTCCATATCGTTTAATTCCTTTCTTTTATTTTTGTATCTTTTCAGTATCTTCACTGCTGCATTTCTTATTATAACATACCTTTTTCAAAAAGAGGCGCTCCCACAGGAACGCCCCTTATCTGCTTATTTTTTACTGTCTAATTCTACTGCTTAGTTGTTAGGAAGTGATGTTGCATCACCAAATGTAGCTTTCCACTTCTCAGCACGTTCGTCCATAATTGCCTGACCGCCTGAGCTTAAGTAATCAGCCATGCCATCATCCCATACCTTATCGAAATTATCAGTAGAAGCTACTACTGCATTGTCCAGAATAACGTCTCTCTTGCTTGAAAGAGCCTCGCCCTGACCTTCAGCAGCCTTAATCTCGCCTACGTTTACAGGAGCAAATGAACGTGTATCCGTATTAGCAATTGCGTTAGCTTTTTCAACCAGAGCCGTATCAATACCACTGTAATTATGAGCCATTGATTTTGCCGTCACATCAGGATCTACCAGATTCAGACCGTTACATGTAATCGTATAATCGATGTTCATACCGGAGTTCTGGATATCATCGCCTGTTGCAGCGATAATTTCAATCGCGCCATCATCCAGCTTGTTGTGTGTAACGCCTTCATCACCAATCTGCAGGTACTCGATTGTCTCAGGCATACTGATGAAATCAAGATACATTAATGATGCAAGGATTTCGTCGTTGCTTGAAGGGAAGAATATCTTTCTGTCACCCACAGAGCTGTTTACAAACTTGGTATGTGTGCCCTTGCTGTCCTCGAAGCAGTCAACTGCAACGTAGCAAGCGTCAGGACCTACAATTCTCTCAAGGTTAGTCTGGATAGAATCTTCACCATTTCTGAAAGGATAATCCCAGTTGTGCATGAATGCGCCTACATATCCGGCTTTCATCATGTCGTCTTCCGTGGTATCACCGCTTCCGTACAGAGCAAAATCTTTCCAGATAAGTCCGTCATTATACCATTTGTTCAATGTGCGGATAGCTTCCTTTGTTCCGTTCTGGGTAAGCTTTCTGTCGTCAAAACCGTTTACGAAATACTCGTAATCAGTAATATCAGGATCCATGTTGGACTCTATCAACAGGGCTGCTCTCCAGCCTACATCGTAGCTGATGGAGAAAGGAACCATCTTGTCTGCGTCAGCGCCAAGAAGAGTATCTGCATTGTCTCTGAAGGCAATCAGCATATCCTCAAATTCCTGACATGTTGTAGGCTCGCTTAAGCCTAACGCATCAAGCCAATCCTTACGAACAAAAGTATTGATACGGTTAGCAACCGCCAGCTTACCTTCAATAGCCCAAAGATCATTGTTCGCAGGATCCTGATCAGCATAAATATTAAATGAGCCGAGCCAGTTCCACATATTCGGAAGCATATCTTTGTAGGTATCGACATGAGGCCATAAATTCTGAACCCCCCCCATGTTAGCGTAAGTCTGAATTGTTGCATAATCATAAGTTACACAGATGTCAGGAGCATCGCCTGCTGCAAGCAGGTTGTTAATCTGCTCTACCTCTGTCCAACGGGGAACTGAGATAAACTCAACTTCTACGTTGTGCAGTTCAAGCATCTTATCCTGGATATACTTGGTGTACTTATTGTTGGTCGGGTCTGAACCGCCGTCGTTTTCACGGTTATAAACTTCTACCGTGATGTGTCTTGTGTCTACAAACTTACCGTCAACAACTTCACCGTTTGTCGGATCTGCTGCATCTGTGCCAGCGTCTGTGGTGCCGGCATCCGTGGTGCCTGAGTCTGTAGACGGAGTTGTGGTCTCCGTACCGGAAGACGTCGTCTGATTATTATCAGTAGACGAAGTTGTTCCGGAATCGCTGTTGCCGCATGCTGCCAATGAGAATGTCATTGCACAGGCAAGCACTACTGCCAAAATTTTCTTTTTCAATTTTTTTACCTCCCTATTTGGTTTTATTTGAATGAACGGATTCTGTAAAACAGCTTCCGATTATTCCTTTACAGCTCCCATGGTTACGCCATGAATAAAGTATTTCTGTAACCACGGATAGATACACAAAATCGGTATCGTTGAGAACATAACGACTGCCGCTTTAACCGATTCACTAAGTCCCGGCGAGGAGAAACCTTCCTGCGTCGCAATCTCCACACTGTTCATATTGTTAAGTATATTGTACAGGAAGAGCTGCAGCGGATATAACGCTTCTTTATTAATATAGAGCAAAGCGTCCGAGTAACCGTTCCACCTTCCTACCGCATAGAACAGGGCGAGCGTCGCAAATACCGGCTTGGACAGTGGCAGATATATACTCACCAGTATCCTAAAGAAGCTTGCGCCGTCAATCTCCGCCGATTCCCTGAGACTGTCGGGGATTCCGTAGAAAAAGCTTCTCATAATAATCATGTTATACACGCTCATACAGCTTGGAACAATGAGTACAAGCGGATTATTTAAAAATCCTATGCTCTTCATAAGCAGGTAGTTAGGAATAGTACCCGCATTAAAGAACATTGTTATCGTAATGAAAATATTGATTGCCCCGCGCCCTTTTAACTTCTCAAATATAAGCGGGTATGCGCAAAGCGCCGTCATTGTCAGTGATACAAATGTACATATAACAGTCAGGAACACGGTCCAGAAGAACGAGCGTACATATTTCGCATCGCCAAATACCATGCCGTATGCGTCAAAATTCAGTCCCTTCGGCAGCAGATACACCTCACGCTTAATCAGCGCGTCCGCCGAGCTTAAAGATTTAGCTAAAAGGTTAAGCATCGGAACAACGCAAATCAGGCTGACGATAACGCATATCAATATAAATACCCAATCTCCTATTTTTTCAGACCTTGAACGAACTTTATTCATATATTTTCCCCCTTTCCCTTCTACCAGATTCCACGTTCACCAAGCCGGCGTGAAATCCAGTTGGCAAGTAACAGGAAGATAACGCATATCAGGGACTGGAAGAAACCAACCGCTGTTGTCAGCGAGAACTGCAGGCTCCTGACACCGTATTTATATATGAAGGTCGAAAGCACTTCCGCCACGTCCATAACCAAATTGTTCTGCAATGCGAATGGTCTGTCGAAGCCGCTTCCTAAAATATTACCAAGGCTCATTACCAAAAGCACTACGATTGTCGAGCGAATGCCCGGCAGCGTTATATGCCACATTTTCGCAAATCGTCCCGCTCCGTCTACGGAAGCCGCCTCATAAAGCTCTGAGTTGATTCCCGCAATGGCCGCAAGGTAGACAATAGAGTTCCAGCCAAAACTCTGCCATACTCCTAAGAATATGTAAGTTCCTACCCAATGGTTTGAATCATTCAGGAAAGGAATCGCCTCAAATCCCAGTTTGGTAATCAGCATATTTAAGAAACCGGTAGTCGGTGCAAATATCTGCAGGGCAAGACCGTAAATGATAACCCATGAAAGGAAATGGGGCATATAAGCAATGGTCTGTACTACACGCTTAAAGTTCTTAAATACCAGCTCATTAAGTATCAGGGCAAATATAATAGGAATCGGGAAACCTATAAATAAATCCAGAAGGTTCAGCGTCAAAGTATTGCGCAGCGCCCTTATAAAGTCCCCATTATTAAACGCCTTAATAAAGTATTCAAATCCATGATTATCCGCCCACGGCATCTCCCATACGCTTTGAACGATACTGTACTTCTTGAAAGCAATCTGCAGATATACCATTGGTATGTACTTAAAAATAAACAGGTATAGCAGCGGAAGAGCCAGCAACGCATACAACTGCCAATATCGCTTGATATAGACGCCGAAGTTCTTGTTGCCGCCTGCCGCAGGTACATTCTTTTTAGAACTTTTCATCCTTTACACCCCCATAATTATTTAATACTGATTATATAATAGCACAAATTTGATTAGTTTTTCTTGTTATATATTGCTATTTCACATTCAAATCTTGCTTACTTATTGTGCAACTTTTATGAATGTATATTTCTCTAAGGCGCATAAATATAGCATTCTGCTCAATATACCCCCTTATTTTGACTATATTGCCAAGAATAGCGGATTAATATATTTTTCTGCCTTTATCGTCAGGAATCCCCGATATTCTGTAGAAATAAGTGTTTATCCTGTCGCGCCATTCTTTTGAATGTTCTTTCTGATGCTCAATTCGTGCCATAACCCTTGCATATACGCCATCCGGCAGCTTTCCCTTAAGCCCCTCAAAGTCGCGCGCCATCTTCTCCACATCCTCCGCGCCTTCAAAATGCGTATCGTAAATATGCTGGATTACAGTCTTGCCGCTTTTTAACTTCCATGTATATGGAATATGATGGAAAAATAAAAGCAGCTCGTCGGGACATTTCTCCTTATCATCGTACATAGAGGCGTTAGGCTCTCTGTAAAGCGTGGCGTACCCGGTTCCGTCATGGCTCCTGTCAACGCCTATGCCCAGATGGTCGGCGCGGTGATATGTCCCCCACCTGTCGTACTCATACCCATCCACATTCGGTCCATAATGGTAGTTTGGATTCACCATCCAGCCTATGCCAAGCGGCGATGTGTATTTCTCATAAGTTGGCCATGAAGACATCAATATATTAAGAAGAATCCCTTCCACTTCTTTATCCGTGCCGTATGTCAGATTAATCCACTCTTTCGCTATTTCCTGCGGCGTAAGAGACGTATCAAAAGCAAGCCTTCCGAAACCGTAAAGATTTGCTGCCGCAAAGTCATGCCCCGTCCAGTTATCATCATTTCCGGTATTCGCTACCGCCGCCATGCCGCAGTTTATCTGATTAAAAGTCCTGCCGGATACGATATCTCCCACCGTATCGTCATTATCCTTCACATAGGTCCTGAATTGCAAAACCTGGGAAAACATCGGGATTAGATAACATATATGCCGCTGCTGCCCCGTATATTCCTGCGCAATCTGCACTTCCAACATTTGATTGGTTTTCGTAAGTCCTCCGAACAATGGATGTACCGGTTCTCTAACCTGAAAATCCATCGGTCCGTTTTTAATCTGCAAGATTACGTTATCTTTAAACGTACCGTCTAAGGGCATGAAATTGTCATAGCCCGACCTAGCCCTGTCCGTCTTGTAATCGCGCCAGTCCTGCTTGCAGTTATATACAAAACAACGCCATATTATGATTCCGCCGTAAGGCTCTACCGCTTCGGCTAACATATTGGCTCCGTCGGCGTGAGTCCTGTCATATGTAAAAGGCCCCGGACGCCCTTCTGAATCCGCTTTAATAAGGAAGCCTCCCAGATTGGGGATTGCATTAAATACAAGCTCCATTCTCTTTTTCCACCACTCGCGTACCTCTAAATCCAGCGGATCTGCGCTGTCAAGTTCGCCCAGTTCAACCGGTGCGGCATAGTTAAGGCTCATAAAGAGCTTAATTCCGAAGCCTGCAAAAATCTCGGACATCGCCTTTAACTTATCAAAATACCTGTCTGTGATAAGCCATGTAGCAGAATCTTTCACATTGACGTTATTGATTACGACCGCGTTTATCCCCACGCTTGCCGCCAGCCTCGCATAAGTGACAGTCCTGTCATTTACTATGATTTCATTATTTTCAAAAAAGAACGAAGCCCCCGAATATCCGCGTTCAATGCTGCCGTCCATATTATCCCAATGATTTAACATTCTAAGCGGCATAACCGGCTCTTTGCATATGTCCATGTCTGCAAGCGGATTTTCCATCTTAATCTGACGGATAAGTTCAAAAGTTCCGTTCAGGATGCCTTTGGAGTCGGGCGCTTCTATGATAATGCCGCCGTTTTTCCCATAGACTCTGTAGCCTTCCGCTTTCAGACCTTCCTTAATTATAAGATGTATACTTTTTAAGTTTATGTTCGTATCGGCTCCATTTGCAGCGAACGGAATTTCCGCTATATCGCCGTCCGATAAGGGGCATACCTTAAGTTCATGCCCGCTTATACCCGCAAATGCAAGCTGCAGCTCTTTTATGCTGTTATTTATAAGCTCGTCTTTTTCTGTGTCTGCATATATATATTCGAGATTCGCAATCTCCTTATCTGATGTTTTGCATGTGTAAGCAAGCCATGCTTGTTCGTAAGCCATGTTTATGTTCGTACTCCCTTCTTATATTTAATAAGCCACGTTGTACAATATATACAAAACAACGTAGGGCACGCTTTCGCTGCATTGCCGCCAGTAGCGGTACTAAGCTCGAAAAGACCTCGCTAAGTACCGACGGCGCCAGATAATTTACGAAGTAAATTTTCTGTTGAGCGCCCGGCTTATGTTTTGTATATATTGTACAACTCATGCTGTGAAATAATAAGTTTTGCAATTTATGTTACTATTCACAGTTTTGAGCGGCATGAACTCATATGTTTCCGTGAGCGGTCCTTGTAAAACGCCGGTACTTAGCGAGGTATTTTCGAGCTTAGTACCGCTGCGATTTTACACGGAACGAAAGTGTGCCACTCATGGAAACATATGAGTTCATGCCATATATAACTATGAACAGTATCTTTCCTAATCTACAACTACATCTTCCGCCGCAGTCACTACCGCCATACCGACCTTCTTTCCGGTCAGTTTCTCGCTGCGCGTATCGGGCTGCGTTCCGCCCATATAGACCAGATATTTTCCTGCCGCAACCCTGTTTACCGCCTGTTCGTCGTAAAGCGCAAACGCTTTAAGCGGAAGTTTAATTGCAACTTCCCTGCTCTCGCCGGGTTTCAAGTTAAGCTTGCAGATGCCTTTAAGCTGCGCATTCGGCGTACCTTCCCTGTCCGCTTTCACATAGACCTGAACAGTCTCCGTTCCTTCCCTGTCTCCTGTATTGCTTACGACAGTTTTTACCACGATGCCGTCTTCGCCCACAGTATCAGACGACACGGATATCTCTTTATAGTCAAACTCAGTATAGGATAAGCCATAGCCGAAAGGATAAAGCGCCTCGTTCTTCATGTAGCGATAGGTTCTTCCCTTCATCGCATAATCGGTAAATTCAGGGAGTTCTTCTGTAGTGCGATAGAATGTCACAGGCATTCTTCCTTCGGGATTTTTATCGCCGAACAATACTCTTGCTATCGCCCTGCCGCCCTGCGCGCCGGGATACCAGCCCTGAACAATCGCCGGAATGTGTTCGTCCGCCCAGCCTACTGCAAGCGCACTTCCCGAAAGCAGCACCAATACTATCGGTTTGCCGCACGCATAGGCAATTTCCAACATCTCCTGCTGTATGCCCGGAAGATTTAAGTTCGGCTTGTCGCCGCTGGCATATTGGTTGCTCTCATCGCCCTCTTCTCCTTCAAGTCCGGCATCGAGCCCCATACACATTACCACTACATCGCTTGCCTCACATATCGCTTTTACCTCGGCATCTCTGTCGCTTCCTGCGCTTAAGTTGCTGAGTTTATCTTTATACAGATGGCAGCCTTCCGATACCAGCACCCTTACATCGCCGCCTACATATTCCTGAATACCTTCGGAAATGGTATAATAGCGGGATGCCGTACCTTCATAGTTGCCGACCAGCGCTTTTCTGTTATCTGCGTTTGGCCCGATTACGCCTATGGTCTTTATCTTCGATTTATCAAGCGGCAGAAGGTTATCCTCATTCTTAAGCAGCACTATGCACTTCTCCGCCGCTTTCAGATTAAGCTCCTGCATCGGCTTGGAGTCAACCACAGTGTAAGGAATGTCGTCATAAGGAGTCTTTCCCTTTTCATCAAAAAGTCCGAGTTTCATTCTGGTGGTGAAAAGATGGACTAAAGCCTCGTCAACCCTCTCCTGCGGTATCATTCCTTTTTCCACCGCTTCCTTAACATATATGAAAAGATTGCCGCAGTTTAAATCGCAGCCGTTAGTTACTGCAAGCGCAACCGACTCAAGCGCACCGGACGTCACCCCATGCCCGTCGTGAAAATCCTTGATTGCCCAACAGTCTGAAACCACATGACCTTTAAAGCCCCACTCGTCTCTAAGTATATCAATAAGAAGGGTTTTGCTGCCGCAGCACGGCTCTCCGTTGGTACGGTTGTACGCGCCCATGACCGCTTCAACTTTCGCTTCCTGGACACACGCCTTAAACGCCGGAAGATATGTCTCGTACATATCCTGTTTGCTCGCCTCAGCGTTAAACTCATGGCGCAGGTCTTCAGGTCCGCTATGTACTGCGAAATGTTTCGCACATGCCGCCGCCTTCATATAATTCTCATCATGCCCCTGCAAACCTTCTACAAATCTCACTCCAAGTCTGGAAGTCAGATACGGATCTTCGCCGAAAGTCTCATGCCCGCGCCCCCATCTGGGATCTCTGAATATATTGACATTGGGCGACCAGAATGTCAGTCCCTTGTAAATGTCTAAATCATCGTATTTCTGCTGCGCGTTGAATTTCGCCCTTCCTTCCGTGGAAATAGCGTCCGCAACCTCTTCTATAAAATCTTCATCAAAAGAAGCGGCGAGCGAAATCGCCTGCGGGAAAACCGTCGCAGTACCGGCTCTTGCCACGCCATGGAGTGCCTCGTTCCACCAGTTATAAGCCTTAATGCCAAGCCGTTCTATCGCCGGAGCCCCATTTAGCATCTGAAAAGCCTTTTCCTCCAGCGTCATTTGTGCGACCAGTTCACGCGCACGTTTCTCAAATTCTACATTCTTGTTTTCGTCTCTGACAAGTTCCATGTTGTTAGCATACCCCTTCCTGTTGTGTGATAATATTCTCCATACATTGATTTTATATTAAATTTAGTGCAAATACTCTCTATTTTTTGCTTTATCATGCCCGAAAATTGCTATTTGTGTAACAGTTCAGCCATGCAGAAATATTTGTACAATATGTCCGTGGGAGCAAAAATCAGCTCCCCTAAACTGCCGCCTTAAAACAGAACTAAACGATGGGAAAAAGAAATTTAATTAAGATGTGATAGAACCTTGGGTGCGCTTGTGGTATTCTATATATAAATTTGGGGTTTATGGAGATAATGTATGATAAGAGCATTTAGAACGCATGATTTGGACACCATTATGCAAATATGGCTTAATACAAACATTCAAACTCATAGTTTTATATCCGAAAAATACTGGACAGATAATTATGCAACAGTAAAAGATGTACTTCCACAAGCGGAAGTCTACGTGTATGAAGATAATGACACGCAGCAAATAATGGGATTTATCGGACTAACAGGTAATTATATTGCCGGAATTTTTATAAAAGAAACCGCTCAATCAAACGGTATAGGAAAGCAGTTATTGAACTATGTTAAGAAGATTAAAACTAATTTAAGTTTAAATGTCTATCAAAAAAATACACGAGCAATATCATTTTATCAACGAGAGCGTTTTTTTATTAAAACCGAAAATATAGATAACAGTACAAATGAGAAAGAGTTTGTAATGAATTGGAATAAATGAATTTCAGTTTCTGCCTATTTCGGCACATGGGCAAAATTGACATTTTCCTTATTTTATGGTATTTTATTATACAGATTTATTGCACAGATTATATAGTTTATCATGAAAATCGCCACATATATATAATGGGCGGGAGAAAATAATTATGGAATTGGAAAAACGGAAAGAATATTTGCTTTTTACCCTTATATTTTGCTGTATCGGGTTTGTCCTGTACGGCGGAATGGCGGCAGCCGGCAGGGAATCCCTTAATATCCCGTGGAATACTGCCTTGACTATATTAATATATGGTTTTTCAGGCGCTGTGCTGCTTGGCGGATTGGTTTCCGGAATTATACTGTTCGCGAATTTTTTCAAACGCCAACAATTATTTTTTAAGATTATTATGTGCATATTTTTCCCGATAACAATGAGCCTTATTTGCGTGCTTGGAATATTATCGCTTATTCCGTATGAGATATATAATTTCCTATGTATGAGAAAAGAAACAGCGGCTTAGAAATATAGAAAGAACAGATATAAAGTTATGATAGAAATTTTAAACGGCATCCACGAAACAGTAGCATATGATTCATATCCCGGCATAAAGCTTTACCACAATACAGAGGCGGTAGATTATCCGCTGCATTGGCATAACGCTATAGAAATCATCGTGCCGGAAAAAGATGTGTATACCGCTATTATCGACGATAAACCCCACACTTTCAAAGAAGGCGATATCTGGATTACCCCATCGGGTACGCTGCACAGGCTGATTGCTCCTAAGAATGACGACGGTGCGCGGCTTATAATGCTTTTTGATTATGGGCTTATTTGTAATATCAATGGACTGGATTTTCTTATCCACTCCATACACCCGTATGTGCTTATAAGCAAAGACGAATATCCCGAATTGAACGCTAAACTCCGCGGATATCTTGATGAGGTCAGCCGCGAATATGACGAACAGCTCCCTTTTGCGGAAGCGCGCATTTATTCGCTGATGATTAATTTCTTCGCAACTCTAGGACGTGCCAGCTTTAGTAATGTTGATGAGAGATTCCCCGGTGTTGCCATAAGCAAGCAGCACGCATATATAGAGAAGTTCATTAATGTCTGCAACTATATCACAGAGCATTGTACGGAAAATATCACAGTAGACGAACTTGCCGATATTGCAGGTTTCTCCAAATTCCACTTTTCCAGACTGTTTAAGCAGTTTAACGGAATGTCATGCTATGATTATCTGACGCGTAAACGGATTGCTTTCGCCGAAACGCTGCTGATACAGCCTAACATTTCAATCACAGAAGTAGCGATGCGTTCAGGCTTCGGAAGCCTGTCAACCTTCAACCGCATTTTCAAGGCTGCAAAAGGCTGCACTCCTTCCGAATATAAAAGCCTTAACCGCAATACTATGTCTTCCGCTAAAATAGGAAGTCAATAATCTTTAAAGCTAATAATGCCTAAAATTAGTAAAATCTAAAATTAGCAAAGTCAAAATTACTTCCGGGCAGGAACACAAACGCTACGTTCCACTTGCCGCTTACAGGCTCTAGCGCAAATTCCTGCACGCCGTACTCGCTGCTTTCAGGAAATTCCACAATCTGCTTAATCTCCTCAGCGCCGTTGTACATACGCACATGAATGGTATTGACTCCGCCTACTGCCCTGCCATCTATTGCTATGCCTTTTACGCTCCTGCCGCCAAAATCCATCTCGGTAAATTCCAGCGTGACATTATTTCCTATTCCTTCTATTTTAGTGCCGTTTCTTACGAAACTGTCGCCGTATACCGCATCAGCTTCGCCCGCATTTAACTCAAGCCATGCTTTTTCATATTTTGTAAAATAAAATCCCTTAATATGCACTTTCTGATAGAGTCTGAAACTTATGGAAGTAATGCCTTTAAGCCTTTTATTCAGCTTATAAATCTCAGGCTGATATACATTCCATATTGAAGGTTTCTGATATATCACGTCTGCAAGCATGACGCTTCCCTCTTCGCCCGGAATGCCTTCCCATATCTGCATGGGGTACTCATCATCATTCAGGGCAAAAATAGGAATGGTAATCTCGTCGCTCCCCACGCTGCCGAAGTCAATATTATTAAAATATACAACGGTTTCGTCTTCTCTTCCGGTCGCAACGCCCTTCTCATTGCCGCAGCCCACCTCTCCCACAGGCACGGATGTGTACAGGCTGCCCGCTATCAGTTCATAGGGATTCTTATATGCCTGCCCGAATCCTTCGATGGAAAATTCTAATTGCGACATAATTCTGACTTTATCACTTCCGCTCTTCGACATTGCAAAAAGCCTAAAATCGCCGTCACCTATCGCTTTCATTACCGCACGGTTTTCCTTATATTCAAGCCCTGCCAGATTAGTTGTGACGCCGGTATCGTTTACCGCCCTGAAACTCAGTTCATGGTCTGTGGCATCAGCCGGCTCCACATACGCTTCTACCACTATTGTATCGTTATCCTGCGTAAACTTCTGTCCGCCAAGCGATTTCAGATTAATCCTACGCACGGGAATCTCATCTGCTGCTCCAAGCACAATCTTCTTGTCCGTATTGGCTTCAAGCGTCGTAAGCGCGCTGCCGGGCTTATTCCTATCACACTTATTCGCGCTATCCATATATTCACGGTTATCACGGCATACTGCCGCATCTTTACAGTCCTTACTGTCTGCAGCCGCATCTTTACGTTCCTTACAACATATATCCGGATCTTCATAGCTCTCACAGCACACGGACGCACCCTTTATGCCCTTGCCATTTACTTCAACCTTAATTTCACCCGGCTGCATATTCGTCTGCACAATGGCAAGCAATTTGCCGTTAAACAACCGTCTGCTCGTACCTTTATAGCTGTCGTGGTCGGTACTGTCTCCGTTGTCGAGTCCGACAAGCCTTCCTGCTCCGCTAACCTTGACCTTCACCCTGTCGCACGCATTTTCTACGGGATTGCCCGCCTCGTCCACTGTGCTTATATCAAAGAAAAGCAAATCTCTGCCGTCCGCCTTTACCGTCTTATTTTCAGTTTCCAGCACTATACTCGCAGAGTTGCCAAATGAATGCCTTTCAGTATCTGCGACCTTTTTCTCATCATAATCATATGCTATCGCGGACAACACGCCTTTTTCATAAGGTACTTGATAGTCCGCAATAATATGGTTTCCGCTCCCTGCCTCATGCGTAAGATGCTGTTTCCCAAGACTTCTTCCGTTTATAAACAGCTCCACATACGGCGCATTAGAGCAGACTCTCACATCTATAAGCTGACCTTCGTTAAAATCCCAATATGGGAAAATATGCACCATAGGTTCCTTTTTATAATCCGTCCACGCGGACTTCCATACATAGAAGGAATCCTTCGGGAATCCCGCCGTATCAATCTGCCCGAAGTATGAATTTTTGGTATGGTAAGGCGTAGGCTCACCGATATAATCAAAACCCGACCATATAAACTGTCCGAGCGAAAACTCCATATCCCTGTCTTCAGTAATGCAGGCTTCCATTGATTTTGCACTCCAGCTTGTCGTGCTGTTTCCAAGCGCCGAACACTGTTCGTCTTCTTCCGCAAGTATTCCTGCCTTAAGCGGGAAATGGTAGACGCCCCTGCTCTGCACGATAGAAGACGTTTCACTGCCGTATATAATCCAGTCGGGGTGTTTGGCATGATGCTCCTTATAATACCGCTCCGCATAATTATAGCCTATCAGTTTCAGAACATCGGCGCATTTCTGCGTGTTCTCCCACGGCATATAATTTGAGCATAACGTCGCAGGAGCGTTTTTCATATAATCATACTTCTCTACGATTTCCTTAAGGTATATAGTCAGCTCCATTCCATGCTCGTCGGCATGAGTATCATATATTTCATTGCCGATGCTCCACATAATGACGCTGGGGTGGTTTCTGTCACGCTTTATCCAGCTCTCCACGTCGCGCTCCGCCCATTCCTTAAAAAACCTCGCATAGTCGTAGGTAGTTTTAGGACGCTCCCACATATCAAATGCCTCTGAAAGTATCAGCATACCCATCTCGTCGGCAAGTTCAATCGCCCCTTGAGCCATCATATTGTGTGCGCCGCGTACCGCGTTTACGCCCATTTCTTTAAGGATGGTATATTTACGCCGCATCGCCGACTTATTAAATGCTGCTCCGAGCGCCCCCAAATCGTGATGTTCGCAGACGCCGTTTAATTTCATATGCTTTCCATTTAAGAAAAACCCCTTCTGCGCGTCATATTCGATATGGCGGAAGCCGATTTTCTCTTCTTCCTGCTGCACTGTCTTACCATCTATAACCAGCTTGGTTTGGAAAGTGTAAAGTATGGGTGCGTCCAAATCCCAAAGCTTTATGTTCTTTACCTGATACTGCCTTGCGACCGAACATTTACTGGCTGATTTTGTGCGTTCTGCTGCCATTGTTTCTATGCATTCTGCTGTCACTGTCTTTGCGTCTTCTTTTAATGTGCTTTCTCTTTTTATGCACTCTGTTTCAGGCATAGGAACAAGTTCCAGTTCAACTTTACTTCCGCTTTCGTCATATAGACTGAACTCCACTTCCACGCGGTCTGGACTTATTGCGACCTTTTTCTCAACAATTTCTGCATCGACGTATAGCATATAGCTTCCGTCTGCCTGCGCTTTCGTGCTTATATATACGCCGTTCTCAGGAATATAAACCTTGTCTGTCACCTTAAACCATACGTCACGGTAAATGCCCGCACCCGAATACCAACGGCTGTTGGGACTTAAGAAACACACGCTTACCAGAATCTCATTTTCACCCGATTTAAGAAAATCCGCAGCATCCAGTATAAAAGCGGAATAGCCGTATTTCCATTCCCCCGCTTTCACTCCGTTTATGTACACAGTGCTGTCCATATAGATGCCTTCAAATATGATAAAAGCGTTTTTCTCATCGTCCGGCTCATATTTAAACGTCTTTTTGTACCAGCCTGTACTGTCCTCGTATAAATTCAACGAGTCGTAAATCAGCCAGTCATGCGGGATATCCACAGGTTTAAATTCCTGAAACCGCTCTGCTGCCTGCGTAAATGTAGTTCCCGGTTTGGTCTTTAGAAATGTCCAACCGTCGTTCCATAAAATTTTTTCGTTCATAGCTGCCTCCACAAACACCGATTATAATTGAATACAATTCTACCACAAGAATATTGATATTACTATCAAAAGAAGAAAAAATATATATGCAAAAAACCGGAACAGCCTAAGCAACTGCGGTTCTATAAAGTTTCTGTCTTTGATACAATTTGATTATGTATTAAACCTTTTGATTTTGCCCCTTGGGGGAGGGTTCAAATCAGAAAAACGAAATCCTGCGGCTGACTGTCCATTCCAGCCGCAGGATTTTATACTTCAATCTCTGTCCCGTCTTTAAATGTAAAAACAACCTTTTCCCTGCTGTGGACCGTCACGAATTCGACCAGGCTGAACCAGAGTTTTTCCTTGAATTCCGTGGCCATGTATGGCTGTTCGAAAAAATGGCAATAAACGATTCCTCAGTAAACCACGGAGAT
>JAMPEU010000001.1:261293-266488 GCA_023664865.1 Butyrivibrio sp. | reverse complement strand
CCGCTGGAGAATAAGAATGTTCTGGTCGTGGAAGATATAGTTGATACGGGCAGAACGATAAGCTATCTGCTGGAGCTGTTGAAAGGCAGGGGCGCGGCAGAAGTAAAATTATGTTCACTGCTTGATAAGCCGGAGCGAAGGGTAGTTGATGTGAAGGCGGATTATACAGGCTTTCAGATTCCGGACGAGTTTGTGGTCGGATACGGCATGGACTATGACCAGCGTTATAGAAACCTTCCGTATATCGGGATCGTAAAGTTTGACTGAGTGGAGAAAGAGGTACATTTTGAACAGGAACAACAATAGAAGTTATTATTTATATTTTACCATCATTATCGGACTTCTTATTTTAACTATATGGATCAGCACATTGAACGATCCCGTGGATGGTTATACAAGAAACGCCTTTGAGACACAGATGACGGAAGGCAATGTGGCAATGGTAAAAATCAGCCCGAACCGAGTCGCACCGACAGGCGCCGTGGAGATTACGTTAAAGAGCGGGGAGGAGAAGACCCTTTATGTGACAGATGTTGTCGAGATAGAGAGTTTTATAAGGGAGCATGGCATAGAGCCTACTATAGAAGAAGTGCAGGAAGAAAATTGGTTTCTTAACAGCGTGTTTCCGATATTGCTCGTTACGACAATATGCGTTTTCTTTTTCGTAATGTTCAATTCGCAGAATAATACGAATAACGGCAACAGCAAGATGATGAATTTCGGTAGGAGTCGCGCCAGGCTTTCACTTGGCGATAATAAGATTACGCTTGACGACGTTGCCGGATTGAGGGAAGAGAAAGAGGAACTGGAAGAAATCGTAGAGTTTCTCAGGGAACCCGGTAAATTCACCAAAGTCGGAGCCAGAATCCCTAAGGGCGTACTATTAGAGGGAGCGCCGGGTACGGGTAAGACGCTTCTTGCCAAAGCGATTGCGGGAGAAGCCCGCGTACCGTTTTTCAGCATTTCCGGTTCGGATTTCGTGGAAATGTTTGTCGGCGTCGGCGCATCGCGTGTGCGCGACATGTTTGCAGAGGCGAAGAGGCATGCGCCGTGTATAATATTTATAGATGAGATAGACGCTGTCGCAAGGCGCAGGGGAACCGGAATGGGCGGCGGCCATGACGAGAGAGAGCAGACGTTAAATCAGCTGTTGGTAGAAATGGACGGTTTTGGCACGAATGAAGGAATCATTGTCTTGGCAGCGACTAACCGTGTAGATATTCTGGACCCGGCGATTTTAAGACCGGGGCGTTTCGATAGGAAAATCAGCGTGGCATCGCCGGATGTGGGCGGCAGAAGAGCGATACTAAGGCTTCATGCCAGAAATAAGCCGTTGGCGGAAGACGTTAATTTGGAACAGATAGCGCAGACGACGGCAGGATTTACTGGAGCTGACTTAGAGAACCTTTTGAATGAAGCGGCAATTAATGCGGCGATGGACAAAAGGGAGTTTATCAAACAGGAAGATATTAAGAAGGCGTTTATCAAGGTCGGTATCGGAGCGGAGAAAAAGAGCCGCGTTATATCAGATAAGGAGAAAAAGATTACGGCGTACCATGAATCCGGACATGCAATTTTATTCCATCTCCTTCCGAATGTAGGTCCGGTATATACCGTATCAATTATTCCTACCGGAATCGGGGCAGCAGGCTACACGATGCCGCTGCCTGAGAAAGACGAGATGTTCTTAACAAAAGGCAGAATGATGGAAGACATCATGGTATCGCTTGGCGGACGTATAGCCGAAGAAATTATCTTTGACGATATTACGACAGGGGCGTCCAGCGATATAAAGAAAGCAACTAAAGTTGCACGCAGAATGGTTACCAGATACGGAATGTCTGATAATATTGGCGTGATAAATTATGATGATGATGACGACGAAGTATTTATTGGAAGGGATTTGGCGCATGCCAAGAACCATAGCGAGATTGTTTCCGGGGAAATAGACAAAGAGGTCAAATCCATTATTGATGATTGCTATAAGAAGGCAAAAGAGATTATAATGGAACACGAAGATGTTCTCCATAAATGCGCGGAATTGTTATTGGAGAAAGAACGGATAAGCAGAACGGAGTTTGAATCATTATTTGAATAATTTGTGCAATTTGTACAAAAAAGAACTGTCTAATTTGTAATATTTGTGGATACTAGGTATTGCGGCAGTATTAGGGGTATGCTAATATACACTTGTAACCCCCAATACATTATATAGTTTTTGCTATACCCCATAAGAAAGAAATACCTTCTCTAAAAAAGACAGTGGCTTTTGAAACTGTCTTTTTTACTTTACAGCTAATATTTGGAGGCTTCACTGTAATGGATATCAATCAATTTTATAAGGCAGAACAAGGTTATCAATATATTGCGGCGATGCGCCCTGTTTTTAACAGAAGGGCGTTGTTCAGCGATACGACGGAGAATTTTATTTCACCGGCTGAACCGAGTGCATACGATGAGCTGACGATTCGTTTTCGGTGCGCTAAAAATAATATTGACAGGCTGTTTTTTGTCTCCAAAGGCGAAAAGCATTTGATGCTGAAAACCGAGTCTGATGAATACTTTGATTATTATTCACATAGTGAGCAGCTGGAAAATGAGAAGCTGAATTATTATTTTGAAATCAATGCGGGAAAGATTGTCTGTTTTTATGATACAAGGGGCGTGGTAAAGGAAATTGATCCTCACTATAATTTTCAGGTCATTCCCGGATTCAGGACTCCTTCATGGGCGAAGGGTGCGGTTTTTTACCAGATTTATGTGGATCGTTTCTTTAACGGAGATGTTTCTAACGACGTGCTGACTGATGAATACTGCTATATCAATGAAGGCAGCGTCAGGGTGGACGACTGGAATAAATATCCCGCAGCAATGGGCGTAAGGGAATTTTACGGCGGAGACTTACAGGGCGTTTTGGATAAGATGGATTATCTTGAAGGGCTGGGCATAGACGTAATTTATTTTAATCCGCTTTTCGTATCACCATCGAACCATAAGTATGATATACAGGATTATGATTATATTGATCCGCATATCGGTAAAATAGTAAATGATGCCGGAGACGTACTGCAGCATGGACAGCGCGAGAATCGATATGCCTCAAAATATATTAATCGTATAGCTAATAAGGAGAACCTTGAGGCAAGCAATGAGCTTTTTGTCAAACTGGTGCAAGAGGCGCATAAACGCGGAATCAGGGTTATTCTTGACGGCGTTTTTAACCATTGCGGCTCTTTTAATAAATGGCTGGATAAAGAGCGGATATATGAGAATGTGGAAGGATATAAAAAGGGCGCATACATCGAACAGGACAGCCCATATCACGATTACTTCGGATTTCATGGCGGTAATTGGCCTTATAATGAGTTATATGACGGCTGGTGGGGACATAATACCCTGCCGAAACTGAATTATGAAAATTCAAAGGAACTGTTTGACTATATAATTAATATTGGCAGGAAATGGGTTTCGCCGCCGTATAATGCGGATGGGTGGAGGCTTGACGTGGCGGCGGATTTGGGGCATAGTCCGGAGTTTAACCATCATTTCTGGAAAGAATTCAGAAAGGCGGTAAAAGAAGCTAACCCGGAGGCGGTCATTTTAGCGGAACACTATGGAAATCCGAAAGACTGGCTTCAAGGTGATGAGTGGGATACCGTGATGAACTATGACGCCTTTATGGAGCCTGTAACATGGTTTTTGACAGGTATGCAGAAGCATAGTGACGATTACCGCGAAGACCTGTTAGGAAATGCCGAAAGCTTTTGGAATTCAATGCGGTATCATGGCGCATGTTATACTATGCCGTCGCTGCAGACATCAATGAACGAATTGTCGAATCATGACCATTCGCGATTTTTGACGCGCACTAATCATCGCGTGGGACGTATGAATACCTTAGGATCGGAGGCGGCTAATCAGGGAATAAATAGGGCAGTGCTTAGGGAAGCCGTGGTGATTCAGATGACTTGGCCCGGCGCGCCTACGATTTATTACGGCGACGAAGCGGGCGTATGCGGATTTACGGATCCCGACAATCGGCGTACTTACCCTTGGGGAAACGAGGATAAAGAACTTCTGGAGTTCCATAGGGAAATCATCAGGATTCATAAGGAGAATAAGGAGTTTTTGACAGGCTCGCTCAAGTATATGGAATCGGATTATAATGTAATCGGATACGGGCGGTTCACTAAAGATAAACAATCGGCAGTCCTTATTAATAATAACAGTTATGAAATCACGAAAACTTTGTCTGTGTGGGAACTTGGAGTGCCCAGAGAGTGTACGTTCAAGAGACTGCTGCTTACAACGGGAGACGGATTTACGACAGAAAGCATGGAGTATACGGTAAGCGCCGGTAAGATAAACATTACGCTTCCACCGACTTCGGCGGTTATCCTGCAGCATGTCAATAATAGAAAAGAAAGGGAGAGTAAGTATGTTGGGAAAGTTTAGCGTTAAAAAGCCATATACCGTTTTGGTGGCGGTAATTCTTGCAATTGTCCTCGGCGTTGTTTCATTTACTAAGATGTCGATGGACTTACTTCCAAGCATAAGTCTGCCATATGTAATAGTTATGACGACATATCCGGGCGCCAGCCCTGAGACGGTGGAGATGGTAGTTACCAAGCCGGTAGAGGCATCGATGGCGACGGTCAGCAACATTGAAAGCATCAGTTCCGTTTCCAGTGAAAATTATTCCATGGTGATTCTTGAATTTTCACAGTCAACCGACATGAACGGCGCGTCGTTGGAAATCAGAGAAAATCTGGACCAAATTAAGGGCTATTGGGACGATTCGGTAGGAAATCCTATTATTATGAAACTTAATCCTGATATGCTTCCGGTTATGATTGCCGCAGTCGGCGGCGTAGGCATGACGGAAGCCGAGGTCAGTGAAATGACGCAGAATACCGTTATCCCTGAACTGGAAAGCATCGAGGGCGTTGCTTCGGCAAGCGCGACAGGTTTAGTGGAAGAAAGCGTCAATGTCATCATCAGACAGGAAAAAATCGATGCCATTAATGAGCAGGTATTCGGATACATTGATGAAAGCATGGAAGATGCTGTGCAGGAGCTTGCAGACGCAAGGCAGCAGGTAACTGACGGACAGACAGAACTCGACAACGCGAAAACTGAGCTTGAGAGCAATAGGGAAAAGCTTGAAAGCAGCCAGCGGGAGCTTAACAGTCGGC
>JAMPEU010000001.1:256700-261193 GCA_023664865.1 Butyrivibrio sp. | reverse complement strand
TGATAATACTATAGGAGGCTCAAAAATGGCAAGTTTATCACTAAAAAACATCTGCAAAGTATATCCTAACGGATTCGAAGCAGTAAAGGATTTCAACCTCGAAATCGCAGATCAGGAATTTATTATTTTCGTAGGACCTTCAGGTTGTGGTAAATCTACGACACTTCGTATGATTGCAGGACTTGAAGATATTTCTTCCGGCGAACTTAAGATCGGCGACAGAGTAGTAAACGACGTTGAACCTAAAGACAGAGATATCGCGATGGTATTCCAGAACTACGCTCTGTATCCTCATATGTCAGTATATGACAATATGGCATTCGGTCTTAAGTTAAGAAAAGTACCGAAAGATGAAATTGACAAGATGGTTAAAGAAGCAGCTAAGATTCTTGACTTGACTCCGTTGCTTGACCGTAAACCGAAGGCTTTATCCGGTGGACAGAGACAGCGTGTTGCTATGGGACGTGCGATTGTTCGTAATCCTAAGGTATTCCTTATGGATGAGCCTCTTTCAAACCTTGATGCTAAGCTTCGTGTACAGATGCGTATCGAGATTGCAAAACTTCATCAGAGATTGGGCACCACGATTATCTACGTAACACATGACCAGACAGAGGCTATGACACTGGGAACAAGAATCGTTGTTATGAAAGACGGCGTTGTTCAGCAGGTTGATACACCTCAGAACCTTTATGAGAAACCGCAGAATCTGTTCGTTGCAGGTTTCATGGGTTCTCCTCAGATGAACTTCTTAGATGCAGTTGTTGAAGTAAACGGTGATGTTGCAAGCCTTAAGATTGCAGGCAAGAGCATTCCGCTTCCGGCAGCAAAATCAAAGAAATTAATCGCAGGCGGTTATGAAGGAAAATCAGTTACATTCGGTATTCGTCCTGAAGACGTATATGATTCTCCGGAATATATCCAGAATGCAGCATGTGTATTTGATTCAAGTATCAAAGTATACGAGCTGCTTGGTGCAGAAGTTTACTTGTACTTTGACCTTGCTGAGTTCCCTATCACAGCTAGAGTTGATTCACGTACAACTGCAAGACCGGGCGATGCTGTTAAGTTTGCATTCGACGTTGAGAAGATTCATGTATTTGATAAAGAGACAGAGCAGGTTATTACAAATTAGTTTCTTAACTTATTTAGGGGATGCGGCTGCATCCCCTTTTTTTACAGGGAATTTGCGAAGTAAAATTTCTGTTATCATAGGGAAAGGTAGAATAGAATATGATTTCCAGTCAGGTTATTAAATCCAGTATAGATGAGTTAAAATCCATTACGAAGGTTGATTTATGCGTATTTGATTTAGAGGGAAATACAGTTGCATCTACTTTTGAACCGTCAGATATTTCATTGAATCTTATCAGCGGTTTTGCTGATTCACCGGCGGACAGTCAGGTGATAGGCACGCATCACTTGCTCAAGGTGTTAGATGAAGAAGAACAAACTTTTATTCTTGATGCACGGGGCGTCGATGAAGGAACTTATATGGTTGGAAGGATTGCCGTCAGCCAGCTGCAGCATCTTATTATAGCGTATAAAGAAAAAATTGATAAGAATAATTTTTTTCAAAATCTGCTTTTAGATAATATGCTTCTGGTGGATATATATAATCGTGCAAAGAAACTGCATATCGAGATAGCAGTGCCAAGAGCCGTATTTCTCATAGAGACAGGTCCGGGGAAAAACAGTACGGCGTCGGAATTGCTGAACGGTTTGTTTTCACAGCAGACAGGTGATTATATCTCTACGGTAGACGAAAATAATGTTATATTGATAAAAGCCGTGAAGTCGCTAGACGACTACGGAGAGCTGGAGAAGATAGCCAATACCATTGTAGATATGATGAGCATGGAAGCCTTAATGAATGTTAAAGTGGCATACGGAACCATAGTAAATGAACTGAAAGAGGTTTCCAAGTCATATAAAGAAGCAAGAATGGCGCTGGATGTAGGAAAGATTTTTTATGCTGAGAAAAAGGTTACGGCATATAATAAACTGGGAATAGGAAGACTGATTTACCAGCTTCCAGTCAATCTCTGTCATATATTTATCGATGAGATATTTGGCACAAATGTGCTGGACGAGTTGGACGATGAAATTCTCATGACAATCAATAAGTTTTTTGAGAACAATTTGAATGTTTCCGAGGCTTCCAGACAGTTGTTCGTTCATAGAAATACGTTGGTATACCGTATTGAAAAATTGGCGAAGAGTACAGGACTGGATATTCGTACATTTGACGATGCGCTTACATTTAAAATAGCATTGATGGTAGTAAACTATATGAAATATCTTGATTCCGTTGAGTATTAAAAGAAAAGCAGTTCAGTCCATGGGCGAAATTGCTGTATATAAGAGGATAAGCATGAGTACCGAATGAGAAATCATTCGGTATTTTTTTGATACATGCTGCATATATTTATATATGTAACTGCGGTCAAAACTGTGAGTTGCGGAAAGGCATGGTTATTAAAAAGATGTATCAAAAAGAAATTATATATATGAGTCTGTATAACGGGGATGTGAAGGAAGGCTGTGTCGGATATCTCAAATCAGAGGAAAGACAGGGACATTTCAGGCTGGAACTTCAAGTTAAAAATATATCGGGTAATATTACCGGAAGCTACCCGCTCCGCTTTCAAAATGCCGACGGCTGGCAGGACGTGGATACATTTACATTGAATGTAGGAAATGGAAAATGGAGTGGAAGCGCGGCAGGACCGGTTTTTGGAGCAGAAATAGTTCTATCGGAAACGTGTATGATAAAAGGAGAGAGTAAAAATGCAACGGTACATAATAAGGCAGAGGAAGAAGTGCAGAAACCGTCAGTGTGGGAAGTGACATCAGCACGCACGGAGACAATGCCAACAGTGCCAGAACAGGCGCAGAAAGCGGTAATGCAGACTAAAACTTCGACAGCACAGCCACAGACGGCTTTAGAACAGCAGCCGACACCAAAGCTGACAGCTCAAGAAGAAACTACACCGCTGCCAGAACCGCGAACGCGAAAATTCACAAGTCCGAATATGCCGGAAAATCCGCCGATATATGAGAGTAAATGGGAACAGCTTCTTGCAACATACGAGAAAATTCACCCATATGGAGACGAGCGGGTATATGTTAAGCTGGAGCCAAAAGATTTTGTTATTCTGCCTGCGGGATACCAACATTTAGTGAATAACAGTTTTTTACTGCACGGATTTTATAATTATAGATATTTGATTTTGGGAAAAGAAAGGGATTTTTATCTCGGAGTGCCGGGAGTCTTTTATGAAAGGGAAAAAATGGTCGCGCTCATGTTCGGTTTCGAGGCGTTTGAGTGCGAAGGCGGCAATGCGGAAGAGGGAAAATTCGGATACTATCTGCGCAAAGTAGAACTTTAGATTCCTTCTCCGTTAAAGGACGGAATAAAACTTTCTTCTGCCGTATCGCCTTCCTGAATAAATGCATTCTCTATGCCTATAGAGAGCGCATAATCAATTAATGCGTCATACTCTTTAACCGTAACCTTGCGGTTCAAGTCAGGAATACCCGATACCTGCGGCATGGGCGTATATTGATTCAGGATGCTTATATATATTGAGTTACCATAGGTCTGATATAAATATTGTAAAATCTGCTTGGAATCTTTAAGACAACCGGGCAGCATCATGTGCCGTACGATAACGCCTTTTTTCATAAGGGCATTTTCATTGATATCCAAATCGGAGTCAAAGACGGGATTGCCGACCTGTCTGTACATTTCCGCGATAGCGGCGGAGGCGTAATTGAAATAATCGGGAGCGTTGGAATAACGACGGCTGATGTCGGAAGAAAAATATTTTAAGTCGGGAAGGTATATGTCAATATAGCCTTCCAGCATCCTTAAAGCTTCTACTTTTTCATAAGAACCGGTATTGTATACAATGGGAATGTTAAGTCCGCATTTTTTTGCCAGTTTAATAGATTCAATTAGTTGGGGAACGTAATGCGTCGGCGTAACCAGATTGATGTTATGCGCCCCCTTTTCCTGTAATTCAAGATATATTTCCGAGAGCCTTGAAATAGAAATAACTTTGCTGCCTTCATTATGTACATTGACAGCACGCGAAATAACATGATTTTGACAAAAAATGCAGTGCAGATTGCAGCCGTTAAAAAAGACCGTGCCGGAACCATGTGTGCCGGAAATGCAGGGTTCTTCCCACATATGGAGAGCTGCGCGCGACGCCGCTATATTGCTCGTTTGTCCACAATAACCTGTCTGTCCGGCGTCTCTATTTACATGACATTCTCTGGGGCAGAGTGTGCAATCACTAAGATTCATGAGCTATTCCACAGCCTTTCTCAAATATGACAATGCAAAACCGTGCGCTTTCTGTCGAACCGAATTCATGCACGTTACCTTTACAGTTAGCTCCGCCAAGCACCCTCACGGCACATGGGAGATTCCACTTAGTGCTGCTGTGTTCCCACCCTGACACGGTTCATGGATTCCCATTGCG
>JAMPEU010000001.1:192280-256600 GCA_023664865.1 Butyrivibrio sp. | reverse complement strand
TACCATGCAGTACCCGATTTGCCGGAGAAGTATCGTAAGAAAAAAATCGTGGTGAACGATTCCGCAAGAAAAGCAAAGGTGGCATCGTCATAAATGCCACAGCAGCAAGGGCAGTACAGGAAGTAACGGTGATAACCCGGAGCAATCCTAGGGGCTTCGGGATTATTCATAAAAACAAAAAGAAACTAAAAACAAAACAACGGTCGTAAACGGATTTACGGCTGGCAAACACAAGGAGGTAACTTTATGATAGTACAACACAACATTACAGCGATGAACGCTAACAGAATGCTTGGTATTACAACAAGCGCACAGGCAAAGTCCACAGAGAAATTGTCATCAGGTTATAAGATTAACCGTGCAGCAGACGACGCAGCAGGATTGGCAATCAGTGAAAAAATGAGACGTCAGGCAAGAGGTCTTACACAGGCAGCGGCTAACGCACAGGACGGCATCAGTGCAGTGCAGACCGCAGAAGGCGCTTTGACAGAAGTTCATGATATGTTGCAGAGAATGAACGAACTGGCTATTAAGGCAGGCAACGGCACAATGTCAGAATCCGACAGGCAGTCTGTCCAGGACGAAATCGACCAGCTCATTACAGAGATTGACCGTGTATCTGAGACAACCAAGTTTAATGAGACTTATCTGCTTAAAGGCGAAGGCAAGAGCGGAAGCGGCAGCGTGAAGTCAGAAGTAAGCGTTCAGGGCGGAGATACATCTGCAGGACAGCTTGTTAAGGCGACCGGAAATATCTATGAAGGCAAGATTAAAGCAGACGACCTTGCTACACCTACATTGACTAATCTGGCGGCTGGCACAGAAGATGTTGCCAAGATTACTTATAAGGATGCAGATGGTAAACAGAGGACACGCGAGGTAAGCTTTATCGTAGGTTCTGATGAAAAAGCAACGGCGGCAAATCTGGCTGAAGCAATCGGCAGTGACGATGAACTTAAGAAAATTTTCAAGGCGTCTGCAGAAGATGGTAAACTGACTGTTGAGTCCAAGCTGAATGGCAACAAGACAGACGATACCAAAAATGCAGTTACAAATATTGAGTTTAACGTAATAAACGATGGAACTTTTAAAACTCAGTTTGATGGAACGCCTGTACCTAAAGCAGCCAAAAGAGAAGGCTATGCGTTGAAGATAGGCAGTGGCGATGCAGTAGACGCTACTATTAAGAAGTTTACAGACAGAAGTTCTATCACTGTTGACGGAAAGACTTATACATTTGATGCAAATAATACAGCAGGAGACAAGAACTCTTTTAAATCTTTACAAGAGTTACAGGATTTGCTGGGCAGCGACTATGAAGTGAGCATGACAGTCAGCGCATTAGCGTCAAAAGCAGGCGGAGATGATGTGGCTCTTTCGCAGACAGTAGATGCAGCAACGGCTGGCGCTAAAGCAATTAATGCACTTACTCAGGCTAATGAATTTACTACAATAGCTGCACCCACAGGATTTGCCTTGAAAGCAGGTTCCGTTGAAGCAACCATCAACGTTGTTAAGAAAGCAGACGTATCTGCAGCTTCCGATGTCCTCAACTTCAGCCTTCAGGTAGGCGCTGACACAACCGAAGAGAACAAGATTAACGTTGATATTGAGTCCATGAGCGCAAAGAGTCTCGGCATTGATAACGTATCCGTAACAGGAAAAGATTCATCTAATGCTGACGAAGCTGTAAATACGGTTGCAGACGCGATTGCTAAGGTTTCCAAACAGCGTTCCGCACTCGGAGCTATCCAGAACAGACTGGAGCACACAATCAACAACCTCAACAACGTTGTTGAGAACACCACAAGCGCAGAAGCAGCAATCCGTGATACCGACATTGCTACTGAGATGGTTAAATATGCTAACAACAACATCTTACAGCAGGCTGGTACATCAATGCTGGCACAGGCTAACCAGTCTAACCAGTTGGCACTGTCATTACTCGGTTAATGAGCTATTCCGCAGCCCACTCTGGTTAAGTAAGTTAGCGGAATATATCATAAATTTGCAAAGTGTTGTAATTACCACGGGACAGCCGTACTTTCTTCGGGAAGTACGGCTGTTTCCCGGTGTCTCCGTCAATAATTTTTTCTATCGTGCCAGAAAGTACAAGAAAGTCAGAAAGAACTTGAAATTTCAATTTAGAAGCTCAAGTCAGAATTAGGGATAAATAAATTTAAAAATTTACTTTACAGAATTACAACAACTATGTTATGATTAATAAAACATATCTGGGAATCTTAAATTCTGGAAAATCTTTTTTCACGTCATGGAATCTGAATCCCTTATATGGCAAATAAAATAAGGGAGGATAACTGATGGGGAGAAAAGACGATTATCAGTTTGATTATCTGGACGACAATACAAGGTTTGCAGACCAGATAAACGGAGCATTATTCAAAGGAACACAGGTTGTAAATCCGGAAGAGCTGGAGCCGGAGGACTCGCAGATTGTAAGCACGGGAAGTAGAAACATTAAGACGGTTGTGGACAAGGCGCGTATATGGAAAGGCAGGAAACTGCATATTCTTGTGGTGGAGAACCAGAACTATGTTGATTACCAGATGGTGTTAAGGAACATGCTTTCGGAGAGCGTTGGATACCGTAAACAGTGGAAGCAGAAGAAAAGGTTACATGCAGCAACGGGAGACTTACAAAGCAAGGACGAGTATTTGTCAGGAATAAAGAAGGACGAGAAGTTTGCGCCCATTATTACGCTTGTGGTATACTTCGGAGATAAGTATAAGTGGAACGGAGCAAGATGCCTGTATGACCTTCTTGATATTGATGATGAATTTAAAGAGTATGTGACAAACTACAAACTGAACCTGTACGACTGTCAGGAGCATGATACTTTTAATGAATACCGTACAGGACTGCGGCAGGTGTTTGAAACAGTCAGGTATTCAAAGGATAAGGAGATGCTTAAGAAAGTCATGGAAGAGAACAAAGAAGCATACAGCAATATAGATAGTGAAACAAAAGATATGCTTGAAGTTGTAGCGAATGTAAGGATATCGGAGAAGTTTAAAAGAATAGAAGATGGAGAGGAGAGGTACAATATGTGCAAAGCGTTTGAAGATATGAGACTTGAGGGATATGAGGCTGGCATGGCAGCTGGAAGGTCTGAGGGTATAGAAACTGGAAGGTTGGAAGGCATAGCTGCTGGCATGGCAGCTGGCATAGAAAAGTTGATAAAAACTGTCAGAAATCTTGGAGCTTCCAAAGCGGCAGCATGTGAGCAGCTTATTCAGCAGTATGCTTTGAAAGAAAATGAAGCTAAGGAAAAGATTAATTTGTATTGGACAGATTAGGGTACGGATTAGGGTACTTCAAATCAAATTGACAGCGCGGCATATCCAATGATAAAATATTATGAAGATGAAAAATATACAGGAGGACATTTATGCCGCGTAGAACAGATATTCATAAGGTGCTAATTATAGGTTCAGGTCCGATTATTATAGGTCAGGCGTGTGAATTTGACTATTCGGGGACTCAGGCGTGTAAAGCGCTGCGGAAATTAGGATATGAAATTGTATTAGTCAATTCTAACCCCGCAACCATCATGACAGATCCGGAGACAGCGGATGTGACCTATATTGAACCCCTTAACGTAGAAAGATTAGAACAGATTATTGCAAAAGAACGCCCCGACGCACTGCTTCCGAATTTGGGAGGACAGTCAGGGCTTAATTTATGTGCAGAATTAAATAAAGCGGGTATTTTGGATAAATATAACGTGAAGGTTATCGGCGTTCAGGTAGACGCTATTGAAAGAGGAGAAGACCGCATTGAATTTAAAAAGACCATGACTAAACTCGGTATCGAGATGGCACGCAGCGAAGTCGCATATTCTGTGGACGAGGCGCTTGGCATTGCGGAGGAACTCGGATATCCGGTAGTTCTGCGCCCTGCCTACACTATGGGCGGGGCAGGCGGCGGACTTGTCTATAATAGGGAAGAATTGCAGGTGGTCTGTGCCAGAGGACTTCAGGCAAGTCTGGTAGGACAGGTTTTAGTAGAGGAATCCGTTTTGGGATGGGAAGAGTTGGAACTTGAGGTAGTACGTGATGCGGATAATAACATTATTACGGTTTGCTTTATTGAGAATATAGATCCGCTTGGCGTGCATACGGGCGATTCTTTCTGTTCAGCGCCTATGCTTACGATTTCTGCGGAGTGCCAGAAGAGGCTGCAGGAACAGGCATACAAGATTGTGGAAGCGGTTCAGGTTATCGGCGGAACCAATGTGCAGTTTGCGCATGATCCTGTGACAGACCGCGTTATTGTTATTGAGATTAATCCACGTACCTCGCGTTCATCGGCGTTAGCTTCTAAGGCAACCGGATTTCCGATTGCGCTGATATCGTCCATGCTGGCGGCAGGACTTACTCTAAAAGATATCCCCTGCGGCAAATATGGGACTTTGGATAAATATGTGCCTGACGGCGACTATGTGGTCATCAAGTTTGCACGCTGGGCTTTTGAGAAGTTTAAGGGCGTGGAAGATAAGTTGGGGACGCAGATGCGTGCGGTAGGCGAGGTTATGAGCATCGGCAAGACCTACAAGGAAGCTTTTCAGAAAGCCATCCGCTCATTGGAGACAGGCAGATATGGCTTAGGGCATGTCAAAGATTTTGATTCCTTATCCAAAGAAGAGCTGTTGAAACGTCTGATAACTCCGTCCAGCGAACGCCATTTTCTCATGTATGAGGCGCTGCGTAAGGGAGCGACGGTAGACGAGATATTTGAAATCACCAAAGTTAAGGCATATTTCATTGAACAGATGAAAGAACTGGTGGAAGAAGAAGAGGCAATTTTAAAATATAAAGGCGCACTTATGCCGGACGAAATGCTGATTACGGCGAAGAAAGACGGATTTTCAGATAAATATTTAAGCATGCTTCTGGAAATTTCGGAAGATGTTGTCCGTAACCGCCGCATAGAGTTAGGCGTAGAAGAGGCTTGGGAAGGCGTTCATGTAAGCGGGACTAAGGACAGCGCCTACTATTATTCCACCTATAATGCGCCAGATAAAAATCCTGTAAATGAGGACAAACCGAAGATTATGATTTTGGGCGGGGGTCCGAACAGAATCGGTCAGGGAATCGAGTTTGACTATTGCTGCGTCCATGCTGCGATAGCGTTGCGGCAGCTTGGCTTTGAGAGCATTATCGTCAACTGCAATCCAGAGACGGTCTCTACGGATTATGATACGTCCGATAAATTATATTTTGAACCGCTCACGCTGGAAGACGTGTTGAGCATTTACAGAAAAGAAAAGCCGCTAGGCGTGATTGCGCAGTTTGGCGGGCAGACGCCGTTAAATTTAGCGTCGGAATTGGAGAAGAACGGAGTTAAGATTTTGGGTACGTCCCCTGCTGTAATTGATTTAGCGGAGGACAGAGACCAATTCCGCGCTATGATGGACAAGCTGGGGATTCCGATGCCAGAGTCTGGTATGGCGACCACGGTGGCAGAAGCGCTTTCCATAGCTAAAGAAATCGGCTATCCTGTGATGGTGCGCCCTTCTTATGTGCTTGGCGGAAGGGGCATGGAAGTGGTTTATGATGATGAGAGCATGACCGAATACATGGAAGCCGCAGTCGGCGTGACGCCTGACCGCCCTATCCTGATTGACCGTTTCTTAAACCATGCCCTAGAGTGTGAGGCGGACGCAATCAGCGACGGTACACATGCTTTTGTACCCGCGGTTATGGAGCATATCGAGCTTGCCGGAATCCATTCGGGAGACTCTGCCTGCATCATCCCATCCGTGCATATCCAGCCGGAAAATGTAGAGACGATTAAAGAATATACGAGAAAAATCGCAGAAGAGATGCATGTTAAAGGACTCATGAACATGCAGTATGCGATTGAAAACGGCAAGGTTTTCGTGCTGGAAGCTAATCCGAGGGCGTCAAGAACTGTGCCGCTGGTATCGAAAGTATGCAATATCCGTATGGTACCGCTTGCCACGGACATTATTACTTCTGAGATTACAGGCCGCCCTTCACCTGTTCCGGATTTAAAGGAAAAAGACATTCCATATTATGGCGTGAAGGAGGCGGTGTTCCCCTTCAATATGTTCCCGGAAGTAGACCCTATCTTAGGACCGGAAATGCGTTCTACAGGAGAAGTGCTTGGACTGTCACGCTCTTACGGCGAGGCGTTTTTCAAGGCGCAGGAGGCAGTGCAGTCAAAACTGCCGCTTGAAGGAACCGTATTGATTTCCGTAAATAAAAAGGATAAGGACGAAGTAGTGGAAGTCGCAGGCAGCCTTGCTAAAGACGGCTTTGAAATCGTGGCGACGGAAGGGACTTATAACCTTATAACCGCAGCGGGCATTCCGGCTAAGAAGGCGAAGAAACTTTATGAAGGAAGGCCTAATGTCGGAGATATGATTACCAATGGCGATTTTGCCCTTATCATTAATTCTCCGATAGGAAAAGACAGCATTCATGACGACAGTTACTTAAGAAAAGCGGCGATTAAGGCAAAAACGCCTTATATCACGACGGTCGCGGCAGCTAAGGTAACTGCCGAGGGAATCCATTACTTAAGAACCCATGAAGGCAGCAAGGTTAAGCCGCTTCAGGAATTGCACAGCGAAATTCACGATAAGGCGGACAATTGAGGAAAAAGAGAATTTGACAATATTTAAAAAGATTTATTATAGATACTCTCTTGCTAGTGTGATATAAAAAACATATACTAGTATGTAAATTTACGCATAGCGTAGGTTTATAAGTAAAAAGAGGCGTATTATATTATGAAAAAAACGTATGTAAAAGACATGACAGTGGGAAATCCGACAGGGCTGCTTCTCACTTTCATGCTTCCTATGGTAGTAGGAAATATTTTTCAGCAGCTCTACAATATGGTGGATTCCATAATTGTCGGGCAGGTTGTAGGGGCGGACGCGCTGGCGGCGGTAGGGGCTACCAGCTCGCTTAATTTCCTCTTCTTTTCTTTGTGCGGCGGAATGTCCAACGGAACAGGCGTAGTTATTTCGCAGCACTTTGGAGCGGGAAACCATGATTATGTAAAAAAGGCGATTGCCAATGCCGCATATATTATGCTTGTGGTCGGTACGATTATGGGCAGCCTGGGAGTTTTGCTTTCGCGTCCTGTGCTTATGCTCTTACATACTCCGGACAATATTTTAGACGATGCTGTGATGTATATGCGCATTATGTGCGCGGGAGTCTTAGCCGTGGCGTTATATAACTGTATTTCCGCGATTCTGCGTGCAGTAGGGGATTCTAAGACGCCGCTTTATTTTCTGATAATGTCAAGTATTTTAAATATTTTTCTTGACCTTTTATTTGTAAAAACATTTAAGTGGGGGATAGCCGGCGCAGGAATAGCGACTATTATATCTCAGTTCCTTTCAGGAATGGGCAGCCTTTTATTCGCATTTTGGAAAAACCCGTTTTTTAAAATTGAAAAAGACCTGCGCAAGCCGGATTTGGACATTATCTGGCAGTGTACGAGAATGGGCGTTCCGCTTGCGTTTCAGACTTCGCTGATTGCAATCTCATGTGTGGCGCTGCAGAGCGTCGTCAATACTTTTGGCTCCGTCGTAGTTGCGGCGTTTACGGCGACCAGCAGAATCGAACAGTTAGTGCAGCAGCCGTATAACTCGCTTGGCATGGCGATGTCAACATATACGGGGCAGAATATCGGCGCGGGCAAGATTGACAGGGTTCGTCAGGGATACCGTAAAGGTTTAACGATTATGGCGGTATTTTCGCTGGTAATGATACCGCTGTTTCAGTTTGGCGGAGAGTTTATCATGAAGCTTTTTGTCAGTGAAGAGGATGTTATTGCTTTTGGCGCGCATGCGCTTAAAATTACCAGTTGGTTTTACTTATTCTTAGGCTCTATCTATGTGACGAGGGGGCTTTTGAACGGAGCGGGCGACGCCGTGTTTGCTTTTGCCAACGGGATTGTGGAAATGCTCGGAAGAATCTGTTTCGCTAAGCCGCTTACGCTGATTCCGATGATTGGCGTCTGGGGAGTCTGGCTTGCCACTGCGCTTACATGGTTTGCCGCGGGTACGTTTAATATGCTGCGTTATTTTCAGGGGAAATGGAAGAAGGAAAAGGAAAGCTAAGAACATTTTAAAGAATATTTTGAAGATTATTTCAATGAAACACCGTTCATATATATAAAGATATGCAATATGAAACTGGACGTTTCATTGAAAGGAGAAATTACATGAAGGTAAAATATGCGAAAATGGCAAGAAAAGCTCTGTTATCTGTATTGGCGGCAGCGATTGTATTAATGCAGGGGCTGGCTATGCCAAATCTGTCTATGACACGGGTATATGCAGCGGAAGAGAGTTTTCCGTCAGGCATAGCGTATAGCGATTTGGGAATGGAAATTGAGAAATATGTAGTGGAGCATGAAGATACTACCGCAGGAATGGAAGTTAGCGTATTTAGTGGGTATGAAACCGTATATACTAATTATTTCGGATATGCGGATAAAGAAGCCGGACTTAAAGTTGATAAAGACACAGTGATGGAATGGGGTTCGACTTCAAAGTTATTGACTTGGGTAAGTGTAATGCAGCTTTGGGAACAGGGAAAAATTGATTTAGATGCGGATATTAAGGAATATCTGCCGGAAGAGTTTCTTACAAATCTTAACTATGATACTCCCGTAACCATGACAAATCTTATGAATCACAATGCAGGATATCAGGAAGTATACGCAGACTTATTTTTAAAGGAGCATGATGCGCTCCTTCCATTGGAAGATGCGCTTAAAGCGCATATGCCTGAGCAGATTTATGAACCGGGAACCGTAACCGCCTATTCTAATTGGGGAGTGGCGCTGGCGGCATATATCGTTGAGCGGATTAGTGGGATTGAGTTTGACGACTATGTGCATCAGAATATTTTCGAACCGCTTGGAATGGAAGATAGCGCGCTCTCGGCGGACTTAAGTGATAATAGCTTAGTGGCGCGGAAGCGCAGCGAACTACAATGTTATACGATAGACGGCGATTTGATTCCCGACTGTTTCTATTACATATCTTTGTATCCGGCGGGTATGTGTACGTCAACACTGGAAGATTTCGAGAAATTCGGAAAAGCGCTCTTAGATGAAAATTCTCCGCTTTTTGAAAAAAGTGAAACATGGCAGACTCTTTTTACGCCTACTGCATATCTGGGGGATAGCGGAGTGCCGTCCAACTGCCACGGTTTCTGGATGCCGGCGTATGGAGTGCAGACGGTCGGGCACGGTGGAAACACTGCGGGCTGTTCGTCGTACCTGCTGCTTGATTTGCAGGATAATATAGGCGTAGTCGTTATGACTAATCAAGCCAACGAAGAAGTCTATAATTATGATATGATGGAGCTGATTTTCGGAGAGTATTCTGCAAAGGATTATTTTGACGGCAATCAGGGTGAACCAGACGGCATATACACCTCTGCAAGGACATGCAGGAAAGGACCATTTAAGGTTTTGAGCCTTTCATATACGGACGCGGCGGATTTGTACGGTATTTGGGCGGTAGGAACAAGCGGCGGTATCGATAAGGTATGCTGCCCATACGGAGACTATGTGCGTGTGTCGCTTGGACGGTTTATATTAGAAAGCGCATCGTTTTTCTTATGGATTGCAGCGTTGATATTTTCTGCCATTAGTATAATAATTAAACTGATTAAAAAAGTAGTTTACATAATCAAGAAAAAGGATACGGCAATACCGCTTGGCAGATGGAGTACATTGGCGGCGTTATTGCAAATAGCGGCAGCTTTGTTAGTCATGATAATGGCTATCGGCGCGTCAAGCTATGCGTCGGCAGCATCTTATACATGGGCGAACGCTGCGTTTATACCGCTTATGATTGTGATGGTTGCTGTGGTCATATATGGAATAGTCGCATTATGTAAGATGCAGTCCGGCAAATTACGCAAATTATATAATATAATTACACTTGTTATGATTGCGGTTACAATTACGGATATCTTGTACTGGAATTTGTTTATGTTTTGGAAAATGTGATGTATAATGGAAATAACGAGTTCGGTAAGCATGAACTCTGATTATTGAAATCATATATAAGCGAGGAACATAATGAACGATAGTAAAAAATGGCAGTGCGCAGTACAATGGTTTGTGCTTCTTGCCGTATTTTTAATATATTTCAGCTTATCGTGCTTTCTGCCGATAATTAAGGCTCCCGATGAAGTGATGCGATATGATGTCGCGCGGTATATATTCGAGCATCACAGACTTCCGGCAGGGTATGATGAGGAAATTATTAACGAACTCTGGGGCTTTTCTTATGCTTTTACGCCCTATCTGCCGTCTGCGCTGGCAGCAGGCATAATGGCGATAGTCTCAGTTTTTAACGACAGCATGACAGCGCTTATTATTGCGTCGCGTTTTGTCAATGTGCTGGCAACGACAGGCTGCGTGGGGCTGGGGTTTATTATTGGCAAAAAGCTCTTTCCTAAATTTGAGAGCCGCCTGTTGTACGGCGTGTTTATCGGAACTTTGCCGCAGCTTGTATTTCTGGCGGCGTATCTTAATAATGATGTTTTTGCTGTTTTTACGTCAATGCTCATTCTGCTTGGCTGGCTTTATGGAAAAGAGCGGCGCTGGGATATTAAAAGCTGTCTTTTTCTCGGGTTTGCCATCAGCTTATGCGCATTGACCTATTATAATGCTTATGCATGGATATTGTGCAGTATATTGTACTATTTTGGAACTGTTATGCACGATGACGGCGCTAGGGGCAATGTTGGTGATAATATCGGCTATGATACTCATGATGGCGCTATTGAAAATAAACGGAAATATGCCATAAAACATGGTTTGATTATCGTGCTTACGGTACTTGCGCTGACAGGCTGGTTTTTTATTAGAAATGCGATAATCTATGATGGAGATTTCTTAGGAATTAATGCGCAGAAAATTTGCGGAGAACTCCATGCCATAGATGAACTTAAACCCTCTAACCGTCCTACATGGGCGAACCAAGGCAAGACACTTTGGAACATGCTTACAGAAACCGAGTGGATAAGTTATAGTGTGAAAAGTTTTTTTGCCTGCTTCGGCGCACTTGACATTTGGGTATCGGCTAAGTATTATGTGTGCTATGGGATAATAATTCTTGCAGCCGCGGCTGGATTTATGTATGGCTGCCTGAAAAAAAGATTGAAAAAAGAAAATCTGCTGCTGTATATTTGCTGCGCAGTATGTACCATAACGCCTGTAATTCTTAGTGCATACAATTCATATGCCAGTGATTATCAGGCTCAGGGACGTTATTTTATGCCTGCGCTTCCGGCGCTTATGATTTATGCAGCGGAAGGTTATAACCAGCTTGGCGGTATTTTAAGTAAAAAGAGATGGATTGTAGAAGTTATGGCAGGCGCATTGTGGCTTTTATGCTTTATAATGATTTTTGTCAGTGTGATAGTGCCGCAGCTTTATACAGGGATATTTCCTAAGTAGGAATGGGGGATTAATATGAAGATTGACAGTATCGATATCGTAGGTTTGGGTGCGCTTGGCGTGATGTATGCGGATTTCTTTACTAAGAAGCTGGGAAAGGAACGTGTGCGTGTGCTTGCCGACTATGACAGGATTGAGAGATATAGAAAGGAAGGCTTTACTTTCAATTGCGCAGCCTGCGACTTTAATTATTGTGACGCGGCTAAAGAAAGCCGTGCATCGCAGCTCATATTATTTACGGTAAAATATGGGGCTTTAAATGCCGCTATGGAAGAAGTCGCACATCTGGTAGGGGAAGATACTGTTTTGATTTCCGCTTTGAACGGAATCCGCAGTGAGGACGACTTAAGCGCGAGATTTGGTGGCGAAAAGGTGGTGCATTGCATCGCACAGAAGATGGATGCACAGAAAGCGGGTAATACTGCGACTTGTACCAATAAGGGAGAGCTGGCGTTAGGTATTCTTAATAACGGGAGAAAAGAGTGTCTTAGAGCCGTTATAGACTTTTTTGAAGAAACAGGCTTTGCCTATTCATGTCCTGCCGATATGCGGCATGCCATGTGGGGCAAACTTTTGTGCAATGTTGGCGTGAATCAGACCGTATCGCTGTGTGAAGGGACTTACAGAAGCGTGCAGCAGGAAGGGAAAGAGCGCGAAATGATGAAAGCAGCGATGCGCGAGACAATCCTTGTGGCAAATGCAGAGGGCGTAAAGCTGTCGGAAAAAGATCTGGATGACTGGGTTGCCATTATAGATACCTTGAATCCCGACGGTGAGCCATCGATGCGTCAGGACAGTAAAGCGGGCAGAAAGACGGAGGTAACGCTGTTTGCCGGAACCATCTGTGAATTGGGTAAAAAGCACGGCATACCAACGCCTGTAAATGACATATTCCTTGAAAAAATTAAATAACATGCGATATAAATATATATTTTAAACAAAATTTAATAAAAATTGACAATAATCTTAATTTTTCTCCGTTATAATATGTAGAATAGGAAATTGCTAAATTCATGACGGCAAATGATAATTTAGCGGTTATCTAAGGATATATGATATTGACTAACGGAGGAAATGAAATGTCACAGATATTATACAGGGTTTTGATGGCTGCCATAGATACAATTCCCACAGCCATTATACTGATACCGGTTTTGTTAATTGCACAACATACGTTATTTTATCCGATAAGCATCGGCAGAGAGATATTGCTGATTGTCTTTGGATTTTATCTATCGGCGGTTTTCGTAGTGGTAGGGATTCCGTCCATTACTAGTATACGGGTAGATTTAACTTTTAATCTGATACCTATTATTGATATAGTAAATGATCCGCCGGCATATATTGTGAATACTTTATTGAATATACTGCTGTTTATTCCGTTCGGCTTTTTAGTGCCCGCCCTGTGGAAGGAACGCCGTTCCTTGAAAAATGTGGCTTTGCTGGGATTTGGGCTGTCATTACTAATCGAAACATTGCAGATATTTACATTTAGATGTACTGACATAGATGACTTGATTTTTAACACTTTAGGAGCAGTGTTAGGATATTATATCTGGATTATATTTTTGCATTTTAACCGAAAAAGAGCGGAAGCTGAGCTTACAGCGCAGGAGAGAACTGAAGAAAATAAACTGGAATTTCCAATTGTTTTCATAACCGTATTTATTATTATTTTTTTGGTGCGTCCGTTCATATCAGAGATATTGTGGGATTTGGTGTTTAAATGATTTTAACTATAAAGTAATTATGATAAATAAAAGGAATGTTGGAAATTGAGAAATAAATTAAGCGCCGCTTTCTTAAAGCATATAGCATATATTTCCATGTTTATCGACCATTTTTTTGCGGTAGTGTTTTCATATTATGTAAGCATGCAGCGGAGTCAGGGATTTAATACGGAAAGTTTAGACGTTATATACGATACCGGAAGGGCTATAGGCAGGGTGGCGTTCGTGCTGTTTGCATTTATGGCGGCGGAAGGCTTTTGTCATACGCGCAGCCGTGCGAAATATCTTCTGCGGCTGGGAATTTTTGCAATTATTTCGGAAATCCCCTTCGATTTGGCGATTGAAGAAGGGAAATTTTTCGCAATGGATAACCAGAACGTCTACTTTACGCTGTTCTTAGGGGTACTGGCGCTTTGCATAATAGATAAGCTGCACGGACATTTGATAATACAGTTTTTGGGTGTGGCGTTATGTTGTGTGGCGGCAGCGTTTCTTAAAACCGACTATATGTTTATGGGAGTTATGCTTATAGTCGTATTCTACATATTCAGGGAATCCTTTGCTTGCCAATTCTTAGTTGGTTCTGTTACCATATATGTAGGAATAGTGCTGCTTTATGTAGTGAGATATTGGGGTTGGGGGCTGCCGCTTGCCGTATTTATGGAATCGGGTATGAGTGAAATGTACGGTCTGTTTGCTTTTGTCCCGATTTATTTTTATAACGGACAGAAAGGGAAGCAGCTTCCTAAGGCATGTTACTACCTGTTTTATCCGCTTCATCTGCTGATGCTGTATGGAATAAAGCTGTTGATGCTTCATATAATGGCAGCATGATATAACGGTAAAATGCTTTTGACGCCGTTTAAATTTACAAGCTGACAGGAAAGCCCGGAGAATAGTAATGTATCGTAATAGATATATGGAATAAAGAATGGATAAAGAATAAATGATTAGGATTAAAGAAACAATAACACGTGTTACATGTGATATTAAGGACTATGGTCCGGCAGTTATAATTCTGGCTGTGTATACAGTTCTGGTTAATCTGATTTTTCATGCCTTTTGTCCGATGGTAATAATGACAGGATTTCCCTGCCCGGGCTGCGGGCTGACCAGGTCGTTTTTTTATCTGGCGACAGGCAGAGTGTGGCAGTCCATACAGATAAATCCGATGGGGATACCGATTGTCTGTATTTTTATATATTTCTGTTTTAACAGGTATATATTGGGGAGAAAAGCAAAATGGCTGATGCCGCTTATCGGGATTGCCGTGGTTTGTCTGCTTGTCTTGTACATGTGGAGAATGTATAAATTTTTCCCTTCCAGAGTCCCCTATGTCTATAGCACGGGCAACGTCTTCGAGAGAATTTTTCCATATTATAAACAAATACTGTACGATTTAGGGGTATTATGATATAATGAGCGCAGAGGAAAAACAAGCGACGCAAAGCGTCATTTGTTTTTCCCGCGCCATTAACGAGCAAGCGTCCGATGAAATCGGACAATGAGCGCGTTAGCGCGTGCTTGCGAGTCTACTAGATACGGCGCATAAAACAAACGATGTGAATCCATAAACACATGAGGGAGGAAAAAATGGACAGTAACAACATGTATCAGAACCAGAACCAACAGAGCGATAATCCTACTCCTGACAATAACCAGAACGGTTATTATCAGAGTTCTTCTACGCAGGGCGGGGATTACGACCAGAATCAGAGCACATACACAAGTGCAAATAGCTACCAGCAGAACACGTACACAGGTGCGAATAACTACCAGCAGAATGAGTACACAAACGCAAATAGCTACCAGCAGAACACGTACACAGGAGCAAATAACTATCAGCCGAACCCATATAACAACGGCGGTTATCAGCAGCAGCCCTATCAACAGCCTTACCAGCAGACAGATTTGGAAGAGCCTGTGACGCTGGGTGAGTGGATAATAACCTATCTTATAATGATGGTTCCGTGTGTCAACATTGTCATGATATTTGTATGGGCGTTCGGTTCAAATACTAAGAAGAGTAAATCTAATTACTTTAAAGCAGCATTAATATTTGCAGGAGTATCTATTGTTATTTCTATCATTTTTTCGATTTTTATTGGTGGAAGTATTATTAGTGCATTTGGCGATGTATATCGTTATTATTAAGGGATTTAGAACAGGCATGCTAACGCTGCCACCGTCCTGAGGCGCCGCAGGGAAGAATTAATCCACTTAAGCTGACGGGCAGACCTATTTCAGAAGCCTGCACTTGTCCGCCGAATTTGGGGACTATTACTGTTTCAAGCATATATGACAGTACCGCGGGCTGCAATCCGGTAGTATATGAATTAATAAGGAAAAAGAGAGCGTTTTCCGATAAAACCTTGGAAGTCAATTCGAGGAAAGGGAAGATGCTCTCTTCTATTTTCCATATTTCGCCTTTTGGTCCTCTGCCATATGACGGGGGATCCATTATTATTGCATCATAAACATTGCCGCGCCTGATTTCGCGTTCCACGAACTTCACGCAGTCATCGACAAGCCAGCGGATTGGAGCATTGGCAAGTCCTGAAACGGCAGCGTTTTCCTTTGCCCATGTTACCATGCCTTTTGAAGCGTCCACATGCGTTACGCTTGCTCCTGATTTTGCCGCTGTGAGAGTGGCGCCGCCGGTATAAGCAAACAGATTCAGCACTTTAACCGGTCTTACAGCGTTCTTTATTATAGAAGAAAACCAATCCCAGTTTGCCGCCTGTTCAGGAAAAAGCCCGGTATGCTTGAAACTGAACGGCTTTAGGTTAAAGGTCAAATCATTATACTTGATGCTCCATTCATCGGGAAGGTTGAAAAATTCCCATTCACCGCCGCCCTTTGCACTCCTATGATAATGTCCGTTCCTGCTTTTCCAGCCGGGGTGTTCCTTAGGCGTATTCCATATGACCTGCGGATCAGGCCTCACCAGCATATAGTTTCCCCAGCGTTCCAGTTTTTCTCCAGAAGAGGTATCTATCACTTCATAATCTTTCCAGTTATTGGCTGTCCACATAAATTTACACCCCTGTTCATTCTGAATTATGTATGGGTTTATTATCTTAAACCTCTATTAGATGATAGATAAAATGGCGAAAAAAAGCAATAGCAAAAGGAAAAAAGTGAAATATAGTGAAGGATATAAGGAAAAGACGGTAGAAAAAAAGGCTGTGTTGTGATAAAATCAAAACAATAGGCAAAATAATGCAGCAGTTTAACCGGCAGTTTATAAGCTGCTGAATAATAGAAAACAGGAAAATTTAATGAATAAAACTCATATAAAAATTCTTGTCGGGATCTGCACGGGGCTGGTTATATGCGCCGCCATAGTGATAACGCTTGTGCTGACAAGGAATATTAATATAAACAAACTGATTGTAAAGTCATATCCCGTGCGCGGTATTGATGTATCCCACTATCAGGGTGACATTGACTGGGAGAAAATTGAAAGTCAGGGTGTGAATTTTGCATTTATAAAGGCGACTGAGGGCAGCAGCCATGTGGACGAATGTTTCAGCGATAACTGGCAGGAAGCGTCGAAGACGAATATAATGATTGGCGCATATCATTTTTTCAGTTTCGATAGTGATGCCAAGACGCAGGCGGAGTTGTTTATAAATACGGTAGGAGATTTAAAAGGCAAAATAACGCCTGTAATTGATATTGAGTATTATGGTGATAAAAATGAAAATCCGCCCGATAAGGAGCAGACCGTGGAACATATCAGGAAAATGCTGCTTATCCTGGAAGAGGAATATGGAACAAAGCCGATAATATACACGACTTATAAAGTATACAAAAGGTATATAAAAGAAGAGTTCGAGGACTACCCTCTGTGGATACGCAATGTGTATTATCCGCCGTTTGTAGATATGGGAAACAGATGGACGCTGTGGCAGTACACGGATACTGAGCAGCTGGATGGATATAACGGCGACGAAGAATATATCGATATGAATGTTTTCAACGGAAGCAAAGAAGAGCTTGAGAAGCTTATTATACAATAAATTTCTCAAACTCTTAATTTTTATACATATTATAATGTATCTTCACTTGCGTTTTAATGTATCTTTTCCAATGCTTCTTTTGACAGCATCTTTTTAATATTGCAGACAAATAGTATCGTAGCCGTGGTGGCTGACAGGATATCTGAAACCGGTTCTGAATAATATACGCCCATAACGCCGAAAAAGTGCGGAAAGATGATAGCGAGCGGTATCAAAAGGATAATCTTGCGGAAAACCGCAATAAAGAGTGAAATCTTAGCCTGACCTAAGGCAAGGAATGTCGGCTGGATTCCGTTCTGCAGTCCGAAAATCAGCATACCGAACATAAATACAGGCATAATCTCACCTACAAGCGTGATTAACTGTGCATCGTCGGTAAAAAACGACGCATACCATTCAGGAACAACAATAGTGGAGACAGTTGAAATCGCCATGAAAATAAAACAAATGCCTATCATGCAGCGGTATACTTTTTTCACCCTGTCAAAATTGCCGGCTCCATAGTTGTAACTTATAATCGGCGCCATACCCTGTGTGAAACCGCCGATTGGCGCAGAGAATATCTGCATAACGCTCTGCATTATCGTAAGCGAGCCGACATATAAATCGCCGCCGTAGGTTTGCAGTCCGTGGTTAAGCACAATGCTTATGAAGCTTTCTGTGGCACGCATGATAAAAGGCGAGATGCCGAGCGAAAAGATGCTGAAAAGGATGCCTTTTTCAAGTTTCATGCAGCTTTTTTTAATTTTTATGGAAGTCTTAGGACCAATCAAAAAGCTCACTACCCATATTGCGCTGAGCACCTGAGAAATAACAGTTGCTATTGCAGCACCCCTGACTCCAAGCCCGAAGGCAAAAATAAATATAGGATCCAGTATGATATTGGCAATCGCGCCAATCAACACGGAAAACATGGCGATTTTGGACTGGCTCTGGCAGATGATAAAGGCATTAAGCCCAAGTGAGAGTTCTACAAAAATCGTGCCGATTAAGTAAATCGAGATATAAGAAACGGCATATTCGATGGTAGAGTCGCTTGCGCCGAACATATAGAGCATCGGTCTTTGGAATTTATAAAAGACTGCCATAAGGATAACCGTACATATAATAAGGAAGGTAACGCTGTTGCCGAGGATTTTCTCCGCATGGTCCTTGTCCTTTTTTCCCAGCCAGATAGCGGCAAGCGGAGCCGCGCCGTTGCTTATAAAGGCGGAAAAAGCGGAAATAAACACGGTAATGCAGAAAGTTACGCCTACGCCGGTCAGCGCCGCCGCGCCTACGTCTTTCATATGCCCAATGTAAATGCGGTCTATAATGCTGTATAGAATATTAATAAGCTGCGCCAGTATGGAAGGAACCGCCATGCTGCCAATCAGGCTTATGATTGAAGACGATGCCATGCGTTCTTCCCTGGATAATGCTTTGCTGTTTTCGTTCATGCCGTTGTTTATGTAACTCCCCTGATTTAGTATATTTTGTAATAATATATTAATTGTATCACAAACACATTATTTAATCATCTACTTATTTGGCTGCTAATTATAGTATTTGGGCGACATGGACTCATATGTTTCTACTTGTGGTCCTTGTAAAACGCCGGTACTTAGCGAAAAAGCTGATTTTTGGCTTTTGAGCTTAGTACCGTTGCGATTTTACACGGAGCGAGAGCATGCCACAAGTGGAAACATATGAGTTCATGTCGCATTCAATATATATATGTCTGCCTAAAAAGTTATTGACACTGCCAGCCACATATGATACTCTAATGACAAGTTAAGAGGGAGTAGTTATTTATGCGTAAGCAACATGCCCCGGTGAAGACCGTGTTTGCGCATCTTTCGATTTTCCAGAGTCAATATTTAGACATGATTAAATGTTAAATCTTGATTTAATGCAAGGAAATACAAGAAAGTACGAGACTTTTAGCACGAAAGTGCCGAAGGTCTTTATTTTTTATATAAGTTTACCAAAGTAGGAAGGGAGAAGAAAAATGAACATAGCATTACAACTGTTATTATTAGTAGTGGGCTTCGTTATGCTGGTAAAGGGAGCCGATTGGTTTGTGGAGGGCGCGAGCAGTCTTGCCGAGAGGTTCGGAATACCGCAGCTTGTTATCGGGCTTACGATAGTAGCGATGGGTACAAGCCTGCCGGAAGCAGCGGTCAGCACTTCTGCAGCCCTGAAAGGCAGCGCGGAGATTACGATAGGCAATGTACTTGGCAGCAATATAATGAACGTGCTTTTAATCCTAGGCATTACCGCGGCAATTTCGCCGCTGCTTGTGCAGAAATCGACTGTTAAATATGAAATCCCCATTGTAATTGCAGCATCGCTGCTTTTACCGGCATTAGGGCTTTTTGATGGAACGGTAGGCAGGCTTGAAGGTCTTATCCTGTTAATCGGCATGGCGCTGTACATGCTTTATCTGTTGCGCATGACGAAGAAAGGGCAGGCAGAGGCAGCGGTCGAAGAGAAAAAGGAAGACGATAAAAAGAGCAGTATATTAAAGACTCTTTTAATGATTCTTATCGGCGGCGTTATGATTGTAATAGGCAGCGACGTTACGGTTGATGCGGCGACTGAACTTGCAAGGATATTCGGTATGAGCGAGCGGCTTATCGGACTTACGATTGTAGCATTCGGAACTTCGCTTCCTGAGCTTGTCACCTCCGCTACGGCGGCAATCAAGGGCAAGGCGGATATTGCGGTTGGAAATATCGTAGGAAGCAACCTGTTCAACATTCTTTTTGTAGTAGGAATTACTGCAACAATAACACCTGTTGTTTATTCTAACGCTTTCCTCATCGACAGCATTGCCTGCATAGCGGCAGCCGTTCTGCTCTGGCTGTGCGTACTGCGTAAACAGAAGCTTAGTCGCAGCGGCGGTATTATTATGTTGGTATGCTACGGCGCATATTTTGTATATCTGCTGCAGGGATAGGGTAAAAAGGAGTATAGGGATTAAGTATGATAGAAGTATTATTCGGAGAAAGTGAAGCAGGCGCAATGAAGGCAGCCAAAAGCACCGTTATCATAAGTAAAGTTGATGGTCCTACAGCTATATGGACAGTCGGAAAAAAGAAACCGCCGGAAAGGGAAAACTGCGGCTGGATTGAAGGAACGCCTGACGAGGTGATTTGTCTTGGCTTTTTATTAGATATTGGTGATATAAGGGAAGATGTAAATAGTGAGTACCGCAGGAACCTGATTTATTCCATGTATGCGCAAGAACGAGGGACAAAAGATGATACGATGGATACGGAGCTGATGCAGTTGTGTGGACATTATTGCGCTGAAATGGAACGACTGAAAGAATACTTAGCAGATGGGGAGAAGATTAGGATATGGTATAGCGACGCGCCATATTCAAGATGTGGATTTTATCATTTATGCGTAAGCCTTCAAGGACATCAGAATGAAATAAGCGTTGTAAAACTGCCCGAATACAGAGTTCGCCCCGATAATGTCATTGTTTCATGTAAAAACTGGGGCGAGGTTGCCGCAGAAGAATTTGCCGGATTTTTAAATTGTGAAAATAAATTATCAGAGGAAGAAATCAGAATGTATGCTATGTTATGGAGCAGTTTGCAGGAGGATAACAGCCCGTTGCGCGCGTTTGTCAATGGAAAGCTTATCGGAGTGGCGCAGGACTTTTATGATTTCCTAATCTGGAAAAGAATTTCCCCAAAGCCGATAAAAGAAGCAAGGCTGATTGGCGATATACTTGGCAATAGCCCTCTTGGAGTAGGAGACTGGTGGTATGCAAAAAGGATAGATTACCTTATTCAAACAGGAAAAATCAAGATTGTTGAAGATTCGGAAAATAAATATGCAAGAATAATATGTTTGGCATAGTTCCCCTTTTCGCGCTTGCCACATATGGATTTTTTTGGTATAATTTCATGAGAAATTAAAAATTAAGATATTAAAGGAGATTTTTGCAATGAAGGGAAATATTGTTGTTGGTCAGTCCGGCGGTCCTACTGCCGTTATTAATTCTTCCGTAGCGGGCGTATATGCCGCAGCTAAGAAACTGGGAGTAAAAAAGATTTATGGTATGGTTCACGGTATTGAGGGATTTTTGCAGGACAAGATGATTGACCTTGGAGAATACCTTGACGACGAGACGGGAATCGAATTACTGAAAAGGACTCCTTCGGCGTTCTTGGGTTCATGCCGTTTCAAAATGCCTAAGATTGAAGGGCATGAGGACGTATATGAGAAAATTTTTGAGATTATGGAGAAACACGATATCGAGTGCCTGTTCTATGCGGGCGGCAACGACTCTATGGATACGGTGAAGATGTTATCCGATTATGCGGCGGCTCATAACAAACCGCAGAGGTTCATGGGAGTTCCCAAGACGATTGATAACGATCTTCCGATTACCGACCACTGCCCCGGGTATGGTTCTGCTGCTAAGTATATTGCGACCAGCATGAAAGAGATTATCCGCGACAACGAGTCTTTTGGCGCACAGAAGCCTACCATCTGCATCGTAGAGATTATGGGACGTAACGCAGGCTGGCTTACTGCAGCGGCAGCGCTTTCTAAGGGCGATGACTGCAGCGGTCCTGACGCTATTTATTTACCCGAGAAAGTATTCGACATGGACAAGTTCATGGAAGATGTTAAGAAGCTTGCCAACGAGAAGTCTTCCGTAGTTATCGCCGTATCAGAAGGCGTGCATATTGCGGACGGACGTTATGTATGCGAGCTTGGTAAAGAAGTAGCGGTTGACGCCTTCGGACACAAGCAGATGTCAGGTACAGCGGCTATGCTTGCCAATAAGATTGCGGCAGAGACAGGCCTTAAGACTCGCGCTATTGAATTTTCGACCTTGCAGCGTGCAGCTACGCATCTGGCTTCCTTAACCGATATCAACGAAGCGTTCCAGGTTGGTTTTGATGCTGTAAATGCAGCTGAAGAAGGCAAGACGGGCATGATGATTACTCTTGACAGAAACGGCGACGCTCCTTACCAGTGCGGGACAAGCGCATATGATATTCATGCGATTGCCAATGTTGAAAGAAAAGTTCCCGATGAGTGGATAACAGCGGACGGCAAGAACCTTAACGACGGTTATGAGAAGTATGCAAGACCGCTTATTATGGGTGAATTACAGCCGTTATTTGTAAACGGGCTGCCTCGCCATTTGGTACGCAAGGCTTAATCTGCGCAAGAATAATGTGTAGTAGGCAAAGAGGCTTGTTTAAGGCATTTGACTAAATAAAATTAAGAAAAAGGCTGAATCAGTCAAGGTTCAGCCTTTTTTGGAAGAAGGTGTTAGTATAGACGAAAAGATAAAGATTCTTATTGTAGATGATGTCGCATCAAACAGATTTGTATTAAGGGATATAATTCAGGAGATGGGATACCAGCCGATATTGGCGGAGAACGGCGTACAGGCGCTTAAAATCGTCAACAAGCTTAGTCCGCAGTTGATTATTCTGGACATAGCGATGCCGGAAATGGACGGATATGAGTTCTGTAAGATATTGAAAGAAAATCCGGCAACCAGGGATATTCAGATAATATTCATCTCCGCCTTTGACGATCCGTCAGACGTTGTGAAAGGTCTTGACCTTGGGGGCGGAGATTATATTACCAAACCGTTTATACCGCAGGTGGTAAAGGCAAGGCTTAAGCTGCATTTGAAACTTTATGAAACAAGCACTGAAATGATGGAAATGAACAGGCGGCTTCAGGTTTCGGTGGAAGAGCAGCTCCACCAGCTTGAGATGGAGAAGAAGAATGTGCTATATGCGCTTATCCGCGTGGCGAGAGAAAACGCATGTTATGATAAAGACCATATGGAAAGGCTGAGCTATAACTGCCGGGTATTGGCGGAAGCGATGCAGTTATCTGAAGAGTATGGAAGCCAGATATCTGATTCATACATAGATACGATAGAACTGGCGGCGCCTATATGCGACCTAGGCAACGTGGCGATACCTACTGACCTTTTGCAGAAAAAAGAGCCGCTTTCCACTGAAGAACTGGAAGTAATAAGGACGCACACCACTATCGGGGCAAGGATTCTGGAAGATATACGGGATACCGGGGATTATAATGATTTCTTGCAGATGTCGATAGATATTGCGCATTATCATCATGAAAATTGGGATGGCAGCGGCTATCCGTGCGGTTTAAAAGGTAAGGAAATTCCCTTGTCCGCACAGATTATTTCCGTGGTGAGCGCTTACTGCGCGATGACAGAGAACCGCGTATACAGAGATCCGTATCATATTGAGGAAGCCTTATCCATGATGGAGGCGGATGTGGACAAGAAGTTCAATGCAGATATTTTTAAAATCCTAAGAAAGATATACAGGCAGTTGCATTAGGGGGAGAACGCTGTGGAATTTCTCAATAAAAATAAGAAAACTCAACGGAATATGGAGATATTCATCAATACCATATATGGAGTATATACTGTCAGGCTGTGCTTTTCCGCCGCAGGCATGGAAGGGAAGGCATGGCTGATAGGGTTCTTTTTGACGGCTTATTTTGTCACTCTTTCCGTATTGATAAGCAAATACAGGAATATCAATGTCAGGGCGGCGATTACCTGTATAATGATACAGGCGATGCTTATTATTTACGCCGTGGCGGTTGATGATGTATCTGCAATTTTTCCTATGTTCATGATTATGCTGCTTTTAGTGGCGTTATATGGGAAACCGGAATTTCTCTGGATTACGTTAGGTTCACTGTTTTTTGTGCTTTTCTATCATGCCGTCATTACGGATAACTTAAGCAAGCTGCCGTCCGAGACGATTGCGCATGTGTGGAATCAGCTTGGAAATATTTTCTGTATGGAGATTGTGCTGTATGTCTGGCTTAAGAACCGTAATGAGGCAAGCAGGCAGATGTATCAGGTTGTCGAGGCGCTTATGGACGCAGAACAGAGCAAAAACGACTTTCTGGCGAATATAAGCCATGAGATACGGACGCCTGTCAATACCATCTGCGGAATGAGCGATATGGCTCTGAGAGAGCAGGATACGGAGAAAGTACGCGAGGAGCTTTTTGACATCAGGGATGCGGGACACAATCTTATGTCGCTGGTCAGCGATATTCTTGACTTTTCCCAACTGCAGCAGGGAAAAATGAATCTTGAGGAAGAAGCTTATAATATCACTTCCACAATTAACGACATTATAAATATGGCGATGGCGCGCAGGGGCGAGAAACAGATTGAATTAATCGTGGACTGCGCTGCGGATATTCCCAGCGTCTTGTATGGCGACGAGAAGAAGATACGAAGGGTAATCATGAATCTGGTGGATAACGCCATCAAATTTACCAGCGAGGGCGGCGTTATCATTACAGTCAGCGTCAGAAAAGAAAATTATGGTGTGAATCTCTGTGTATCGGTTAAAGATACCGGAATTGGCATAGAGGCGGCGAACCTTGAGAAACTGTTTGAAAGCTTTACACAAGTGGATACAAGGAGGAACAGGCAAAGCGGTGGCGTAGGTTTAGGATTGGCGATTTCAAAAGAACTTATTCACCACATGGGCGGGACCATTACCGTTAAGAGCCGTCCAGACAGGGGAAGCAATTTTTCCTTCGTAGTGCCGCAGAAAGTGCTTGATGATAAGCCGATTGTACAGGTAGAACACAGGGAAGATTTGAATATAGCTACATATTTCGATATGGAGCAGTTTGACATGATGTCTATAAGGGACGAATATACCACGCTTATTGTCAATATGGTGAAACGCCTTCAAGTCAGGTGCCATGCGTGCCGTAATTTAGCAGAGCTTAAGCGCAGGGAAAGCCTTGAGCCGTTTACGCATATTTTTATAAGCTTAGAAGAATATCAGGAGGACGAGCCGTACTTTGATGAAATCTCAAAGCATGGCAAAGTGATAATTGTAATCGATCGTCCCAGGGAAAAATATATAACCAATCCTAATATCATCAAACTCTACAAGCCTTTCTACATACTGCCTGTGGTTTCAGTGCTGAATGGGAGCGCAGGGGCTGAAGGCGGCAAGCAGTGGGTGCGTCAGGGCAGGTTTATCGCGCCGGAAGCGCATGTCCTGATAGTGGACGATAATATGCTAAATATCCGCGTGGCGGAAGGTCTGCTTAAGGAGTATGGAATTAAGGTTACATATGCGACGAGCGGAATGGAAGCGTTGGATATGATTGAGGACATGACATACGACCTTGTGTTCATGGATCATATGATGCCTGTGATGGACGGCATAGAGGCTCTGCACCGTATCCGCGAGAAAGTAGGACATTATTACCAAAGAGTGCCGATTGTCGTGCTGACGGCAAACGCCGCGCCGGGAAACCGTGAGATGTTTCTGGAGGCGGGATTCAATGATTTTGTGGAGAAGCCGATTGAGACTTCCGTATTGGAAAGGGTGCTGAAACGCAATCTGCCGGAGAAGAAACTGATATACCAGACTAAGGAAGAGGTTTCGGAAAAGAACAGCGAAGAGTTTGCAGTTGGAGATTTGAACGTAGAGAAGGGATTGCTGTATTGCGGCGGAAAAGAGTTGTATCTGAATGTTTTAAACGTGTGCTGCGAGGGCGCGGAGGAAGAGATAGAACAGCTTAATACGCTTTTTGCCGACGGAAACTGGAAAGATTATACCATCAGGGTGCATGCGATAAAAAGCGGCATGAAAAATATCGGCGCCGATGTTCTTTCCGCTAAGGCAAAGGATTTAGAACATGCCGGAAAGCGCGACGATATCGGCTTTATCAAGGCTAACCACGACGGTCTGCTGATAGAATACCGCCGTGTGATAAAAGAAGTAGAGCAGTTTCTTGCCACGGAAAGCTTAAGCGAGCCAGTGGAGGAGTTTGAAGAGGAAAAGCCAGATAATAAAGCAATCGAAGAAAACTCAGGCTCAAACGCTCCCACAGAAGAACTTGCAGAAGAAAAGTTCGACACACTTTTAACGGAGTTTGAAGACGCAGTGTATGCACTGGATGGTGAAAAGATGCTGACACTGCTGTCAGAAATGCAGAAATACCAATACCATGGGGAAGGACTTACGCAGAGACTTGAACCTGTAAAGAAAAAAGTGGAAATGTCTGACTATATGTCGGCGTTGGAAACAGTGGCTAACATCAGAGACAGTCTGAGAAACGGGAAGTAAAGGGGAATTTATGAAGAATCTGTATAAAAAATTAACAGAGATAATATATAGAAGGGATTATGAAATCAGGGAGCGCATTTTCAGAATGATTATCCTGATTGGCAGCGGGCTTGCCGTGCTGGGGATATTGGAGTGTATTCTGCTGATGGATGTGAACATCATAATCGTGCCGCTCATTATACTGCTTGCGGTTATGGTGGGAGAGATTCTGATTACCTTTAAGTACCGCAGGATTGACATTGCCGCTATTATTGTGGGCTTCCTTGTTATTTTGATGGTATTTCCGACGATGTTTTTCTTAAGCGGCGGTCTTGAAGGCGGAGCCACGCTCTGGTTTGCACTGGGGATATTCTATGTCTTCCTTATGTTTTCGGGCAAAAAGCTGATGTTCTTTCTTATATTATCGATAGTGGTGGACGTGGCGACATATTCATGCGGTTATTATTACCCTGAACTTATCGAGCCTATGGCGTCAAAAGCCGCAGCATATATGGATTCTATTTTTTCGGTATTTGTGGTAGGGCTTGCCGGAGGCGCTATACTTAAGATGCAGATGAAGCTGTTTGAAATCGAGAGAAATATCGCGCGCGAGCAGCAGGAAGAGCTTGAAAAAGCAAGTAAGGAGAAAAACAGCTTTTTTGCGAGCATGAGCCACGAAATCCGCACTCCCATCAATACGATAATCGGGTTAAACGAGATGATTCTGCGTGAAAGTAGCGAGGACGAAACCAGAGAGTATGCGCGGAATATCCAGAGCGCAAGCAGAATGTTGTTAAATCTGGTGAATGACGTACTGGACCTTTCTCAGGTGGAAATGAAGAAAATGGAGATTAATCCGCAGCAGTATAATACCGTTGATTTATTCGGCAGCCTGATTGATATGATTCAAGTGCGCCTTAAGGAAAAGAAACTGGATTTTATCGTGGATATTGACGAAAGCCTTCCCTCTGTAATGTACGGAGACATGAAGAGGGTAAGCCAGGTGATTCTGAATATTCTGACCAATGCCGCGAAATATACCGAAACAGGTTCGGTGACGCTTTCCGTGCGTGAGGAATCGGTAAAGGGCGAAACCATAAGCTTAAGGATATCCGTAGCAGATACCGGAATCGGCATCAGAAAAGAAAATCTGGAGCATATTTTCGACGTATTCCGCAGAGTGGATGTGAATAAGAACCGGAAGGTGGAAGGCAGCGGCCTTGGGCTTGCCATTACGAAACAACTTGTTGATTTAATGGGCGGCGAGATTACCGTGGACAGCATTTATACTAAAGGTTCTACGTTTACCGTGGTGCTTTCGCAGGATATAGTTGATGCGGCGCCTATAGGCAGCGTGAAGTTCCTTTCACTTGGCAAGGGAAACGCTGACAGATACAGGCAGAGCTTTACCGCTCCCGAGGCGAGGGTGCTGATTGTCGATGATAACCCGATGAATTCAATGGTAGAAAGCAAACTGCTATCGGCGACAAAGGTGAAGGTCGATGTGGCGAAGAGCGGTACAGAATGTCTTGAAAAAACAAGAAGAAGGTATTATCATGTAATTTTGATGGATTATTTGATGCCCGAAATGGACGGTAGCGAGACATTAAAATTATTGAGAAAACAGGAAAACGGCCTATGCCGTGACAGCGCGGTTATCGCTTTGTCAGCCAATTCTGCCGCAGAGGCGGAGCAAAGGCTTTTGGACGAAGGCTTTGACGGATATCTTGAAAAGCCTATTCAGGGAATGGCGCTTGAGAAGGCGGTCCTTAAATTTATTCCTAACGATATAGTTGAATACCGTGATGTACAGCAGGATGTTCAGGATGAAGAAAATGTGCAAAAGACTAATCACCATAAGCTTAGAAAGGTATATATTACTACTGACTGCGTCAGCGATTTATCCGAGCAGCTTTTGGAAAAGTATGACATAGGAATGATGTATCTGTATATTCAGACAGATAACGGGCGTTTTGTCGATGTATTGGAGATATCGTCCGATAACCTTAACCAGTATATGACTGATTCGGCAAGTAAGGCGGAGGCAAATGTTGCGACAGTTGAAGAATATGAGGAGTTTTTCGCAGAGGCTCTGACGCATGGGGAGCGTGTTATTCATATATCTATGGCGAAAAACATGGGTAAAAGCTATGAAACCTCATTGGCAGCCTCAAAGTGTTTCGACCATGTGCATGTGATTGATTCCGGTCAAATATCATGCGGTCAGGCGTTGATAGTTTTGTATGCGGCTAAACTTGCCATGGAAGGCTTTTCAGCAGAGAAAATCTGCGCTAATGTGGAAAGTATGAAAAAACGTGTGGAATCGCGCTATATTATGCCGTCTGCCATGATTTTTGCGCAGCATGGCTTCGCTAATAAGGCAGTGGCAAAAGTGTGTGAGCTGTTCAGTTTTCATCCTGCTTTTAAAATGAGCCAGAGCGGCATGGTTATGTCAGGAATAAGGGCGGGAAGGCTTGACAACGCGTGGAGACGGTTTATACGCTGGCATCTTTTGTATAAAAAACGAATAAATACAGATGTTATTTATATCTCACATGTATGCTGCAGCGTGGATGAGCAGGAGCAGATACGCCGTGAAACGCTTAAATGTATTCCGTTTGAAAAGGTGTATATGCGCAGGAGTTCTGTCTCGCTTGCATGTAATGCGGGTATAAGAACTTTTGGTTTTGCTTATTATATAAATGCAAAGGACGAGACGCTTTTAGGAAGCGATGCGTGATATTAACTTTATTTTAAGGAGGTATTTTTATGACACAGGCAAGTAATCTAAAAAGGGACGTACTTGTGATGAACTTGGAGAAGGAATTGGAAGAACAGGCAAAATGTGCCTGCGGAAAGAGCGTTGCCGAGTGCAGTAATGAGGAATTGTACTACAGTCTTCTTCTTTTATCCAAGCGGTTAATGGCAGTTTCCGAGCCGATTGAAGGAGAGAAGAAGATATATTATATTTCCGCGGAATTTCTGATTGGTAAACTGTTGTCCAACAATTTAATCAATCTGGGCATATATGACAAGCTGGATGAGATTTTGAAAAAGAACGGCAAAAGCTTAAGTGCAATCGAAGAAGTCGAGCCTGAACCGTCTTTAGGAAACGGCGGTCTGGGGCGCCTTGCCGCGTGTTTCTTGGATTCTATTGCCACGCTGGGGCTGCCGGGGGAAGGAATCGGGCTTAATTATCATTTCGGGCTTTTCAAGCAGATATTTAAGGATAAGCTGCAAAAAGCGGAGCCGAATGACTGGATTGAGGATAAGTCATGGCTTAACAAAACAGATGTTACGTTTGAGGTACAGTTTGGCGACCGCAAAGTTAATTCCAGACTCTATGATATCGACGTAATAGGATATGACAATGGCGTCAATAAATTGCGTCTCTTCGATATTGAGTCGGTAGATGAGAAGATTGTGAAGAAGGGCATTGACTTTGATAAGGAGAATATAGAGAAAAACCTTACGCTCTTCCTTTATCCTGATGATTCAGATGAGGCGGGACTGCTCCTTCGCATATACCAACAGTATTTTATGGTAAGCAACGCCGCGCAGCTTATTTTAAAGGAAATGAAGGAAAAGAAGTACGATCTGCGCACCATGTACGAGCATGCCGTAATCCAGATTAACGACACGCACCCGACCATGATAATCCCCGAGTTAATTAGGATTCTGGTGAATGAGAAGGCGTTCACGATGGACGAGGCTATCGAGGTAGTCAGCAAGACCTGTGCTTATACAAACCATACGATTTTAGCGGAAGCGCTGGAAAAATGGCCTTTGGCATACCTTGAGAAGGTAGTTCCGCAGTTGGTTCCGATTATTAAGGAGCTTGATAAGAGGGCGGCGGCCAAATATAAGAGTCCGAAGGTAAGGATTATCGATAAGGAGAAGAGGGTGCATATGGCGCATATCGATATCCATTACGGATTTTCGGTAAACGGCGTAGCGGCAATCCATACGGAAATCCTTAAGAATACCGAACTTAACGCTTTTTATAAGATTTATCCTGAGAAATTCAATAACAAGACTAACGGCATCACTTTCAGAAGATGGCTTTTGTCCTGCAATCATGAGTTAGCGGCGTTCCTGTCAGAAACAATCGGCGACGGCTATAAGTCAGATGCGGCAAAACTCGAAAAACTGCTGGAATATAAGGACGATGAGAGAGTGCTTAACAGAATCGCAGAGATTAAGATGAACCGCAAGAAGGACTTAGCGGCTTATGTGAAGGAAGTGGAAGGAGTTGCCTTAAACCCTGACTCTGTCTTTGACATTCAGTCTAAGAGGCTGCATGAATATAAGCGTCAGCAGATGAACGCGCTGTATATTATCCATAAATATCTGGAAACAAAGGCGGGCAAGAAGCCTGTAAGACCTATGACCTTTATTTTCGGGGCTAAAGCCGCGCCGGCTTATATCATTGCGCAGGATATCATCCATCTGCTTTTGGTACTGCAGGAGATTATCAATAACGATCCTGACGTAAGCCCGTATATGACCGTTCTTATGGTAGAGAATTATAACGTATCCTACGCGGAGAAAATGATTCCCGCATGTGACATCTCCGAACAGATTTCACTCGCCTCAAAGGAAGCGTCGGGAACCGGAAATATGAAATTTATGTTAAACGGCGCCGTAACGCTGGGTACTTCAGACGGTGCAAACGTGGAGATTCATGAACTTGTAGGCGACGATAACATATATATTTTCGGGGAAAAATCCGAGCAGGTCATCAAGCATTATAAAAAGGCGGACTATGTATCCAAAGATTATTATAAGAATAATCCCGACATCAAGGCGGCAGTTGATTTTATCGTCAGCAAGGAAGCGCTTAAAGTGGGACATAAGAAGAATTTGGAAAGGCTTTATAAGGAACTGCTGAATAAGGACTGGTTTATGACGCTTCTTGATTTAGAGGATTATATTAAGACTAAGGATAAGATGTTTGCCGATTATGAGGATCAGGATAAATGGAGAAGGATGATGTTAGTCAATATCGCGAAGGCGGGATTCTTCTCTTCCGACAGGACGATAGAGGAGTATAACAGGGATATTTGGAAGTTGAAATAATTGTTACTGTTCATAGTCAATATATGGCTGAATGCGACATGAACTCATATGCTGCCACTTGAGGCACGCTCTCGCTCCGTGTAAAATCGCAGCGGTACTAAGCTCGAAAATACCTCGCTAAGTACCGGCGTTTTACAAGGACCTCAAGAGGAAACATATGAGTCCATGTCGCCTAAATATTGTGAATAGTAATAAAAAATTAGCATATCGAGAAAGGTAAAGGGTTATTTAATATGAAAGATAATAATTGCGGATACTGTCAAGGTGGCGAGCTGTTAGGTAAGTTCGGAATTAAGATTTGTGATTTGGATGTGAGTCAGTTGATTTTGTTTAAGGAGCAGAGCAAGATGGGGCGATGTATAGTGGCTTATAAGGATCATGTCAGTGAGATTGTGGATATAAGCGAAGAAGAGCGAAACCGCTTTATGGCAGATGTGACAAAGGCGGCTAAGGCTATTCATGCGGCGTTTAAGCCTGATAAGCTCAATTATGGCGCATATGGCGATACCGGCTGCCATCTGCATATGCACCTGGTTCCTAAATATAAAGATGGGGATGAATGGGGCGGAACGTTCCAGATGAATCCTGATAAGAAGTATTTGAGTGAAGCGGAATATGAAGAAATGATTGAAAAAATAAGGGAAAACTTGGCAGATTGACGATGTATTATCGGTGCGGTTAATGCAGTTTTGCTAAAAATGCACAAAAAAATCTAAATAAGTATTGCAAAATATCCAAAAATGCTATATCATATATATAACGAATTGCGAAAACGATTAAGTTAATAGGGGGTAGATGCAATGAAAGGTTTTCTTCAAAACACATGGAAGCACCGAGCGCATGTAATAATGGCTTTGCCGGTATTTTTGATTTTGTTCTTTATCATGTACGTTCCAATGGCAGGTCTGGTAATGGCGTTCAAAAACTTTGATTACTCGAAAGGTATTTGGGCAAGTCCGTGGAACGGAATTGATAACTTCAAGTTCCTGATAGCCTCAAAGAGTACGTTCATTACCATGACTAGGAACACTCTTATGTATTACATAATTTTCACAGGCTTAGGAACATTTTTAAACGTGGTGCTTGCGATTGCAATCGACCAGTTCCTCTTTAAAAAAGTGGCTAAGACGATGCAGACCATCATGATTGTTCCGGTATTTATTTCATATGCGGCAGTACAGTTTATCGTATACGCATTCATTAGTACCGATACAGGTATTCTGAATCATACTTTCGGAATGAGTACGAGATTTTATTCAACCGCTTCATTGTGGCCGGCAATTTTGACCATAGTTAAGATTTGGAACAGTGTAGGTTATGGTTCGGTTTTGTATATGTCAGTTCTTGCTGGTATTGATACGGAGCTTTATGAAGCGGCTCAGATTGACGGAGCTAATAAATGGAAACAGATTTGGCACATTACTTTGCCGTCGCTGCTTCCGATGATTACGGTTATGCTGCTTCTTTCCGTTGGTTCGGTTATGCGTTCCGATACAGGTCTCTTCTATCAGGTAACAAGAAATAACGGACAGCTGTATGGGACGACACAGGTTATTGACTCTTATGTGCTGAATGCGATTTTGAAGAGTTCAAACTTTGGCTTTGTTGCCGCAACCAGTCTTTTCCAGTCCGTTGTGGGCTTGCTGCTAATGTTGTTTGCTAACGGCATGGTACGCAAGATTTCACCGGAAGATTCGTTATTCTAATAAGGGGGAGGAGATTGAGATATGAGTAAGAGAAAAGGTAATTCAGCCGATTTGGCAATGTCTAAAACGGAGAAAAAAGGAATAGGACAATATATACTCGGCTTTTTCCTTCTGCTGTATACATTATTCTGCGCATTGCCGGTTATCCTTGTATTTGTTGCCGCATTTACCGATGAGCAGTCGATTAATAAGAACGGTTTCGCTTTTATACCTGAAAAGTGGTCGTTAAGCGGTATGGAGTCCGTGTTAAAATACGGCAAGCAGCTTTTGACATCGTATGGGGTAACGATTTTTATCACGGTATTCGGAACTTTGTTAGGCTTACTGCTTATGAGTATGTTCGCATATTCCATCAGCAGGCCGGATTTCCGTTTATCCAAGTTTTTATCAATATATCTGCTGATACCGATGCTTTTCAATGGCGGTACTTTATCAGGATATATTATATTTACAACTTATTATCATTTGAAAGACAGCTTATGGTTATTGATTCTGCCCTTGTGCGTTTCGACCATGAATGTAATAATATTAAGAACCTATATTGCGAACAGTATTCCGGGAGAGCTTATGGAAGCTGCTAAAATCGACGGAGCGGGTGAGTATCGTACCTTTTTCCAGATTACGCTTCCGCTGCTCAAGCCTTCGCTGGCAGCAGTAGGATTCATGATGGCTACGGCTTATTGGAATGACTGGCAGAATGCGATGCTCTATATTACGTCCGATGCCAAGAAACCGTTACAGCTTTTGCTCGTTAATATCCAGAAGAGTATAGAGTTTTTGCTTAACAACTCGAATGTTCCGGCAGCGGCAAGAGCGGCGATGGGCGGAAATATACCGCAGTATTCGGCAACAATGGCAACCGTTGTTGTAGTTATAGCTCCTATTATGGTAGTATATCCGTTCTTCCAGAAATACTTTGTAAAAGGTCTTACGGTAGGTTCCGTAAAGGGTTAATTTAGGTTTCAATCCAATGCAATAGTGCGGAGGATTAGAAATAAATAGAAATAAAAGGGAGGATTTTTAGCAATGAAAATCAAAAAACTTTTGGCTTTGGTTTTAGCTGGCGCTATGACAGCAACATTACTTGTTGGCTGCGGCAACGACAGCGGAGACGGCGGCCAGTCATCGTCTACAGGCAATGACACACAGACAACCACACCGTCAGATTCCGGTTCTTCTGCGGATACCGGTTCAACGGGGGGGGACGCTGCATCAGGTGATTATGTAACTATCAACGTAACAAGAAACACATTCAATCTTGCAACTCCTGATTCCGCACAGGTTCAGAAAGTACAGGATGCCATCAACGAGTACATCAAAGACAAGATTAACGTTCAGATCGTACTTACTGATATCGGTTCTGGAGAGTACACGGATAAGGCTAACATGGCACTGGCTGCCAACGAGATTAACCTGTTGTGGACAGCTTCATGGGAAAGCACCATCGGAACAAATGACCTTGTTCCTGCAAACGCTGTTTATGATATTACCGATTTACTTCCGGGAACACCTCTTTATGCGTCAATGGATGAAGGACAGTGGGAAGCTACCAAGTACAACGGCAGAAACTACTACATTCCTGTATACAAAGACAATGTAGAAGGTTATGATATCATAGCTCGTAAGGAAATTGCTGACAAGTATGGTTGGGATTTCTCTAACGTAAAGAAACTTGCTGACCTTGAGCCGATGCTTGCTGATGCTAAGGCAGAAGGACTTAAATATCCTTACCTTACACAGAAGACAGCTATGTTCTACAGATGGTACATCGACAGCTTTGATTTCTTCACAGCAGATGCTACATCTAACTGGGTTGCAGTTGACAGAGACACAGATACAGTTGTAGATGTTGTTCTTACAGATGAATACTTAGAGTTCTGTACATTGATGGGTAAGTGGGCAGATGCAGGTTACATTTCTGAAGATGATGTTACTAAGGTAACAGGCGATACCACAACTCAGTCACATGATTGGGCAATCACATGGTGGACAGATCTTCCGGTTAATGATGAAGCAGAAAGCCGTTATGGACAGGAAGTTGTATTACAGTCTTACACAGGCAGATGGGCTCATTCAACATCAGCTCTTGGTTCATGCTACTGCGTAACAGCAAACAGCACACCTGAGCAGGCACAGGCTTGTATCGATTTCATGGGACTTCTTTACACCGACAGCAAACTTGCTGATATGTATACATTCGGTATTGAAGGCGAAGATTTCGGATATGATGAGAATGGTCACATTCTTCAGAGTACAGAAGATTATGCGAGCGATAAGTACAACCACTCTATGTGGGAGTCAGCATCTGCTACAATCGTTACTCCTATGTACAATCAGCCTGATGGTTTCGGCGACTTGTACAAAGACTTCAACGGTGGAGCACAGACATCAAGCGCAGCAGGATTCCGTTTTGATAAGTCTCCTGTAGAAGCTCAGTACACAGCTTGCCAGAAGGTATTTGATGAGTACGGATTCCCTCTTGAGAACGGTGGTTACTCAGAGGCAGATGTTCCGGGCGCAATCGAAGCTTATCAGGCAGCTCTTGACGAAGCAGGATATCAGGAAGTTTTAGCTGAGTTCTCTTCACAGTATGAAGCTTGGAAATCAGGTAACTAATATTTGATACAATTAAGACTCCGGAGTTTTCCGGAGTCTTTTTTTGATATTACTGCAATGAAAGTACATAATTTACCGCAGGGGACATCTGTAGGGTGATTCTATGGTTTGTAACGGGAATGTTCCTTCCGCTTATCAATTCCGTTACGGTTGTTATGCTATCATCAAGCTTAATTGTTACGCTCTCATAATAGTCAAGGTCTGAGCGTACAATGATTTTGTTGTTGTCATAGACAAAAATCTGTACTTTGGAAGAACCTTCTATCATAGCGGGCATTTCCTTTGTAAACAGGCTGCGGATTACATTAAGCACCTGAGCAGGGTAGTGGTATATGTCGCCCATATTATCGGGGATAGTGATAATTGAGAGCTGACCGCTTCCGTAGCTGCATCTTAATACAATCGGGAAATTATTGTCGGTTCCGTATGCGGCGGCAAGCTCCCAGATATCGTTGGTGCAGTAGTCAAGCTGTGGGATTAAAATCTTGGTATCTCCGTAATATTTACCGCTGACGGTCAAACCGTTGTCTTTAGTGTCTGCATATTCGCTGACTAAAGCTTTTCTTGCGGAATAGGATACATTGACGAAATCCTTAAACGCCTCGCCAAGTTTTCTTACAAAGCCGCTTGTAACTATTACATCTGCGCCGTTTAAAAGGCTCTTTTTCATTTTTGCCGTAATATCCGCATCTTCCGCCGCGCCTTCGGTAAGGAAGATAACTTTTTCGTCTTCAGGATAGCTGATATATGGTTCAAGGGGAATGCCGCACATTCCCAGATAGTTGTGCAGGTTATTTTCTCCTCTTGCATATTCAGGCCTGTATGCGGCAGCTCCTATAGGATTGCCTAACTCGCCCAGATAAGCGTCTATCTCGTTAAACATCTCACCGACAGCCGGAGAAAATAGGCGGAAATCGGGAGCATTAATCAGTGCGCCCAGACAGAACAAGGTCACTTCTTTTGCTTTGGCAAACAGAGTTAAGTATCCCTGCTCAAGGTATGAGGTAAGGTTATAGGTACATTCAAACGGATCGAACCAGCCGCCGAGGTTTCTGCCGGGAGCGGCGCTTTCCAGATATCTCATGACAAAATAGCTTAAATACTTGGGAAGATGCTGCTGGCAGTAGGAAGGATTTCTGGTCTCGGTTCCCGTATAGATGGAATCAAACAATGCCGGCTCCATTACAAGATCGTACCCGGTTTCGTTATAATCTTCATACCACTGCGGGTATTTTACAATTACGTTGATATCGGGATTGATTTCCTTAGCGGTTTTCATTACCAGTTCTTCGGTAATCCATTTCTTTTGCTCGAGCCTGAACTGCGACCAGCTCCTGTCGCCTTTATTCTTTATACACTCTGCGCAGCGGCAGTTGAGGAAATAGAAATCGTCGAAAATAAATTCATCAAACACCTCTGCGTTTAAGGCAACCGCTTTTTTCAAGATATCCTGTCCCTTCGCAGTAGAATAGCAAAGCGATACAAAGCCGTTGTTATTGCTGCTGTCGCAGGTAGTAATTCCGCCGGAAGCTGCAATGCCTTTGCTTTCAAAATATTCTTTTACCTTAATAAGATGCTCCTTACTGCACCACTCCATACCGCGGTAACACTCGAGATAAACCCTGCCTATTTTGACATTCTCGGACAAAAGCTTGAACTTTTCCTCAAACTCTTCAAAATCGGTAATCTGGTTGACATTGCCGACCGGACAATATACGCTGACGTTGAAATTATTGTAGCTCATCTTGTTCATGCGCTCGGCAATACTTTTGTTTTTCATCTTTTCCATAAGAAATCTCCCTTCGGATATTGTTTAATAAGCTACGTTGTACAATATATACAAAACAACGTAGGGCACACTTTCGCTGCATTGCCGCCAGTAGCGGTACTAGGCTCGAAAAGACCTCGCCAAGTGCCGACGGCGGCAGAGCGCCCTGCTTATGTTTTGTATATATTGTACAACTCATGCTGTGAAATAATGAATTTTACAATTATCTCATTATGTTCATTTTCTACTTGAATGATAGCATGTATCTCTGGAATATACTATAACACTTCCATGAATTAATTGTATAAATCTCTTATATAATAAAATCCACATAACAATTCAGCCGACAGGCACATAGGCATATATGTTTCCCTGAGTGGTCCTTGGAAAACGTCGGCACTTAGTGAAAAAGATGCGAAGCAGCTTTTGAACTTAGTACCGTTACGATTTTCCAAGGAGCGAGAGCGTACCACTCGGGGAAACATATATGCCTATGTGCCTGCCGGCTGAACTGCTAAAAATTATTCAGCAGAAAACAACGGCGTAGATAAATATCTGTCTCCTGAATCGGGTAACAGCGCAACAATCGTCTTTCCTTTATTTTCGGGACGTTTAGCAAGCTCTGTCGCTGCAAAGAGCGCTGCGCCGGAAGAGATTCCTACCAATACGCCTTCATTAAGCGCAATTTCTCTTCCAACGGCAAAAGCGTCCTCATTGGATACTTGAATGATTTCGTCATAAATTTCCGTATCCAGAACTTCCGGCACGAAGCCTGCGCCGATGCCTTGGATTTTATGCGCTCCGGCAGCGCCGCCTGATAAAACGGGGCTGCTTTCAGGCTCTACCGCCACGACTTTTACATTCGGATTTTTCTCTTTTAAATAACTTCCTACTCCTGTGACAGTTCCGCCCGTGCCTACGCCTGCGACGAAGATATCTACTTTACCGTCGGTATCATTCCAGATTTCCGGTCCCGTCGTTGCCTTATGTATAGCAGGATTAGCGGGATTCACGAACTGCCCTAAAATAATAGAGCCGGGGGTTGCAGCTTGAAGTTCTTCGGCTTTCGCAATCGCACCTTTCATGCCCTTGCTGCCTTCTGTCAGAACAAGCTCTGCACCATATGCCTGAAGCAGTTTTCTTCTTTCTACACTCATCGTCTCAGGAAGAGTCAGAACCGCTTTATAGCCTTTAGCCGCAGCTATTGCCGCAAGTCCGATGCCAGTATTGCCGGAAGTCGGCTCAATAATCGTAGCCCCCGGTTTAAGCGCCCCTTTCTTCTCGGCGTCTTCAATCATGCTGAGTGCGATACGGTCTTTTACCGAGCCTGCCGGATTGAAATATTCAAGCTTAACTAAGATTGTTGAGTCATTGACCTGATTTGCTTTTTCATAGTTTGCAACTTCCAATAGAGGAGTGTTGCCGATAAGTTCTACTGCGCTGTGTTTAATGTTTGCCATAATAAAATTCCTCCCTGTTCTTTTAGTTTCGCAAGACTGCTGTATTGCAGCCGGCTGAATTAATTTTAAATACTACTTAATCAATAGGATTTATATGAAATATACTACGATAAGAGTAAGATGTCAATAGGAAATTTAAAATTTTTTTCAACATAGTTTGTTATAATATAAATTTAGTATTGCATTAATGAGCATAAATGTGCTATACTACGTTTATCAGTTATTTTCTATATGCAGCGGTTAAACCGCCTGCATTCATGATGGATTCTCTTTCGAAAATCCCATGCTAATAGCACAAAATAATAGAAGCGGGGGGTTTTCACAGCGAACTCCTGCAAAAACACAGGAGGGAACTATGGAGAAAAAAAGAAAAAAGTACGAGGAACTTACTATTGTTGACGATTTTATGTTCGGGAAAGTAATGCGCAACCCGAAACACTGCAAGAAACTGTTGGAAATCATTCTGGATATGAAAATCCGTGAAATAGTGTTTATAGACGAACAGCAGTCGGTTGCGCCAGACTATATGGCAAAAGGCGTGCGCATTGACGTATATGCCGATGATGATGTGAATACCGTTTACGCAGTGGAGATGCAGACGAGGGACACTGGAGAGCTTCCGTTAAGAAGTCGTTATTACCAGGCGGTGATCGACATTAATATGATTGAAAAGGGCGCAGAATATAAGCAGCTGGGTAAAAATTACATAATCTTTATCTGTACCTTTGATTTGTTCGGAAAAGGAAGGCATATATATCATTTTGGGAACATTTGTCTCGAAGATACCACAATTCGTCTTAATGACGGGACGGAGAAAATCTTTTTAAACACAAAGGGAAAAATGGACGACGCTGACAAGGAACTTGTCAGTCTGCTAAAATATTTTGACAGTCAGAAACCGCAGGATGTCTTCACGGAAGAGCTTGATAAGGAAGTGTTTGCGGTAAGGCAGCATAAGAAATGGAGGCGTGAGTATATGAATTTTGAAGTAATGAGGTGTGTCAGTAAGAAGGAAGGCAGAGTTGAAAGAGAGATAGAACAAGTCTGCCAAAAGCTGGCAAAGGGTAAAACACCTGAAATCATAGCAGAGGAATTAGAAGAACGTTTAGACACGGTTCAATATATCTGTGACATAGCGAATAAATATGCCCCTGATTATGATGTAGAGAGTATACTTGATGAATGTATGGTATTAGAAATATAACATTTTAAGTAAAGGAGAGCCGCACAAGTGTCGCTTCAGTTTTATTTCGGTGGTTCAGGCGCCGGAAAGAGCAAAAAACTTCATGAATATATAATAGAAGAGTCGATTCGCGAGCCGAAACGTAATTTTCTGCTGATTGTTCCGGACCAGTTTACGATGCAGACGCAGATGGACTTGGTTTTAGAGCATCCGAAAAAGGGCATTATGAATATTGATGTCCTAAGTTTTGGGCGGCTTACGCATAGGATACTTGAAGAAGTAGGATACGAGCAGCTGCCTGTGCTTGATGATACCGGAAAGAGCCTGATTTTGCGCAAGATTGCGCAAAGCGAGCAGGAAAAGCTGTCTGTAATCGGGAAACATATGAATAAGATAGGTTATGTCCATGAGGTAAAGTCCGCCATTTCGGAATTTATGCAGTATGGCATAGGGATTAAGGAACTTGGAGATATAGCGAAAAGCGCGCAGAAAAGAGGGGCGCTTTATTATAAGCTGAATGATTTGCAAGTTCTGTATGGCAGTTTTTTATCATATATACAGGAGAAGTTTATTACTACGGAAGAAACTCTGGATAAGCTTAAGGCAGCCCTGCCTAAGTCTGAAATTATAAGGAACTGTGTTATTGCCTTTGATGGTTTTACCGGATTTACGCCGATTCAGAACCGCGTAATCCAAGAGCTTATGCGCCTTGCAGATAAGGTGATTGTCAGCATTACGATAGATATTGCAGAGAACCCCTATCAATTAGACGGCGAGCAGAAGCTTTTCCATTTGAGTAAGAAGACAGTGGCGGATTTAAGGAAACTGGGGGCTGAATGTGGCTGCGAGATGGTACCGGCGGTAATATGTCAGGACAGAATTCAGGGAAGAATCCCCAGGTTTGCGGAAAATCCGGAACTTGCGCATTTGGAGAAGCATCTTTTCAGGTATCCGATAGAAGCTTATGATGGAGAGCCTGAAAACATTCACCTGATTGAAGCGTCCACCCCGAAAGAGGAAGTGCGTCAGGTCTGTATAGAGATAAGAAGGCTGCTTGCGGGGGGGCCTGCGCTGCATTACCGTGATATCGCAGTGGTAAGCGGGAATATGGCGGATTATGCCAATGATATAGAGGAAGAGTTTGCCAAGTTCGACATTCCCATCTATATGGATCAGACCAGAGGGATATTGTTCAATCCTTTTACCGAATACATACGGAGCGCGCTGCAGATTGTGCTTAAGGATTTCGGCAGAGAGTCGGTATTCCATTATCTAAGGACGGGATTGTGCGGATTTAAGAGGGAGGATATTGACAGGCTGGAGAATTATGTAAGAAGGTTCGGCATCCGTGGCAGGAACAAGTGGAGCAGCCTTTTTGTATATAAAGAGAGCGGCGGGGAAGAAGGCGTTGCGTCTCTTGAATTATATAATGCTCTGCGGGAGAAAATTATGCAGCAGCTTGAGCCGTTAATCGGGACATTTAAGACGGCTGGGGAGCTGGTGTATGCCTTGTATGATTTTCTGGTAAAAAATGAGTTACAGCTTAAGCTTAAGAATTTTGAAGAGGGCTTTAAGGCACAAGGAAATTTGGTTAGGGCTAAGGAATATGCGCAGATTTACGGATTGGTAATCGATTTGTTGGATCAGATAGAGGGGCTTCTTAGTGGCGAAGAGATGAGTTTTCAGGAATTTGCGCAGATATTGGACGCGGGTTTTGCCGAGATTACGGTAGGGACGATTCCGCAGAATGTGGACAGAATCGTAATCGGAGATATAGAGAGGACGCGTTTAAAACAGGTTAAAATCCTGTTTTTTATGGGGATAAATGATGATAATATTCCCAAAGGAACAGGCGGGGGCGGCATTATTTCGGATATCGACAGGGAATTTCTGCAGGAGTCGGGCTGGGAGCTTGCGCCGACGCCGAGGCAGCAGATGTATATCCAGCGGTTGTATCTGTATCTGAATATGACTAAGCCTTCAGACATGCTGTATTTATCATATGCAAGGGTGGGGAACGACGGTAAGAGCAAGCGTCCGGCATATCTGATAGATACGGTTAAGAAACTGTATCCGCAGCTTGTGAAGCGAAATCCGGAGCTGCTTCCCATGGAAGAACAGTTGATAAACGGCGAAGACGGCATCAGCTTTTTGACGGATATGCTTAGGGAGTATGCGGCGGGCAGGCTTGATGAAAGTGGTGAAAAGAAACTTTTCACATTCTATAACAGCTATTATTTTAATTCCGCTTATAAGGAGCGGATAGATAAACTGATAGATACGGCGTTCTATTGTTATAAGGACAGTCCGCTCTCAAGACAGATAACCGGTCTTTTGTATGGCAGCATATTGTATAACAGCGTCAGCCGTCTGGAGAAATATGCCTCCTGTGCTTATGCGCATTTTCTGCAGTATGGCTTGTCATTAAAGGAAAGGGAAGAGTACAGCTTTGAAGATGTGGATATGGGAAATGTATTCCACGGCGTACTGGAACTTTTTGCGGATAAATTGTCAGAGTATGGCTATACATGGTTAGATTTTCCTGATGAAATAGGGGAAAAGATACTGGATGAGGCGATTGAGGCTTATGCGGTCGGATATGGTGAGACGATTCTGTACAGCAGCGCCCGAAATAAATATCTTTTGCAGCGTATAAGGCGGATTCTTTTAAGGACCGTAAATACTTTGCAGGCGCAGCTTAAGAAGGGAGCGTTTCTGCCGGAGCATTTTGAAATGTCGTTCCAGACGCTGGATGAGCTTGATTCCGTGAATATTGCCTTAAGCGGGCAGGAGAAAATGAAACTGCGCGGAAGAATTGACAGGATTGATACATGCGAAGAAAATGATACCGTATATGTCAAGGTCATAGATTATAAGTCAGGCAGCCGCAGATTCGATTTGGCGGCGTTATACTATGGCTTGCAGCTGCAGCTGGTAGTCTATATGAATGCGGCGGTTGAACTGGAAAAGAAGAAATATCCCGATAAAAACGTGGTTCCTGCGGCGATGCTGTACTATCATATAGCGGATCCCATGGTAGACGACGGACAGGGGCTGACGCCCGAACAGCTTAATCTTAAACTGCTTCAGGAACTTAAAATGACGGGGATGGTGAGCAGTAATGAGAGAGCAGTCAACCTCTTAGACCGTGAATTTACAACTAAGTCGGATATTTTACCGATAGAGCGGAAAAAGGACGGAACTTTTTCTGCTAATTCAGGAGTTATCAGCGAAGAGGATATGAAGATTGTTTCGGATTATGTAAACCATAAAATCAAGGAACTGGGAAACGGCATCATACATGGCGATATAGCCGTAGCCCCATGCGAACATAACGGAAACAGTGCATGCACATATTGCGAATATAAGAGCGTATGCGGTTATGATGCGGAGATTGCGGGATATGATAAGCGCGAACTTGAAAAAATGACGCATGATGAAGTGATTGAACAGATGCGACAGATAATAGCAAGGGACTAAGCAGACACGGCAGTAACAATAGCAATAGCGGACGATGGAGAGTGGCAAAGTGGGCGTTATATATACTAAAGAACAACAGAAAGTGATTGATACGCATGGATGCAGTCTTTTGGTATCTGCGGCAGCAGGCTCAGGCAAGACGGCTGTATTGGTAGAGCGTATTGTGAAAATGATAAGCGACGGCGATAACCCTGTGGATATCGACCGTCTGCTTGTGGTGACTTTTACCAATGCGGCGGCAGCGCAGATGCGTGAAAGGATAAGGAATGTGATAGGGCTTAAACTTATCTCGGAGCCTGAGAACGAGCATCTGCAGCGGCAAATGACATTGCTGCATAATGCGCAGATTACGACGATAGACAGTTTCTGCCTTTTTGTTATCCGTAATTATTTTCATACAATCGGTCTGGATCCGGGTTTCAGGATTGCGGATGAGGGAGAGTTAAGGCTGCTTAAGGCTGATGTGCTTGCGGATGTGTTAGAGCGGCAATACAGCGATGGGGATGAGAATTTCTTAAACTGCATGGAATATTTCAGCACCGGCAGCCGGGATAAGGCTGTGGAAGAGGCGGTTTTGAAATTGTATGATTTTGCCATGAGCAATCCTTTTCCTGAGGAATGGCTGGAAGAAAGAAAAGCGGATTACTCTGGTGCAGAAGAATGGTTTGGAGAAAGAAAACCAGGCTGCTTTGAGTCTGAAAAATGGGTTGAGCGTTTGATGAATAATACAGGGCTTTTGCTTAAAGGAGCCTTAGAGCGCATAAATATGTGCATAGCTATATGTGAAGAGCCGGACGGACCGCATATGTACGGAGAATTGCTGGATAGGGAAAAAGAAAAAATAGAAGGGCTGATTGACGCTTCCGACTATGAGAGGCGTTATGAGAGATTTGCCGGCTTAACTTTTGACAGACTTTCTTCGAAAAAGGACGAGACCGTGTCGGCAGTAAAGCGTGAGATTGTAAAGAATGCCCGCACAGAGATAAAAGAGCTGCTGCAGTCGATACAGAAGGACTATTTTTCGCTTCCACAGGCAGAAATATCCAGACAGGCTGCAGCCTGCTCTACCGCCGTTTGCGCGCTGGCGGATTTGACGCTTATTTTTAAGGAAGAGTTTGATCAGGCAAAGCGTGACAAGAACATATTGGATTTTGACGATATAGAGCATTTTGCGCTTGCGATTTTGCTGCGCAAAAGTGAAGACGGAAGCATTGTGCCTAATGCGCCCGCCCTAGAATATCGGGAACATTTCGCAGAAATCCTTATTGACGAGTATCAGGACAGTAATTTGGTGCAGGAGTATCTGCTGTCCGTTATTTCGGGGGAAGCGGATAGGAATTATAATCGTTTTATGGTTGGGGACGTCAAGCAGAGCATATATAAGTTCCGCCTTGCCAGACCTGAGATTTTTATGGAAAAATATAATGCCTATGGACTGGAAGGCAGCGAGTCCATGAGGATAGACTTACATAAGAATTTTAGGAGCAGGGAAGAAGTGCTTACAAGCGCAAATGCGGTTTTTTCACAGGTTATGATAAAGGAACTGGGCGGGATAGACTATGACGAAAAGGCGGCGCTCTTTATGGGCGCGTCGTATCCGGCTGCGGCAGCCGCTCATGACAATGATACGGAGCTTGTGCTTTATAATGCTGAGGATAGGGAAGAAGAGGCATATGCCATTGCTTCACGGATTAAACGGCTTGTAGCGTCTTTTCAGGTGACAGATGAGGAGACCGGACTTTTGCGAAAAGCGTCATATAGGGATATAGTTATCCTGCTCCGCACTACTACGGGCTGGGATGAAGAGTTTAAGCGTATTCTTGAAGAGGAAGGAATACCGGCGCATGTTACGTCTAAGACCGGATATTTTGCGTCTACGGAAATCCGGGAACTTCTGCATTTTTTAAGGATATTGGACAATCCGATTCAGGATATTCCGCTGTATGGGGTGTTACACTCTGTTTTCGGCGGCTTTACGGAAGAAGAGATTGCACTTATTAAGGCGGAGTCACGAGATAGAAGGCATACGCGCGATGAGAAGGCAGAGCTACAAGATAAAGAGCATACGCACGATGAGAGGGCAGAGTCAGAGAATAAAGTGCATGATGAAGAGCCGGAGTTACAGGGTAAAAGACATCTGTATGATGCAGTGGCGGAATATGCAAGTGTGGGAAGTGATAATGCGCTGCGGGAGAAAATTAAACTTTTTATAAGCAAAATAGGCATGTACAGAGACATGGCAGTATATATGCCCGTGCATGAACTTCTTCAGGAGATTATCAGGGATTATTCATATCTGTCATATGTGGCGGCGAAACCCGGCGGCAGCAGGCGGCGCGGAAATGTGGAGATGTTGATTGTAAAAGCCGTCGATTATGAGAAAACGAGTTATTACGGCCTGTATCATTTCTTAAGATATATAGAACAGCTGGAAAAGTATGATGTGGACTACGGCGAAGCCAATTTACAGGACGAGAATGCAGATGTGGTGCGAATTATGAGTATCCACAAGAGTAAGGGCTTGGAGTTTCCCATATGCTTTGTCGCCGGACTCTCGAAAAGCTTTAATAACAGGGATGCAAACGCTCATTTGGTTATGGACGTGGAGGAAGGAATCGGCGTAGACTATATTGACGCCGGACGGCGCGTCATGAGCCGTAACCTGAGAAGAAACTATATTGCGTCTAAAATCAGGCAGGATAATCTTGCCGAGGAACTAAGAATATTGTATGTGGCAATGACAAGGGCTAAGGAGAAGCTTATTCTGATTGGAACCATAAAGAATATGGAGAAGAAAGCTGCCTCGCTCTCACTTATAAAAGGCTGTAAAAATAGAAAGCTTCCTTATGATATGCTGCTTCAGGCGGACAGTTTTATGGATATCCTGCTTTATTCAGCGGCAAGGAATAAATGTTTTGATAAAGTCTGGGAGGAATATGGACAGCAGCCTGCTGACACCGCAGAATTTTATAAAGAAGAAATGGGGATACAGGTATCTGTCTTAAAATACGAGGATATAGCCGGAGACGAGATAAAGGAGACGATAGAGAGGGAAGAGAACAGAAGGAAGCTTGTTTTAAGCAGTATGGCATATAAAGCGGGCGAGCTTGATGTGACGCTTATGAAGACGATGGAAGAGCGGTTTTCATACCAATATCCCTATGAGTGCCTTAAGGACTTATATGCCAAGACTACGGTATCGGAGCTGAAGAAGGCGGGAATGAAGGAAGAAATCGACTTTTCGTTCCCTATGTTTGATGAAGAGACGATTGTCCCATATCTGCCGAAATTTATCAAGCAGGAGGATACAGTCAGCGGGACAGAGCGAGGCAGCGCATATCATAAGGCGATGGAGCTTTTTGACTTTAAATCATTGCTTGGCGCAGACAGCGAAGAAGCGCGAAAAGAGCTGGTTGATGTACAGCTTAAGAAAATGATTGACGATGGAAAAATGCCGCAGTCGTATCGTGACGTTATCTCGCCGCAGAAGATATTGAAATTTACGCAGAGTAGCGCGGCAGGACGAATGGCGCATGCCGATGTAAAAGGAAAGCTTTATAAGGAGCAGCCTTTTGTATTGGGACTTCCGGCAAATCGCTTAAATGATGCGTTTCCACCGGAAGAAACAGTGCTTATTCAGGGAATAATAGATGTTTTCTTTGAAGAGGACGGAAAGTTCGTGGTGCTTGACTATAAGACCGACGTCGTAAAGACGGAAGAGGAACTTATAAAGCGTTATCATACACAGCTTGATTATTATGCAGAGGCTTTGGGGCAGCTTTTGGGCGGAGAACAGGTTGACATAAAAATGGATATTCGGAAGATTATATATTCGTTTGCACTGGGGAAGGAGATTATGGTGGAATAGAGTAGTAAATAGTAATAGGAAGAGAGGTGCAGAATGCAAAATCTCTCCTTTACATAAAAATAGAGCGTATAGATTTGATTTCTATACGCTCTGACGCTGTGTTACTTATTCAGTTATGATTGTGGTAATGGTTATTCTCCGCCCATCAGTTTCGTCATTTCTTCAATCCGCTCTAATGGAAAGGGTGGTGAAGACACTGGTTTCATGGCAAGAGACATTAGTTTCATGGGATTATCGTCCGCTGCAATACGGTTAGAACTCAATGCCCCACAAATTTTACAACGGTGAATGATTGCCCATTCTCCGTTTTTTCTAACCCATACTGCAATAGACTCCATGATGCCGCCACAATCAGCAATACGGTCTCCCGGTTCATTGTCCAGATGTTGGCTGGACAAACAGTAGGGACAGTGATTTCTGTGTGTACTTCCTGCATTGTTTGGAACAACTGTTCTGCCACAAACTTTACATACAAATACTTCATTACATGGATGCGTTTTATAATAACCCTTATCAAGTGATTTTTTCTTATTTTCCCTATTCATGGAATTATCCTCCTAAAAGTAAAATCATAAACCTTTTGGGAGGTTTGTCAGATTGTTAGCAAACCTCCCGGTTATGCTGCAATCACCTTTGATTTACTTGTTTTCTTCATGCAATAATCCTCCTTGAATTTCTATATATCAAGCCTTTTGGCTAGATACCCTATATACTCTTGCATATGTATGTCTACTCTGCCTTATAATTCACAATCTCGTCTATAAGTTGCGGAAGTTTGGTGTCCATATCCTCGTCGCTGAACTGGCAGGTGCCGACAGCTTTGTGACCGCCGCCGCCGTATTTGAGCATAAGGCTTCCGACATTGACGTTGGAGGTTCTGTTTAATACGCTGTAGCCGACAGCCGCAGAACAGCCGAGACCGCCCTTGCCGTTTACTATCCAGACAGAGATATTCTGTTCGGGATACATGCTGTAGATTAAAAATCTGTTGCCGGAATAGATTGGATCTACGCCGCGCAAATCGGAGATTATTACGTCTTTTTCCACACGGGTATGAGCGCGCACCATTTCCTTAAACTTAGCGTCCTGCTCACGATATACGGCGATACGTTCCTGAACGTCAGGCAGTGCGAGAATTTCGTCGGTATTCATGGTTCTGCAGCACTCCATAAGTTTTTCCATTAACTGATAGTTGGAGATAGTGAAATTTCTCCATCTTCCGAGACCTGTCCTGGGGTCCATCAGAAAACCTACCAGAATCCAGCCTTCGGGGTTCTGAATCTCGTCTATGGTCAGATTACCCGAGTCAACCTTGTCCACAGCTACCATCATGTCGTCAAAATGGGAGAAGCGTTCTTCTCCGCCGTAGTATTCATAAATAATGCGGGCGCATGAAGGGGTAATGCGGCTTTCGCCTTTATATTTCCCTGCTAACTGATTGCGCTCGTGTTCACTGGAATGATGGTCGAACCACAGACCACAGCCTTCTACAAAAGGAACATTGGCAAGTACGTCATTCTCGGTAATCTCTACAAGACCGTCCTGTAAATCCTTAGGGTGTGCAAATTTCCAACTGTCTATAAGACCGATTTCTTTTAATAAGGCGCCGCATGCCAGTCCGTCAAAATCGGAACGGGTAACTAATCTCATAACGAAGTCTCCTTTACTAATAATATATATTTTATTATAAAAGAAAAGTCATTCTTTTTCAAGCGGTCATGTGGTCTTTTGAAGGGAATTTATCTATAACTTTTTCTTGACAATATTCTTATATATATTCTTAATTAAAATCATGAAGAAAAGCACTGGTTGATTTCTTGTGAAATATTGAATATAATATGTTTAAATGAAAGTTTAAAGTTTAAGGGTTGTTAATTTATTAATGGTTGTGTATGCGTCGGAGGCGGTCTGAATGGAAAGAATTGTTGATGTAGCTCAATATATTTATGATGAGTATAAGAAGCAGTCGGGAGAGGTCATTGATGAAATGAAATTGCATAAGCTGCTTTATTTTGTGCAAAGGGAAAGTCTTGCCATCTTAAATGAACCTATGTTTGAGGAAAGCTTTGAAGGATGGAAATATGGACCAGTATCAACGGAAATACGCAGGTGCTATACACTTGATGGAATGGATTATGCGGATAAAAGAAAACTGTCTACAGGGAGTGCTTATATTGTAAAGAATGTGCTGCTTCAGTATGGTGTTTTGGCATCATGGAAATTGAGTCAGCTTTCCCATAATGAGATTTCCTGGCAGAATTCCAGAAAAGACCTTAAGGAAGGAGAAAATGGCAACAGACCATTGCTGATAGATGACATTAAGAAGGATGCAGAAAAAATCAGACCATATGATGCGGTTTATGATATGTATTATGATGAATTTGATGATATGGGGGATGCTCAATGATTGGGAAAGCATATTGGGCTGTTTTCAAGTATTATGACAACAAGTTGCATAAAGCAGCATTTAAAAAGCGACCTGTATTAATTATTGGGCAAGCAGACAGTAATGATTATATTGTTCTTCCGGTTTCCAGAGTAACTAGGAAAGAGCATTTAGATAAGCATTATGATTTTGAAATGCAGGTTGTGGATTATCCCAAACTTCATTTGAAAGCAACATCTTATATCCGTACTCATAAGCAGACTGTTATAAATGCGGGGGAACTTTCAGATTGTATTGTGGATTTTAAAGATGCATATCAAGATGCGTACATATCAGTAATGGCATTAGTAGAAGAGTTTCAGCAGAATTTGATTAACAAGGCTTTTTGACATACTCACCAACACACTCAAACCCATTGTGGGCAAAGATAAAGGGGCGGTATAACCACCCCTAATCAGTAATAAATAACAGTTGTTTCATAAAATAGCCTTCAATTTTTCGGTTTCGATTTCAATTACTTTTTTGTCAATTCGCTGAAATAATATTTCAACCTTCGGCAGCAGATAACCGCCTGCAACATGCTGCCTTTCCCAATTATTACATATATGCAGCCATTTTAAAACCTTTTCCTAAGAAAAAGGTAAAAAAGGAAAGAGCAGTACCGCCAGATTGGCTATCATCTGGACACATTGATAAAGCGTATTATCACAGGCAGTTTTATCCGTATTCCGTGTAACCCAGGGCTGCTGGGTATCAAAAAACTTGTTTGCATTTCTTACAAACTCAAAAATCTCATTAAGCGCATCTTTAAAAAAGCCCTCCTCTCTGAAAAATTTCTTTTTCAGGGGCGAGAGCGTCTGCTTCGTGTTACCACCCTAAATTCACTTATATCTCACAATATAAGCCTTATCAACTACGGACGAGAAATGATTCATCGATAGTCTGTCACTATAACGGGTGCACCCGTCGCAGCCTTGGCATAAAAGCTTCGGTGCGCGGCTCCGAGACCATGTTCAGTAGTTCCTTCTGCGCCTGCTCTCACCTAATCAGGTTCTCTGTAACATATCTAACTACTTACTCTTCTCTTCACAGCCTTTGATATTAATATATTGTGTATGATACAATTAATTTAGCCGTATGTCAATGGTTTGGGCATTTTTCTGCTAAAATCCCAATTTTTAAATTAATGTAAAAGTTGAAGGTTTATGCCTGCCGATTAATGGTAATTGACACTTGCGTCCAAAAAATTTATAATGGGTTGAAGTCATATATAATAAGGAAGGGAAGGCTTAATATGAATAAACTCGGTATAATAGGCGGGCTTGGACCTATGGCGACGGCGTATTTTATGCAGCTGCTTGTGCAGATGAGCGATGCAAAGACCGACCAAGAGCACATGGATACTCTTGTATACAGTATGCCTTCCATACCTGACAGAACCGGATATATAATAGGGGAAAGCAAAGAAAATCCTGTTCCGCAGATGGTTTACTGCGGCAAGAAACTTAAGGAGATTGGAGCGGACATAATAGCAATTCCGTGCATAACCGCGCACTATTTTCATGAGGAATTAGAAAAAGAAATCGGACTTCCTATTATAAATGCAATAGAAGAGACCGTGCTGTGTCTTGAAGAGGAAAAGGTAAGCAAAGTAGGCATAATGGCGACGGACGGCACCATAAAGAGCGGATTATTTCAAAGCACTCTTGAAAAGCGCGGAATTGAAGTCATACTGCCGGATATAGAGAACCAAAAGAAGGTTATGAGTATCATCTATGACGAGATAAAGGCAGGAAAAAGCGTAGATATGGCACGCTTTTATCAGATATCCGCTGCTCTTGCTAAGCAGGGGGCTGAGGCGGTTTTGCTTGCCTGTACCGAACTGTCATTGATTAAGCGGGACAATGTTCTTAATGGAACTTATCTTGACGTAATGGAAGCGCTGGCAAGAAGGGCAGTGCAGCGCTGCAGCCGTGTGCGGAGAGAATATGATACCCTTATTACACAAAAATGCCGCTAAATGAAGAGCATATTGACAAATTCCGCTATTTGTATTAAAGTACATAGGGTTATCAAAAGCAGATATTGTATAGAATCATTGGAGAGTATTCTGTATGGGTTCTAAAAAAAAGAAAAAAAGAAAAAGCGCCGAATATCTTAACAATAAAAAAGATGTTGAGAATGGCGGACACCATGAAGCCAAAAAAGATATCAAAGGCAGTGGATATCATGAGGTTAAAGAAGATATTGAAGACAGCGTATATCTCGACGGCGAAGACGTTGAGGATATGGGATATCTTGACGAAGAAGACGTTGAGAATACGGGATATCTTGACGAAGAAGACGCTGAGAATACGGGATATCTTGATGAAGAAGACGTTGAGGACAGCGGATATCTTGATGAAGAAGATTCTGGAGACACAGATTACCTTGATGATGAAGATGCTGAGGATAGCGGATATCTTGATGATGAAGAAGAAGTTGAAGACACAGAGTATTATGATGATAATACCGAGGATGGCGCTGACGAAATCATAGACTACCTTGATGATGATTATGATGAATTTGACGATAGCGCGTATAATAGAGATAAAGCAGACGAAGCCATAGAAGATGGCGGCGAAACAGAAGACAGTACAGATGAAGATTACGATGAAACTGAAGAGGAAGCAGACAGGCGCAGGCGGAGAAGACGCAGAAGAATTGTAATGACAACAATGTCATTTCTGACGCTTATCGTTGCATTTATAGCGGGGAGCATTTATTATATAAGCAGTCTTGCCTATGGAGTGTGCAGGGTTGAGGCGGGAGTCGGGGTTTCAGCGTCCGACTTTATGAGGAACTCTGATAAAAACGCGTTTTTTACTGCAGACAGCCAGCCGTTTGATATATCGGAGCCGGGTGAGTATAAGATAAAAGTAAAAAGCGGCTTGTTTGTGCATTGGTGTAGGCTTATTATAGAAGATACGATTGCGCCGCAGGCGACTCCTGTAAATGTGGCGTTGGAATTGGGAGAAAAATGCGAGGCGGACATGTTTGTGACAGATGTGTCAGACGCCACGCAGACCAAAGCTGCATATGTGGAAATACCTGATTTTTCAAAGGCAGGGAGCCAGCCTGTCAGGATAACGCTGACCGATAAGGGGAACAATCAGGCGGTATATGATGTGGAACTGTTTATTTCTCCTGTGCTTGCAGATGTGGAGGTAGAGGCGGGAAGTACAGCTCCTGCGATTGAAAGCTTTATTATTGCGGCGGGAGACGCTTCATTTGCAACTCCGATAGAGGATTTTGATTATACGAAAGTGGGAGACCATGAGGTGTCAATAAATGCGGACGGGCAGACTTATAAATCCATGCTGCATGTTATAGATACGACGGCGCCTGAGGTGGAAGTGCAGAACATTGAGGGTTATGCGCTGGTGCCTGTAAGCGCAGACGATTTTACCGTTTCAATAAATGATGTTACGCAGGTATCTGCAGCATTTGCGGCTGAACCGGATTTATCGCGTATAGGCACTCAGGACTTGGAAATAGTATATACCGATGAAGGAAATAATGATGTAGTAAAGCAGGTAGAACTCACGCTTGTAGCGGATACGGAAGCTCCGGTTATCGAAGGGGCGGTAGATTTGCAAATATTTATAGGCGATAGTGTTTCTTATAGAAAAGATGTCACCGTCACCGATAACTGTCCTGACGGTCTGCTTATGACTGTGGATACATCGCAGGTAGACCTTAATACGGAAGGCATCTACCCAGTGACTTATATAGCTACGGATATTGCGGGCAATACATCGGAAGTGATTGTTAATCTTACCGTGGCGCCGAGAGTATATGATATAAATGAGGTATATGCTTTGGCGGATGCGGTACTTGCAAAAATCATTACGCCCGAAATGACGCAGCTTGAGCAGGCGAGGGCGATTTTTGACTATGTAACCAAGCATGTCGGTTATATCAACGACTCTGCGAAAGACGACTGGATAAGAGGAGCTTATGAGGGCTTAGCATACGGTAAAGGCGATTGTTATGTGTATGCCTGTACGTCGAAGGTGCTTTTGACAAGGGCAGGCATTGTAAATATGGATATTGAAAAGATTCCCGCTGCGACGCTGCATTATTGGAACCTTGTAGACGTCGGTGACGGCTGGTATCACTTTGATACTACGCCGAGAAAAGACCATCCTGTTATATTTATGTGGAACGACGCGCAGATGATGGAATATTCCGAGAAACACAATAAATCTCACAATTACGACCACTCTCTATATCCCGTGGTTAATTAATCGATAACCAGAGTTTAGGCTAAATGAATAAAATAAGGAGCGACTTACCGCTTCTTAGGCATGGAGCTCCGTTTTTATTCATTTAGGATAAACTTGTGACAGTAGTATAACTTTAATACTAAACGAACGGAGGAGTAAAATGAAAAAAACAACAGCAATAATAATGACGGCATCATTACTTTTATTATCAGGCTGCGGGAGCAACGGCGGAGAGAGAGTAATTGAAGGCGATGTGCAGACGATTGAGTCAGACAATGCGCAGACACAAGAAACAAATACATCCGTGTCTGATACAGGTTCGGCTGATGTAAAAGAAGACACTCAGACCGAAAGCACGCAGGCGCAGGCGGCGGAAAAAGGATATGTGTTTAGCTATAACGGCGTATCTGTTATAATAGACGCAGAGGCAGCGTCTATTATAGATGCGCTTGGCGAGCCGGTTTCATATTTTGAGGCGGCAAGCTGTGCCTTTGAAGGTTTGGATAAGATGTATACCTATAACGGCTTTGAACTTGATACCTATCCCACGAACGATGCGGACTACGTATCTTCGCTTATTATAAAAGACGATTCCGTATCTACGGCGGAGGGCGTCTGCATAGGCGATTCCCGTGAGAAGATGCAGCAGGCGTATGGAGACGGAGAGGAAAGCGGCGGAATGACAGTCTATGCTAAGGACGGCATGAAACTCTGCTTTATTCTGCAGGAAGATGAAATCGTATCCATTGAATACAGGTCTACCGTATTGGAAGAAAATGTAGCAGGGGCAGGAAACTAATCTGCTTTTAGGCAGCCGTTTGCATAGGCTGGGCAAGAATGAGGATTACCATGTATAATAACGTCTTAAAATACCTGAACAATATAGTGAAAGAAAAGCCTGATAAGACGGCTTTTTCCGACGGCAATCAGTCCTTAAGCTTTAAGGAAGTGTACGATTTAAGTCGCAGTATCGGCAGTTTTCTTCATAATAAAGGGATATATAAAAAGCCCATCGTGGTTTTCATGCGTAAATCCCCGCAGGAAGTCGCGGCTTTTTTCGGGGTGGTTACAGGCGGCAATTTCTATGTGCCGATTGACGAAGAGATGCCCTCAGGCAGGATTCAGCTGATATTAGACAATGTGTGTTCACCGCTTGTAATCTGCGATAAAGATACTGTGGAGATTGCCGGAAACTTTGATTTAAAAGGCGGTGCGGCTATTTCTTATGATGAAATGGTTAAGACGGAAATTGATGATGCCGCGCTTGAGACAATTTACCGTAAGGCGATTGATACAGATCCGATTTATATTGTTTTTACTTCCGGTTCGACCGGGATTCCCAAAGGTGTGGCGGCATGCCATAGGTCGGTTATAGATTATATCGAGCAACTTTCGGAAGTGCTTGAATTTAACGAAGATACGGTATTCGGCAATCAGGCGCCGCTCTACTTTGACGCCTGTTTAAAAGAGCTGTATCCGACGCTTAAGTTCGGGGCGACCACTTACCTTATTCCGAGAAATCTTTTTTCAAGGCCTATCGCCCTTATGGAATATTTGAATACATATAAGATAAATACTATTTGCTGGGTGGTATCCGCGCTCACATTAGTAAGCGCGTTTGATACCTTTTCGACCGTCAAGCCTGAATATCTGCATACGGTTGCCTTTGGCAGCGAGGTATTCCCCATAAAGCAGCTTAAGATATGGCGAAACGTCCTGCCAGACGCGGCGTTCACCAATCTCTACGGACCGACTGAAGGCACGGGGATGTGCTGCTATTATAAGGTGGAGCGCGAACTTGCAGACGATGAGGCGGTTCCGATAGGACAGCCTTTCCCCAACCGCGAGATTTTGCTGTTGAAAGAAGATGGGCAGCCTGCGGCGGATAAAGAAGAAGGGGAGATATGTATACGTGGAACTTCCCTGACGTTGGGCTATTATAACGACGCGGCGCGCACCAGCGAAGCTTTTGTTCAAAATCCGTTAAATGCCGCGTATCCGGAGCTTATCTATAAGACCGGGGATATTGGGCGTATGAACGAAAATGGAGAGCTGGTTTTTGTTTCCCGCAAGGACTACCAGATTAAGCATATGGGACACCGCATCGAATTAGGCGAAATAGAGGTCAATGCCGCGATGGTTAAGGGCGTGCGCATGACGGCATGTATTTATGATGAAAAGAAATCCAAGATAGTTTTATACTTTGTCGGAGAACGCTCGGAGAAGGAGCTGACTGTGGAATTAAAATTGAAACTTCCCCGCTATATGCTGCCGAACAGAACTATTAAGGTCGAAGAACTTCCGTTTACGGCAAACGGAAAAATAGACAGGGTTACTTTAAAAAAGACATATTTAAGTGAAAATTAAAAGCAAAGGAGAATTACGATGGACGAACTATTAATGATTTTGAGCGATTTACACCCCGATGTTGATTTTGAGACAGAGGAAAATCTGATTGACGACATGATTCTGGATTCTTTTGATATCGTGAGTCTTATAACAGAGATAAACGATAAGTTTGACGTAAACATAACGGCAAAAGATATAATACCTGAGAATTTTAATTCGGCGCAGGCGATATATGAGCTGATTGAGAGGCTGGAAGACGAATAAGAGGAGTTGCTTATGTTCTTTACATCTTATGAATTTTTAGGATTTGCAGCGCTTTTGTTTCTGGCGTATTATCTTATTCCTAAGAAATATCAGTGGCAGCTTTTGCTTGCGGCGAGTTATATTTTCTATTTTATAGCAGGAGCGGAATACTTAATCTATATTTTGGTTACGACGCTTACTACTTATTTCGCTGCGCTAAAGATAGAGCAGAACGCCCTAAGACAGAGCGATTATCTTAAGGAACATAAGGAAGGGATGTCAAAAGATGAGAAACGCGCGTACAAAGACGGCTGTAAAAAGGTGCGTCTTAGATGGCTGTGCGCGTGTATAATTCTCAACATAGGCATCCTCGCAGTAGTAAAGTACACTAATTTTTTTATTTCTAATGTAAATGGTATTCTTAATGCTTTCGGCAATACAAAGCAGCTTTCATTTATGACGCTTGCCTTGCCTATGGGTATTTCTTTCTATACATTTCAAGCTATGGGATACTTAATCGATGTATATCGGGGAACTGTTAAAGCGCAGGGCAACCCGTTTAAATTTGCCTTGTTTGTTTCTTTCTTTCCGCAGTTGATACAGGGACCAATCAGCCGCTATGGCGATCTAGGGGCGAGTCTGTATGGAGAACACGCCTTTGATTCCAAGACGGTCTGCTATGGGCTTCAACGTATGCTATGGGGCTATTTTAAGAAGATGGTTATAGCGGACAGGGTGTTAATCGGCGTAAACACTATAATTGGCACATACACTGCAAGCGGCGAACTTGCTTACCAGGGCATATATGTGTTTGTAGGCATGATTTTATATACGCTGGAACTTTATGCGGATTTTACCGGCGGCATAGATATTACGATTGGCATCGCCGAGACTATGGGCATTACCGTGAAGGAAAACTTCAACCGCCCTTACTTTTCCAAATCGCTTAAGGAATACTGGCGCAGATGGCATATATCGATGTGTGACTGGTTCAGGGATTATGTCTTCTATCCGGTTTCGTCAAGCAAGGCTATGCAGAAATTTACGAAATTTTCGCGTAAGCATTTCGGGGAAAAGTCTGGCAGGCGCCTTCCCGTATATGTTTCGTCGTTTGTAGTCTGGTTTGCGACCGGAATCTGGCATGGCGCGAGCTGGAATTTTATTGTGTGGGGGCTTGGAAACTGGGCAGTTTTGATGGTTTCCGAGGAATTGGAGCCCTTATATGCACGTTTCCATAACCGCGTAAACGTGGGCGGGAAGGCAGCATATAAGATTTTTCAAATAGCGCGCACCTTCCTGTTAGTATGCGTTTTAAATATATTCGACTGCTATCCCACGCTGGCGCTTACGTTTAAAGCGATTGCGTCCATGTTTAACATTTCAAACTGGAAGATGCCGTTTGCATTAGATATGAAAAATATCGGACTTACATCACTTGACTATATAATTGTTGCGATAGGGGCGCTGGTGATGCTTGGCGTGAGCCTATGGCAGCGTGACGGCAGCGTCAGGGAGAAAATAGTCGCAAAACCTTATCCAATACGCTTTATCATCTGGTATGGACTGTTTCTGGTAATCCTGCTGATGGGCGCATACGGCACTGGCTACGATGCCAGCCAGTTTATATATAATCGTTTTTAGAAAAAGTTGAACTGTTACAGCAAGAAATTAAAGAGGGCATGAGAATGGATACGAAACATATTCCGCCTAAACGGAAAGTAATAAGGGCATTAATTTCAGCATTTATTGTGATTGCCAGCCTTTTTCTTTTGCAAAGGCTGCTTGTGCCTAAGTATGTGGACGGCATTGTGGAAGGCGCGTTTATCGCCGAATATTATGAAGAAGTAAAGGATTTTGACGTTATATTTATCGGTGACTGTGAGGTCTATGAGAATTTTTCACCGGTAAAATTATGGGAAGATTACGGTATCAACAGCTATATCAGGGGCAGCGCGGAACAGTATATCTGGCAGTCTTATTATCTGTTGGAAGATACGCTGCGCTATGAGACGCCGGAAGTGGTGGTTTTTAACGTGCAGTCGCTCCAATTTGATAAGTCGCAGAGCGAGGCGTATAACCGCATGTCGCTTGAAGGAATGAAATGGTCGCCGTCTAAAGTCAAGGCGATTATGGCTTCAATGAAGCCTGATGAACAATTTCTGGATTATGTGTTCCCGATACTAAGGTATCATACCAGATGGAGCGAGCTTTCTAAGACGGATGTACAGTATATGTTCAACTCAAGAAAAGTGTCGCATAACGGCTATTATATGCGCGTGGACGTAAAGCCTGCCGAAAATGTTCCTGAAGGCAGGATTCTGGGCGATTACAGTTTCGGCGAGAATGCGTGGAAATATCTGGATATGATGACCAAGCTGTGTAAGGAAAAAGGAATAACGCTCATCCTAATCAAAGCGCCGAGCCTTTATCCTTATTGGTATGACGAATGGGAAGTCCAGGTGGAAGACTATGCTGCTGAGAATGATTTGACATATATTAATTTTCTGGAGCTTATAGATGAAATCGGAATTGATTACAGTACGGATACTTATGATGCCGGACTGCATATGAATCTGTCGGGGGCGGAGAAACTTTCAACATATCTGGGGCAGTTCCTTGTAGACGAAGTGGGGCTTGAAGACCGCAGGGGTGAAGAAGGGCTGCAGAAGATATGGGAAGAGAAGATTGCCGCGTATGAGGCGGAGATACAAAGGCAGATGGGAGAGGAGCAGGATTAGCCATGTGCGGAATTTGCGGAATTTATAATCTTAAGAATAAAAAGAGGATTGAAAAAGAAGTTCTGGAGAATATGCTAAATGCAATCAGGCATCGTGGTCCGGACGGCAGCAGGACGTTTGTGCTTGAGGGCATAGGGCTTGGTTTTAACAGGCTCAGCTTTATTGATTTGGACGGCGGAATGCAGCCGATTCAGAATGAAGATAAGACCGTATCCATGATATGCAACGGTGAAATATATAATTTCAAGGAACTAAGGGACGAGCTTATGTCCAAGGGGCATGTATTCCGTACTAAGACGGATGTGGAAGTGATTCTGCATCTGTATGAGGAATGTGGGCTTGACTTTGCCAAACGATTGAATGGGCAGTTCGCCATTGCCTTATATGATGAAAAGGCGGGGGAACTTCTGCTTGTGAGGGATCAGATAGGCATTTCGCCGCTATTTTACACGATATCGGACGGAAGGGTTATATTTGCCTCTGAAATCAAGGCTATTTTAGAGTATCCGGGAGTGGAGAGAAGGCTGAATATGAAAGCTGTGGACCAGCTTATGAATTATCCGGGAGTCGTATCGCCGAATACTTTTTTTGACGGCATATATTCGCTCAGATGCGGGCATATGTTGAAGATTATGCCGGATAAGGAAATTGAAGATATAGAATATTGGGATTTATTATACAGCGCCGAAGAAGAGGAAGACAAAGGAGAGTCATACTATGTCGAGCGGCTTCGCGAGATGTTGAAAACTGCCATATCCAGACGGCTTGTCGCGGATGTGCCGATTGGTTTCTATATTTCAGGAGGGCTTGACAGTTCTGTGGTGGCGTGTTATATCGGAAAGTTTCTATTAAACAGCTATTATTCCTTTTCAGCGGAGATTGGTGCGGGAGAGCTTGACGAGAGCCGTTTTCAGAAGATAATCCGCGACTATGTGAACTCTACGCACTATAGCACGAAGGTAGCGGAGGCTGAAATCTGGGAAAACTTAGGAAATGTGATTTACCACGCCGAATCGGCGGTAAAAGAAAGCTATGATGTGGCGGCATATCTGCTTTCAGGGCTTGTAAAGGAGTCTCCGGCAAAGGCTGTGCTTACAGGGCAGGGTTCAGATGAATTTTTCTGCGGTTATGCAGGATATATGGTAGACTTATTCAGAAATATGCAAAAGGGAAAAATGACAGCCGAGGAGTGTGAGGTCAACGAGCGTCTGTGGGGCGATCCTTATTTCAGATATGAAAGAAACCACCCTGAAATCAGAAAAATCCATACTAAAATATACAGCAGCAATGTCCGCGGGGAAATAGATAAATTTTCCGCATGGGCTAAGAGCCCTATAAACGTAGAGCATGTTAAAGGCTTAAGCACGCAGAAGAGAAGGTCATATATCGACTATAAGCTGCGTCTGTCTGACCATCTTCTCGGAGAACACGGAGACCGCATGTTTCTGTCACATTCCGTAGAGGGGCGGCATCCGTTTCTGGACGCGGAACTGCTTGCGTTTGTCGCTGCGATACCCGATAAGTATAAGTTAAACGGGACGAATGAGAAGTATATATTGAAAAAGGCGGGGGAAGGAATCGTGCCGAATGAAATTCTTAAGCGTAAGAAGTTTCCTTTTCAGGCTCCGGGCATGTCGGCAATGGTAAAGGCTTCGGGCGGCGGAGAGTTCTTGGAAGACTCGATGATTAAGAAATACGGAATATTTGATGTGGATTATGTCAACGAGATGAAAAAAGTTTATAGCCAGAGCGACTTTAAGCTTATGGGGGCATATGAGATTGATTATCTCTTAATAGTAATGACGGTTACTATGCTCTGCGAGCGGTTTTCATTGTCGGTATAAGTGTAACAGTCCAGCCATCAGACAGCATGGACTCATATGTTCCCTTCGCAACACGCTTTCGCTCCGTGTAAAATCGCAGCGGTACTAAGTTCAAAAGCTAAAACGCAGCTTTTTCACTAAGTACCGGCGTTTTACAAGGGTTGTTCAGGGAAACATATGAGTCCATGCTGTCTGATGGCTGGACTGTTACAATAAAAATGGCGCCGACAAGTTAATGCCGACGCCATTTTTATTGTTATGTATTCTTGCTTTTAAGCACCCTTTTTCAGTTCAAACTGTCCTACAAGTTCATCAAGCATGGTTGCCTGAGCGGACAATTCCTGACTGGTTGCAGATGCCTCCTGTGCGGTAGCAGCGTTGCTCTGTACGACTCCGGAAATCTGATTGACTCCGATTTCAGCCTGACGCATTTCATCCGCCTGTTTCTCCATCATGACTTTTAATTCTTTGGAGAATTCAGCTATCTGCTTGATTCCTGCAACGACTGACTCAATCGAGGCTGAGGCATGGTCTGCTACACTGTTGCCTACGGAAACTTCACGAATTGAAGCCTCAATCAGCTCTCTTGTATCAACAGCCGCCTTCGCGCTCTGGTCGGCAAGTTCCCTTATCTGTGAGGCTACAACTGCGAAACCGCGTCCCGCCTCGCCTGCGCGTGCTGCTTCTATAGATGCGTTTAATGACAAAAGGTTAGTTTGTGCAGCGATGGATTCAATTTCTGTAATGATATCGCCAATCTTGGTGGAAGCATCGTTGATTCTCTGCATTGCTGCAAGCATGGTATCCATTTCTTTACGGCTTTCATCTGCCTCAAGGGCATATTCCTGAGCCTTGTTGTAGGCTTCGTCTGCGCTTTTGGCGCTCTGTTCCATTTCTTCCGTAATTTCAGAGATTGACGTATGCAGTTCGTCTACTGAATGTGCCTGGTCTGTTGCGCCTTCTGCAAGACACTGTGCAGCGGTGGCAAGTTCGTCAGAACCTGCGGAAACCTGATTGGAAGCCTCTCCTATGGATAATAAAGTCTCTGTCATCTGGTCTCTTAATCCGCGCATGGACGTATATAATTTCTGGAAGTCGCCGTTATACTTATCGGGAACTTTAGACCTGACCGTATAATTGCCGGCAGCCATTTGTCCAAGGACTTCTTCAATATCAAAGATGATTGAATCGAGGTTGGTCGCCATATAGCTTGCATCATTCTCCATGTCTTCAACTTCGTCGCCTGTTTCAACATGAGGGAATGGTGAAGAAAGGTCGCCGCCTGCAAATGTTTTAAGGCGTTCGCCCAATGCTCCCAAAGGATTGGAAATCCTTCTGGCAATCTTTTTACCAATTTGTGTGGATAAGTATAATGAAAATCCTATGACGGCAATAATTGCAACTACCAGAATGATAGCGATAGTTGAAAGCACCTTGTCAAGTCTGTTTCCTTCAGTGACTTTTACATTCAATAGGCTTTCCAGCTTGCTGTATATGCTGTTATATGCGCCTGTTAATTCATTTAGAGCCATCTCCTGTGCCTGAACGCAGAGTGCGCGGTCTGTGGTCGCGCCAAGTTCCATAATCTTAGCGTCTAACTCCCAATAATCATCAAGTTCGGCTTTAATCGCATCATAAGTCGTCCGTCCATCCGCCGATACGATGGTATTTTCGATTTCTGCAAAGTATTCGTCAAACAGAATCCTCTTCTCGTCATGCTGTTTAACTACCGTATCGATTGCTTCCTGGTCGTCATAACCGATTGCCGCGCGAAGCGATGAGCGGATATCTGCAAATTCAAACATTGCTTTTCCAATATCGCCCTGTGCAAAGCCGTAATTATGTAAAGCATTAGTATATCTGAGTGATATGACTATCAATGCTATCACGCCTATGAGGGCAGCGGCGGCAGTAATCAAGGATACCTTAAAAATCGAGGATGTCAACCTCTTTTCAATGCTTTCCCTTTTGTCCATTTTTCATTCTCCTCCATTTTGACAAATATAATTCATATATTTACAAAATCAAAATAGAGGATTCTGTCGTTAGGGTTACTTATTGTATGTCGATACATTTATATCTTAGAACAAATTTCGTAGAATCTTGCAGAGATTACGGAGCGTTCATTTCATAAATAGGGCATAACTAAGTAATTCATTCAAAGTAGCAGAGTACACTATTTTGATTTATGCCAATGATTATACTACCTTTTTTAAAAAAGTCAATCATTTAAGAAGAAAATATTAAATTTTAGTAAAATTTTCGATATTTAACGGAATTTAGTAAAATTGTAGCAAAATTGTGTAAATACTACTGTATAATGTGTACAAATTAATATTTGTATAATTTTTCTAGCCAAATTTGAAAAATACTGGTATACTTACTTAAAACCGCTAAAGAAACGAGGCGCCTGCCATGAAATTATCAGACTTAAACCCATATAATCCAATTGTAATCCAGTGTCATGACAACCCGGACGCGGACGCCCTTGCATCGGGCTTTGCACTGTATACATATTTCAGTAAGCAGGGAAAAGACGTCAGGCTGATTTATTCGGGAAGAAACAAAGTGCAAAAGCCGAATCTGTGCCTGATGCTGGAACATCTGCAGATACCGGCGGAATATATAGAACATACGGATGGGCTGATAAAGGGGACACCCAATAATAAGCTTGAAGGCCTGCTTGTCACTGTGGACTGCCAGTACGGCGCGGGTAATGTGAGCCGGATACCCGCTGAGAATGTGGCGGTTATTGACCACCATAGAGTAGAAATACAGAATATTGAAATGAATGAAATCAATCCGGACCTCGGAAGTTGTTCGACTCTTATCTGGAAGATGCTGCGCGATGAAGGCGTTAAGGTTAAGGACAGTATTCTTGGAACAGCGCTTTACTATGGACTTTATACGGATACTAATCAATTTACCGAGATTTTCAATCCGCTTGATATGGATATGCGGGATACGCTGCCATATGAGAAATCGTTGATACAACTGTTCC
>JAMPEU010000001.1:145120-192180 GCA_023664865.1 Butyrivibrio sp. | reverse complement strand
GTACATCAATGTTGTCACAGGCAAATCAGAGCAACCAGTTGGCACTGTCCTTACTTGGCTAATTGCATAACGGTTAAGGAACATTGTAAAGAAACTACCAGAAGAGCCGCTCATATGAGCGGCTCTTTTTATACAAATTTATTTGTAAATGAATAAAGGCTCTACACTTTCTTATTTGAGTTTTTCAATGCGTTCCAACGCTCCCAACGCCGGAGCATAATCACCACATCTGTGGTAATGTTCTGCGGCAATATCTTTTTTTCCGAACAGCTCATATATGAAGCCTATATGGTATGAGGCATATCTTGGCTCTATCGAATCCCGCGAGGATGCTGTAAGTGATTTGACAAATTCAGGCAGCGCTTTAAGCGGCTGATTGGCTAGGATATAGGCGCGTCCAATCATACACAGATAATCTGCATTATCGTTGAAATAGTCATAATAAGACAAAAATTGCATCGCCTCTTCAACTTTCATATTATCCAATAAAATGCTGCCATAATTATCAACAAGTATGCGTGTATATTCGTCGTTTGGATTTGGATTGTGGTCAAGCGCGGTTTTAAAATATTCTGCGGCATGTTCCGGATCCCGCATCATCATATAGCATTGGGCAATCTGGAAATAAAGGTATGGATTCTCAGGTTCGCTTTTAAGTTCTTCCCTAAGAAGCTCCATATTGCGCAGAGACTTCTCATCCAGAAATTCTTTGCTGCCAAGATAACCCACATGCTTAACTACAATAGGGGTTTTATAGGAAGTATAAGGGATATTGGCGATAGGCGTAAGCACTTCGTGGATAGGATTTTCGAAACGATAGTATTTACGGTTAAACAGCCTGTCCAGCATAGCGGTTTGATATCGAATAGAGCCTTTATCTTCAAAATAATTGAGCATTTCGACCGAACCCACGCTTTTGGGATTTTCCTGGATTAATTTATCGAGAGCCTCTAAATCCAGTTCTTTAACAAATTCGTCTGTGTCCAGCGATAAAATAACATTATGAGAAGCGCGGCTTATCGCAAAGTTGCGGGCAGCGCTAAAGTCATTGATCCATTCAAAGTCATATACCCGGTTGGTATATTTTAAGGCAACCTCTTTGGAGTTGTCAGTTGAACCGGTATCAACAACGACGATTTCAAAATTATATGTCTGTAATGCCGCTAAGCATTCTTCAAGATGTTCCGCCTCATTTTTGGTAATTATACATACAGAAATAGGAATCATGATTTATTCACTCCTTATATATCACAGCATTAAGGCCCTGACAGGAATTTACTGTCCGCTTAATGCTTTAAGTCTTTCTTTTGCAGGTGTAAAATCTCCGCATTGGCTATAGCATGCAATAGCGGTAGAAACATCGCCCAGAATCTCACAGATTTCACCTGTGCGGAATATAGGAAGAAAGCTGTTCGCCCCGTTTTGTTTGCACAAAGGTATGCCGATTGCCTTTTGATACTGTTCAAGTGCCTGCTCATACATCTGATTCTGCTTATAGATATTCCCCATCAGATATACAAAATCCGCCGAAGGGGAGAATGCGTCATAGATGCTTTCAAAGCCCAGTGCGGTTTCATGCTGTCCGGTCAGCAGGAGTGCGTTTCCGTAAGAAACCACCATAGCCTGAACATAGGCGAGTTCAGGGTCTAAATCATATGAAAGCCCTTTGCTGTAATAATCGCAAGCGCGGGAATAGTCGCCGACTATTTCACAGGTCTTGCCTAACTGGTAATACAGATAGGGGTTATCGGAATCCGTGGCAAGCTGTTTCTTAAGGAGGGTAAGGTTGCGCTCATATTTGGCAATGCACTCTTCATTGCCCATATCATATCCGGTATGCAATATCGTGGTTTTTAACAGATATGCCGTAAAATCCTTGCTGCGGATTGGAGTAAGCTGTTCATGTATCATTCCGGTATAGCGGTATAGCCGTCTGTCAAAAAAACGCTCGGTATTGTCGGTGTTATTAATGACAGGAATGCCGTTTTCTGTGACTATATTTTCACGGGATACTGAACCCACGCTGTTGGCCAAGTGCTTGCGAAACCAGTTAAGCTCCTCTATATCTATTGTTTTAATGTATTCGTCGCAGTCAATCATAAATATCCAGTTATTGGAAGCCGCACGAAGAGAATAATTTCTGGCGACGCTGAAATCATCGCACCACTCGAAGTCAAGCACCTTGTCAGCGTATTTTCCGGCGATTTCTTTGGTGCGGTCTGTAGAACCGGTATCGACCACTATAATCTCAAAACCATAAGGCTTGAGCGAAGACAGGCATTTTTCAATTCTATTCTCTTCATTCTTAGCTATAATACATACGGATATTGGAAGCATAATGATTTTCCTTTCAGATTTCAATATTTATAGTTCAGTCAAAATGAACAAAATAAGGGGCGACTTACCGCTTTTCAGGCATTGGAGCCCTGTTTTTGTTCATTTTGACTGAACTCTGCATTATTATGATAATATGCCCAGATCCTGCAGCCTCTTTATCGCCAGCGGATACCCGTAAGAGGCGGACTTTTTATAAAATGCAATCCCTTCAGGAAGCTTGCCTAGGGTTTCATTGATTAATCCTATGTTGTAGTAGGCGATAAAAGTATTAGAACCCTCAACTTCGCTGTTTGGACACTGCGTTGCCTTGACAAATTCCATCATCGCCTTAAGCGGCATATTGTTATTGAGGTAAACAAGCCCCATGTTGCAGAGAAAGCTTGCGTCATTAGCGAAGTTATTATAAATCGGTTCAAAGAAATCAAGAGCTTCTTTGTGCCGCCCCGTCGAGGTCATGGAGACCATAAAGGCAGTCGCTATCGTCAATAGCCAGGGCTGGTCCGGGCTGATATTATGTTCAAAAGCCTTTTTATAGTAGATATAGGCATTTTCATAATCGTCAATACTGTTATAGGACTGTCCTACCTGAAAATAGAAATACGGCTCGTTAGGGTTTTTTTCAATTTCCTTAAAGAGCAGCGAATTATTTCTTTCAACTTTTTTGCGCTTAGCCTCTTCATCGCCCATATATCCGTCGTGGTCTATCGTAAGCGGAATATTGTAACGCTCATAGTAAGTTCCGTTGGTCTTGATATCCGTTACCTGCTCGTGTATGGTCTGTCTGTAGTAGTAGTAACGCTTATGAAACAGTCGCTCTACTCTATCCGGTGAATTATATATTTTTCCTCTTGAATCATAATAGTTATTACGAAGCAGCATGCCGACTCCGCGGGGGTGGTTCTCTATAGCCTCATACAGCGCCTCTATATCCAAGTCTACCAGATATTCGTCGCTGTCCAGAACCAGTACGTAGTTATGGGATGCCTTTTTCAGGGAAAAGTTTCTCGCCGCGCTGAAATCATTAATCCATTCAAAATCATAGACCTTGTCCGTATACTCGCGGGCAATATCCTTGGTGCGGTCAACAGAGCCGGTGTCAACGACTATGATTTCAAAGCCGTATGGCACAAGCGGCGCTAAGCATTTGCCGATTTTATTTTCTTCATCTCTTGTGATAATACATACTGAAATAGGAACCATATTTAAACCTCCATACTTGCTTAATTTACGAAAATTGGCACGTTCAAGAGCTGTTCATCCTTAATTTAACTTGCAGGTTATTGCAGCATCTCCCTCACTCTGTGTCGATACGTATGTGCCTCTGCCAGCTTGTCATGTCCGTTTGCCGCGATAGCGCGCCGTTCGTCTTCGTTTGCAAGATAATAATCTATTTTATTTAATAAATCCTCTTTACTTTCATAGAATACAAAATCTTCTCCCGGAATAAATGAGTCCATGAAGTCATTTTGATAGTTGCTGAGTAAAAAGCCGCCGCTCCCCATAATGTCAAAAGCGCGCTGTGGGATGCCGCTTTTGATGCTGCGAAGGGAAATATTAAGGTTTATCCTGCTTTGTTTAAACACTAACGGCATCTCCCGATACGGTTCGATACTGCCGTGGTTAATCAGATTGGGCAGCTTGAACTCAGGATCATGTGTAAAAAGGTCAAATTTATGTTTCTGCGTTATTGCTTTAATCAGGCTTGTACGCTCTAATCCGGTAATCTTGCGGTTAATGACATACTGTGCATACAGATATTCCTTTGTTTCCACTCCATCGGAATTAGGCTCCATTGGCAGTGCGCTATATAAATCGTTCATTATGGGACCTAAGGACTCCTGAATGAAGTTATAGCCCTGTACCTGCATCTGCGAAGCCATCAGCGCGTCCAAATAACCCTTTGCATAATCTGACAGTTGTGTCATTCTGTCAAAAAAATTATGTTTCTCTGTATAAAGTGAACCGACGAAGGAAATATCATACAGGAATTTCAAGTCATTAGTTGTCAGTTTACTTGCGTTCGGTTCTTCTGGATTAGCTGTCATTGGCTTAAGTCTATCCAATCTTTCCGGATTAGCCGCCATAGGCAGATAGTGTACGGTTTTTATGCCAGCCTTATGGAATTCAAAATATAACTCCTTGTCAAACACATAAATAGTATTACAGGGATTTATGGTAGTATATGAATACAGCATTACATATGGGCTGTCATAAATCCATGATATATAGCGTATATCATTTTTTTTGCATGTGTTGGAAATAACGGGAAAATAATTGAATGAAAAGACTATATCTGGCGTTTCGCGTCGCAGGACGGCGGACAGTTCAGCCTCTATCATATCGTCGCGCCTTGAATCTTTGTTGGAAAAGGGAAAGCATACAAGAGTATGGCCCTCTTTACAGAACGCCTCTTTCATATCCGTATTTCCGAAACTCGCCCACTCAATAAATAATATTTTCATATAGATAGTATGACATATTTTTGATATATAATCAACTTTCAAATTCCAAATAAGAAAGACGCTGCTTTGCAGGCTCAAAGCTGCCGCATTTTATATAGTATTCACGCGCCTTGTTAATCTGTCCCATACACTCATAGATTACGCCTATATTATAATTGGCACGATAGCTATTAGTGCCTTCTACAGAAAACTGTTCCATTGTGGCAGCTTTTTTGAATTCTTCAATCGCATCGTTAAACCGTGCATTGTTCATATAGATTAAGCCCATCAAAAAAACGAAATCCGCCCTGACGGCAAAATCATCATATATGCCTTCTAACAGCAAAGCCTCGTCAAACCGTTTCATATCCAGCAGGCAGTAGCCATAGGCTTCCACCATATTCTGAACATATCCCTGTGTGATGTCAAGGTCCATAGAGAGTCCAAGATTAAACCATTCATACGCCTTCCCATAATCTTTAAGTCTAACGCAGCTTTGACCTAATTGATAATAAATATAAGCGTCTTCACCTTTTATCTCAAGTTCTTTTTCTAATAATGCGATATTGCGAAACGCCTTGGCGCGCATTTCTTCTTCAGAGCCGTCATAACCGACATGCAGAAGAGTGAGCGGCACTATAAAAGCCGGTATAGGCAAGGCAGAGCGCATATCAGAGTGCATACCGTTATTGCATTTAAGGCTGCCGTCTGCCGACGATGATTTTCTTTCAAGCTGTTCATGGATAGAACCTTCATAATGAAAATAATTCCTGTTAAATAAGCGGCTGAGACGGATATTTTCGATTGCAGCCTGTCCGTTCTGAGAGAAACGGTTGCGGATTAAAACCTGCCCGACTTCGCTAGTATGGTTATTTATTAACTGTAAAAGCATACTGCTGTCAATAGACTCTAAATATTCGTCACAGTCGATACTGAGTATCCAGTCATTTGTTGCCTGAGCAATAGAATAATTTCTTGCTGCACTGAAATCATTAATCCAGTCAAAGTGATAGATTTTATCAGTATACTTTGCTGCGATTGCAAGAGTGCCGTCAGTAGAGCCGGTATCGACCAAAACTATCTCATTATAGTATGGTTTTAGCCTGCTTAGACATTCCTCGATATGCTGTTCCTCGTTTTTAGCAATCATACATATAGAAATCGGCAGCATCGTTACACTTCTTCCATTTTTTTGGCGGCATCGTTAAAGTCGCCGCATTTACTGTAATATTCTTTGGCTTTTTCCTTATCGCCTAATGTTTCGTAGATGTTTCCAATATTGTAATAAGCGCGATAGCTGTTTACGCCTTTTCTTGAAAACTCTGACATAGTAGTAGCTTTTTTGAATTCTGCAAGAGCCTGCTCCAACATGCCTTTTTTCATATATATCATACCCATCAGGTAGACGAAATCCGCACGGTTGGCAAACAGGTCATATTTTTCCGCCAGGCTTAAGGCGCTGTCATATTTGGCAAGCTCAATCAGGCAGTAGCCGTAAGTCTCAATCATGCTTTGAACAAATTCAGCATGCGGGTTAGAGTCAAGCCCAAGTCCTTCTTTATAATAATATATTGCTTTCTCCATATCGTTCAGGGAAAGATAATTCTGTCCGAGTTGGAAGTATATATATGGATCAGGGCCTTTCACGTCCAAGTCATGCAGAAGCATTTCCAGATTACGCGTAGCGCGTATGCGCTTATCAGACTCCGTGACATAGCCCTCATGGTAGAAGGTTAGTGGAAGCTGGAATAATTCCGGCCTTGTTCCGTCCAGACGCATTACCTGTTCATGTACGCTGCCTTCATAGTGGCAATACTTACGGTTGAAAAGCCTGGCAATGCGTTCCGTCATAATGGAGCGGACGCCTTGGATGATATACGGATTATTGCGGATAATCATTCCCGCACAGGCACATTTGTCTTTCAGCGTATATTCTATATCTGCAAGATTGATATTCTCCAGATATTCGTCGCAGTCTATTACCAGAACCCAGTCGTTTGACGCTTGGGAGACGGAAAAGTTTCTCGCGGCGCTGAAATCGCTGCACCAGTCGAAGTGGTATACCTTATTGGTATACTTTTTTGCCGTTTCAACGGTTCTGTCCACGGAACCCGTATCTACGACGACGATTTCAAATTTGCATGGCCTGAGCCTCTTTAAACATTCTTCAATATGTATATCTTCGTTTTTTGCAATCATGCAGACTGTAATTGGTAACATGGATAATCAAGCCTTTCTTCTTAAGTCTTCAATAAATTATTGAAATTATTGTATAGATATTTTACCATTTTATGAGTTTTCTTACAATAAAAAATGTGAATATACGTGTCTTTTATCATTTTTACGCACAAAAAGCGAAATTGCGTTAGAAATTTTATTAAAATGCTTTTATTTTTTAATATTTTATGGTAAAGTATATAATAACGGAGCGGTAATGACTTTTCTCTGTGCACAAGAATATTACATTTTAGGAGGGACTAAACATGCTGAAAGCAGAAATTCTTAAAAAAGAAATTTTATCACAGTACAGGAGCGTGAGACAGTTCGCAATTGAGATGGAGATTCCTTATTCTACACTAGTAACGGCGCTTGATAGGGGTATCGAGGGTATGGCTTATGGAACCGTTATAAGAATGTGTGACAGACTAAATCTTAATCCTGTGGACTTTTCTCCGTTGGACAAGAAGAGTGTACTTGGAGGAAAAATCCTCGAGAACAGGGTAATGCAGTATTATATTAAGCTGAATAAAGCGGGACGTAAAAAGGTGCTAGAACTTATGGAGGATTATTCCCAGCTTGAAAAATATCAGTCGGAAAACTGATATATGGGAGAATGGAAAGCATATGAAATATGATTATCTGGTTGTTGGAGCGGGCTTGTTTGGAGCAGTGTTTGCGCATGAGTTGAACCAAAAAGGGAAAAAGCTGCTTGTAATTGATAAAAGGGAACATATTGCCGGAAATATTTATACCGAATCGATTCTTGGCATAAACGTACATAAGTATGGAGCGCATATTTTCCATACGTCTGATAAAAGAGTGTGGGATTATGTAAACCAATTTTCCAAATTCAACCATTTTGTCAACTCACCCATAGCAAGGTATCATGATGAGCTGTATAATATGCCTTTTAATATGAATACCTTTAGCAAAATGTGGGGATTGGTGACGCCGGCGCAGGCTAAAGAAAAAATAGAAGAGCAGATAGCAAGCCTTAACATTGGAGAACCGAAGAACCTTGAAGAGCAGGCATTGTCGCTTGTAGGGCGCGATGTCTATGAGAAGTTGGTAAAAGGCTATACGGAGAAACAATGGGGACGTGACTGCAAAGAACTGCCGGCTTTTATTATCAAAAGGCTGCCGCTCCGATTTACATACGATAATAACTATTTCAATGATGTATATCAGGGGATTCCCGTTCACGGCTATACTTATATAGTAGAAAAGCTGCTTGAGGGTATTGATGTAAAAACCGGAATTTCATATCAGGAATATATAAAGACCGCGCCGGATGGAAATGATACAAATTTCGCTGACGGCTTAGGGAATACATTCTCAAAGATTCTGTATACCGGAATGATAGATGAATATTTCGGTTACAGATTAGGGCATCTGGAGTACCGCTCATTACGCTTTGAACAGGAAGAAATGCCGGAATGTGACAATTTTCAAGGGAATGCCGTTGTAAATTATACAGACAGGGAGACTCCGTATACAAGGATTATAGAGCACAAACATTTTGAGTTTGGAAAACAGCAGGGCACTGTCATTACTAAGGAATATCCGATGGAATGGAAAGCAGGAGAAGAACCGTATTATCCGGTAAATAATGAAAGAAACAACGCATTATATGCCGAGTATCGTAAGCTTGCCGAGAATGAGCCGAATGTTTTATTTGGCGGACGGCTCGGCTGGTATCAGTATTATGATATGGACAAAATAATTGCCATCGCGCTTCAGATGGCAGAAAAAGAAACAGCCGGAGAATTTTAACTCCGGCTGTTGGCTTTTAGCAATAACTGTTAAACATCATACCGCTGTAAGCGCTTGTTATATATGGCGTCGCAAAATTCTTTCCGGGATTCTTATACGCCACGATAATATTGTTTACATAATTCATCGGATTCAACGAAATCTGGTTAGTCTTGCGCACTAATGAACGCGTAAAATCCATAATGGAGGAGAATGTCTCCTTGGCATTATCATATGCTGCATTCTTTTGAACAGCGTCCTTATCGATTTCCAGAGTTCCGTCAATGTTAATATTCAATCCTGCCGAAGTCAGCCCTTCTGCATAAAATCTGGTGATGCTCCCCATCTCATGGACTATGCGGCCACTCTTAGGATGCGTGTCACTGTATTCGGCAGCGGCACGCAGGAATGAATTATATCCGTTAATTAGAGAGCTAATATTTTCGGTAAGCGATTCCACATCTGTCTTAAGCCCGATTGATGCGGTTTCCCCTTCTTCACTGCTTATTCCGTTAAGAGTCAGCTCATATTCGCGTCCTACCGTTATCTTATTAGAAGGGGACGTATGTTCCGTTCCATTTAAAATATATCTGGCATTAGCCGCAGGAGACGCAACATAATCTAAACCGAAATAATCGACGGAACCGGATGTTTTACTGGTTTTATGGTCTGTCACGTTAAAAATATGCTGCTTGGAATCTTTTAATCCGGTTGTATTGGATTCCAGCCGCAGACAGGAGTTGCCCTCATCGTCTGTCGAAATCTGGCTTGAAATGCCTATATTGGCATTGTTGATCAACCTTGTGAGACGCTCTTGTACGCTTCTATTAGTATCTTCGGGTTTGATGCTGAACTGAAATTCATAGTTCAAGTCATCTATATTTAAATCGAATGAATACGTAGAGGCAGGAAGATCTATAGGCTCGTCAGCGGGCAGATATTTTCCCATATTCACCTGACGGGAAGCCAATGCGCGTACTTCAACCTCAAGCTCAGGAGCATTAGCGCTCTCTGACGGCGTGCCTATATAAGAAGCTGAGGCAATATTATCATTGCTAGAATAAGCCGCCTTTTTATTTAAAAGCTCATCTTCGTTGACACCGCCTAAAGATGCGATTGTATTCCGAAGTTCCCTTGCATTTTCTTTCATGCCTACTGCAAAAGAACATGATTCCTTGCTTGTATCCAAAATATACAAAGGAGCCTCTTTATTCATTTTAACAATAGAATTATACACGCTGCGTAATTCGCTTTTCTTATGTGTATCATAAGGTGTGCTAGACTTAGGCGCATAGGTAGTCATATAAAAATTATATATATTGGAATAATTCTGTATGCTGTTAGTATAAGCCATGACGCTCCTCCTTTCCGTATATTTTCTGAATTTCTTTCTATGATTTATTGCGTGTTAATAATACCTTACCGTCTTTTTTAATTTCTTCCAAAAGCGATTTGCCCGATTTGGGAAGCACCGCTTTCATATTTTCTTTTCTTGATTCCTGTTCTTCCAACATTCTGCGGCGTTTTTCCTTTTTCTTGCGCTCATCATCATTGATTTCAGATAACTTGCGTGCGCTTGTATCGGTTTTAGCGCTGATTGCATCGGACACGCTGTTGATTTTGCCCTGTATCTCAATTTTTTCCTCATCGGTTTCAGCGCTGCGCATTAATCCACTTAACTGAGTCTGTATCTTTCCCATATTAGAAAACTGCTGCATAGTATTAGAAAAAGAAATCATCATTTCCGCTTCGTCGTCATTCAGGATAAACTCTTCTTTATCCAGTCCGGTCTGAGCAGCGGTATTTTTAATGTCATCGTTGACGTTGACACTGACAGCTTTGTCAGCTTTATCGTCCGCCGTTGCATTGCTTGAATTAGCTGTTGTTTCGACTCTGCCGGTGGAAACCCTGCCTGTGTCTTTATCGGAAACGCCGTCGCTTTTTACGTCTTTATCCTGAGTCTTATCGTTTCCTTCACGGCGTTTATTAATCTTATAATGTTCTAATTCGCTGTGAAGGTTCTGTATCTGTTCTTGCAGCTTCTTTTTCTTATCTGATTTTTCGTCTTCAGACATCGTGTTATTATTTGCAAGGTCACGCATCTTTCCCTGAAGGCTCGCAATCTGATTTTGAATATTCTTCTCATGACTGTCCTGACTGGACTGTGTTGACTGACTGGTTGGCATAGCGCTTGACGTATAGTTTGCACTTGTTATATCCATAATTATATCCCCCGCATATCACAGTACGGACAGCCTCTAAAAAGCACAAAACTATCCAATAACTCTTATCTTTTACTATATCGGCAGAAAAATATATATTCTTTATACATATTTTAATATATTTTACACTTTTTGTAAATTTTTTTGACTATTTTTTTCATGATTTTTCTTAATTTTATGCCTAAAAATGCTATAATTAAAAAAAGTTGACAGAAAGAAAAAAGCTATGCTATAGTGAATAAACTGTAATTAGGAGCGTTATTTCATGAAAAGATGTAATATTTGCGTCGTACCTGCGTATCCGTTGGAAAATGTGCAGCTGATGAAGGACCGTATTGTTATTCCCTATGTGTGCTATAGGCATTTTGGCAGCAGTATGGTGATTTTGACTAAGGAGAATGGAGAGTATCCTTATTTAAATTATTTTGAGGGCATTACGCTGCAGTTTTTGCCATGTTCAGAAGAGGTTTCACATATGCAGGCGGCAGTGCAGTATGTAGCGGAAAATTATATGGATATAGATTTGCTCTTTCTTTTTGGACCAAGATTAGAATATATAGAGCTTGCACATGTATATAAAGAGCTGAATCCAAATGGCATTATCTATTTAAAACTGGACGCGAATTCCGGCTGGGCAAATGCGCTTCCGCTGGATGATGAACAATATGCGGATTTTTTGAAGAAGATAGATGTAATAAGCTGTGAATCGCGTAAACTGCAGAGTTTTATCTATAGTAAATGGAGACGGCGCATCGAATATGTTCCCAATGGAATTTACAATGATTTTTATCCGGCAATGAGTGAATGCCAATATAATGAAAAAGAAAATATAATACTTACAGTTGGCAGGATTGGCAGCGCACAAAAGAATTCGCACATACTTTTGTATGCTTATGCCATGTCGTATCCTTACTTTAAAGAAAAGTGGGAACTTATTATGGTAGGTTCTGTCACTCCTGAATTTCAGCAGTTTTTTGATGAATTTGGCAGGGAATTTCCGGAAATCGCCCGGCATATCCGGTTGACGGGGCAGATTGATGATAGGGGGCAGCTATGCGCCTATTATAGAAAAGCGAAAATTTTTGCGCTTACTTCGCATATGGAGGGCGGCTGTCCGAATGTATTCGCGGAAGCGGCGGGTTTTGGCTGTACGGTTATTACTACAAATATTGATGCTGCACAAGATGTAACAGACGGCGGACGAGTAGGGAGGGTGGTGGATACCTTAAGCGACATCCCTGCTTATGCCCGGGCTTTGTCGGAACTTTGCGCTAATCAGGAATTTCTTGAACATAACTTCTACGAGATAAGGAAGTATGTTGGAGAATATTTTGACTATGACAGAATAGCGGAACGGCTGCATATATTATTCGGACTTGTGGATAGGGAGCTTAATCAAAATGAAAATTGAAGTTGATGATAATAAGATATTCATAAATGACGGGAACGTGAATGAACCGTATGTCATTATGAAAAAACCGGAAGTCGATGATTATTCTAATGTTACGGCAAGGCCGCTGGTGGTAAATTACCATTTGGTGAAGGAGACCATTTGGGAGCGTTCATGCAGCTTTATGAAGCGATTGCAGGATGCTTGTGGGGAATCGCCTTACCTTGCCTGTTACGGTATGCTTTTTGAGCAGTTATATCCTGTGCTTTTGTCAAACAGCCAGGCTAAAAATATTATAGGCTATGGCATAAGCAGACAAGAACATGTGTCTGAAGAAATTCATGGTTTTATGGCTTTTTTGCAGGAAGGCAGTTCTTTTATTTTGCTGCCGGAAAATCCGCTGGTATTTTCTACACTGCTTAATAAGTCGTGCCATGCGGCTGTGCTTTCTTTGGATAGCTGCATAGAACTGCCTGTAATATGCGACGTTATATCTAAAGTAAGATACGGAGGAAAGGTGTTTATATATACAAAAAGCGATAATATTCCGAATGGATTGGACAGTTTGCTGGACCATGCGCAAAAAAGCGGCTTTGGTTCAAGCGCGGTCTATGCAATTACTATAGATGCCGCTATAAGTGAATTTGCATGCGAAAATAATTCTGAGTCGAATATGATGCAGTATGTTGGAATCGTATTAGGTATGCTTGAAGAACTCAAGAAGTTGACAACTGTGCTGGAAAATACGGCGGAGTGTCCGCTGGAAGTGTATCCGGCTGCCGTAGAATTGCTGTGGCAGATAGAAAGATATCTTATTAATTTGTATGATATCCTTGAGAATCCTGAGCTGCCGATTTTGGCTAATTTATTTAGAGAAGCATTGATGGATTGTTATATTGGGGCTGCTAATCGACTTGATATGGAGACTTACTTTGACAGGTTGTGGAAAGAAACGCGTATTTTCTATGAAAAAATGGATATAGAGTTTGGCGCGGCTTAAGAGTAATATTTCGCTTAAATATATGGGGCGAATTTATTTTATTTATTTTTGTAAAATTAGTTGACGAAAGTTCTATGTTGTGTTATAGTAGTCAAACGAGATGAGATTTAGGTCTTTTTTTTATGCTCAAAAAACTGGCACGTGGAGGTGGCAAGAATGCGTACAAGAATCACATTAGCATGTACGGAATGCAAGCGTCGTAATTATAATACAACTAAGGATAAGAAGACACATCCGGACAGAATGGAAATTAGAAAATATTGCAGATTCTGTAGGACTCATACCCTGCATAAGGAAACCAAATAATTGTTTTACCGCATTTGAAAGGAGTAGACCATGGGGGATTCTGCAAAATCAGAAAAGAAATCAAAAGTTGCCGGTTTCTTTAATGGCGTGAAAGCCGAATTTAAAAAAATAACATGGCCCGGCAAAGATGACCTGTTGAAGCAATCCATTGCAGTTACAGTTATTTCAATTGTAGTAGGAGCAATCATTGCCGTATTGGATTTTGCGCTCCAGTATGGAGTGGATTTCCTGACAACATTGACATTTTAAAGCGAGGGGTAATCGTATGGCAGATGCAAACTGGTATGTTGTTCATACTTATTCCGGGTATGAAAATAAAGTAAAAGCAAATATTGAGAAGACAATAGAAAACAGACATCTTGAAAATGAGATTCTGGAAGTCCGTGTTCCGATGCAGGACGTAATGGAAGTAAAGAACGGAGCCAGAAAGAATGTTCAGAAGAAGATGTTTCCGGGCTATGTCCTTATTAATATGGTTATGAATGACGATACATGGTATGTTGTCAGAAATACCAGAGGCGTTACCGGATTCGTCGGACCGGGCAGCAAGCCTGTGCCGCTTTCCAAGGCTGAAATGAAGCCTCTCGGCATCAAGGTTGAAAATATAACGGTAGATTTCGCCGAAGGCGACACCATCGCGGTTATTGCGGGCGTATGGAAAGATACCGTGGGAATAGTCCAGAGGATGGATTACAGCAAACAGACCGCAACAATCAACGTAGAGCTTTTCGGAAGGGAGACTCCGGTAGAAATAAGCTTTGCGGAAGTCAGAAGTATGCAATAGAAGTGTGAAAATAGCAAGGTTATTTATTCCGCTTCGGCGGTGTAGATATAAGTGGGAGTAACATTTAAGTTACGCCTATACCACATTATTAGGAGGTGCCATTATGGCAAAGAAAGTAGAAGGATATATTAAGTTACAGATCCCTGCTGGCAAAGCTACGCCAGCGCCGCCGGTAGGTCCCGCGCTTGGACAGCACGGCGTAAACATTGTTGAATTTACCAAACAGTTCAACGCCAAGACTGCTGATAAGGGCGATGTTATCATTCCTGTCGTTATCACAGTATATGCAGACAGAAGTTTCAGTTTCGTTACCAAAACTCCGCCTGCTGCAGTTCTTTTGAAGAAAGCATGCAACATTAAGTCTGGTTCGGCAGTGCCTAACAAGACCAAGGTTGCCAAAATCTCCAAAGCTAAACTTAAAGAAATTGCAGAGCTTAAAATGCCTGATCTGAATGCAGCAAGCGTAGAAGCAGCTATGAGCATGATTGCCGGAACTGCAAGAAGCATGGGCATCACAGTAGAAGAATAATGGAGGGACGGATATGAAACGTGGTAAAAAATATATGGAAGCTGCCAAGCTTGTTGACCGCAGCGTGCAGTATGAGCCGGCAGAGGCAGTTGCATTAGTAAAGAAGGCATCTGTAGCAAAGTTTGATGAGACCGTAGAGGTCCATATCAGAACCGGATGTGACGGACGCCATGCAGAACAGCAGATTCGTGGAGCGGTAGTATTGCCGAACGGAACCGGTAAAACAGTAAAAGTTCTGGTATTTGCCAAAGGAGATAAGGTTGCGGAAGCAGAGGCTGCAGGTGCAGACTATGTAGGCGGCGATGAACTTATTCCTAGGATTCAGAATGATGGATGGCTTGATTTTGACGTTGTTGTAGCCACGCCTGATATGATGGGCGTTGTAGGACGTCTGGGTAAGGTCCTTGGTCCTAAGGGGCTTATGCCTAACCCGAAAGCTGGTACGGTAACGATGGACGTAACCAAGGCGATTAGCGATATTAAAGCAGGTAAGATTGAGTATAGGCTTGACAAGGCTAATATCATCCACGTACCTGTAGGAAAAGTTTCTTTTGATGAAGCAAAACTTCAGGAAAACTTTGATACTTTGATGGAAGCAATCGTAAAGGCAAGGCCTTCGGCAGTAAAAGGACAGTTCTTAAGAAGCATTACCATTGCAACGACAATGGGGCCGGGCGTAAAAGTAAGTACGGCAAAATATTGCTGATAAGTATACTCATTTTATGGAAAGGCATTCCGGAATTTAATTCCGGGGTGCTTTTTCATTTACTTTGATAAATTATGTGGTATACTTAGAAATATGAGAAAACAAAGATACAGAAGAAAATCCAACTTCATACTGCCGTTTTCTATAACGCTGGCATCCATTTTGGCGCTGGGGTTTATTTTCATATTCTCATACGGATGGATTAATGTAGACAGGAGTAAGGAACACCAGAATTTCCAACTGATTAAGGAAGAAATATCCGAAACAGACATACAGAATATTATTGAGCAAAATGACAGATATGCAGATGTCCTTTATGATGAAGAATACATGGTGGAGAATAATATCTATGTTAAAGATGCGGCGGCTGCGGATTGCGTGAGCATCACATTTGCGGGTGATATTCTTTTCGATCCTGATTATGGCGTAATGGCGGCGCTGCAGTTGAATGGCGGCAACATCACCAACGGCATTATGCCCGAAGTTATTGCAGAAATGAAAAATACCGACATAATGATGCTTAATAATGAATTTCCGTATTCCAAAAGAGGGACGCCGACGGAGGACAAAAAATTTACATTCCGTGCAAATCCGACATATGTGTCATATCTTAGCGAACTGGGCGTTGATATCGTATCCCTTGCTAATAACCATGCTTATGATTATGGTGAAGAGGCTTTTTTGGATACGATGTATACGCTTAAGGACGCCGGGATTCCGTATGTGGGGGCAGGCGCTGACGCAGAAGAAGCGGAGAAACCTGTGTACTATATTATAAACGATATGAAGATTGCCTTTATCTGCGCTACACAGATAGAGAAAGCGGATTATCCCGATACGAAAGGCGCGGAGGCAGACTCGCCCGGCGTATTCCGCTGCTGGGACGGAGAGAGGCTGCTGCAGGTAGTTGCGGAAGCGAAAGAAAACAGCGATTTTGTAATCGTATACGTCCACTGGGGGACGGAAAACCAGGAAGAAATCGATTGGGCACAGGAGAAACAGGCGTCCGAACTCGCCACAGCCGGGGCGGATATAATAATAGGGAGCCATCCGCATATCCTGCAGAAAATTGATGTGATAAACGGCGTGCCGGTCGTATACAGTTTGGGAAATTTTTGGTTCAATTCCAAGGCAATAGATACCGGCATGGTGCGGATAACCGTTTCAAGGGACGGGCTTGAGAGCCTGCGCTTTATTCCATGCCTGCAGAGCGATTACAGGACAAGCCTTGTGGACGGCGAAGAGAAGGAAAGGATACTTAACGTGATGCGCAATATGTCGGAAAATGTGCAGATAGATGCGGATGGATATGTAACGTGGTAAAAATATGCTTGACAACCTCAAACCACTATGATATATTAAACAAGGTCGTTTAGGCCATGCCGAAGACAGTAGGTGCCGTTATGGCGTAAGTACACCGCCTACCGAGGAGAAGAGTTTATGATTAGAAGCAAACCTTCCTGTCTTTGGGAAGGTTTTTTAGATAAAACAATTAAACTCCTGTCGGCACAAAATCTATAAGGAGGTAAATGTAATGGCAAAAGTTGAATTGAAGAAACCTATAGTGGAAGAAATTTCTGCTGCAATCAAAGATGCACAGTCAGTTGTCTTGGTAGACCACCGCGGGCTTACTGTAGAGCAGGATACAGAACTTCGTAAGCAGCTTCGCGAAGCGGGAATTACCTATAAGGTTTACAAGAACACATTGATGAATTTCGCATTCAAGGATACGCCATGTGAAGCGCTTACTGCGTATCTGAAAGGACCTAGCGCGGTTGCTATTTCTACAACCGATGCGACAGCTCCTGCAAGGATTCTGTGTAAGTTTGCCAAGACGGCGGAGAAACTTGAAGTTAAGGGCGGCATCGTGGAAGGCACCGTATATGACGCGGCGGGAATTGTAAATATTTCCAAGATTCCTTCCAGGGAAGAACTGCTTTCCAAGCTGCTTGGAAGCATCCAGTCACCTATTACAAATTTTGCACGCGTTATGAACCAGCTTGCTGAAAAAGGCGGCGCATCCGCATGCGAAGCGCCTGCGGCTAAAGAAGAAACACCGGCGGCAGAAGAAGCTCCGGCAGAGACCGCTGAAGCATAGTGCGGATTAATGAAATTATTAACAAGAAAATTACATTTTAAAACGGAGGTAAATTATCATGGCAAAATTATCTACTCAGGAAATAATTGATGCAATCAAAGAATTAACAGTATTGGAATTGAATGATTTAGTAAAAGCTTGCGAAGAGGAATTCGGCGTATCTGCAGCAGCAGGCGTGGTAGTTGCAGCGGCAGCAGGCGGCGAGGCAGCGGCAGCAGAAGAGAAGACAGAGTTCGATGTTGAGCTGACAGAAGTTGGTCCTAACAAAGTTAAGGTTATCAAAGTTGTTCGTGAAGCTACAGGACTGGGACTGAAAGAAGCAAAAGACTTAGTAGACGCAGCTCCTAAGATGGTTAAGGAAGGCGCATCTAAGGAAGAGGCTGACGACATCAAGGCAAAACTTGAGGCAGAAGGCGCAAAAGTTACTCTCAAATAATTCAACTCTATATAACTAAGAAGAGCGAACCGCTTATGAATTTTCATAGGCGGTTTTCTTGTCAATTTTACCAAAATTTTACTTTTAGAATAAATTAACCGTTGACTCTGAAAGCCGCTTGTAGTACAATGGATGATGCACTATTGTGCAGTACTGTGCTTATTTATAGATAGTGATTTCCGATAAATAGGCGTTTATCATTAAAGAATGGGGTGAATGTGTCAATGGAAAAGAACAGAATACGTGAGATTGCAGCGGGCAAAAACACGCGTATGACTTATGCACGACAGAAAGAGGTTCTTGAGATGCCTAACCTTATAGAAGTCCAGAAGGATTCCTATAATTGGTTTCTGAAAGAAGGCTTGAAAGAGGCTTTTGACGATATCTCGCCGATTTCGGACTACAGCGGTCATTTAAGTCTGGAATTTGTAAGTTTTGAATTGTGCGAAGAGGATGTTAAATACTCTATCGAGAAGTGTAAAGAAAGAGATGCAACTTATGCGGCACCCTTAAAAGTAAAAGTTCGCCTTATTAATAAGGAGAAAGAAGAAATTACGGAGCATGAAATTTTCATGGGCGACCTGCCGCTTATGACGCAGACGGGTACATTCGTAATCAATGGGGCCGAGCGTGTTATTGTAAGCCAGTTAGTACGTTCTCCCGGCATTTACTATGCAATTAGCCATGACAAAATCGGTAAGAGACTGTTTTCTTCCACTGTAATTCCTAATCGTGGCGCATGGTTGGAATACGAAACGGACTCCAACGATGTGTTTTATGTGCGTGTAGATAGAACCAGAAAGGTTCCGATTACAGTGTTAATCAGGGCTTTAGGCGTGGGTTCAAACGATGAAATCAGGGAATTATTTGGTGATGAGCCTAAAATAGAGGCAAGCTTTGCCAAGGACATTGCTGAAAATCATCAGGAAGGTCTTTTAGAGCTGTATAAGAAAATACGTCCGGGCGAGCCGCTCAGCGTAGAGAGTGCGGAAAGCCTTATTAACGCTATGTTCTTTGACCCCAGAAGATATGACTTAGCGAAAGTCGGCAGATATAAATTTAATAAAAAGCTGATGTTCAGGAATCGAATCAGGCATCACATATTAGCGGAAGACGTTGTAGATACATTGACGGGAGAAATGCTTGCAAAAGCAGGAGATACAGTCAGCGCGGGAATGGCTGACGCCATTCAGAATGCGGCTATTCCCTACGTGTGGATTCAGACAGAGGAGAAGAATGTCAAGGTATTGTCTAACATGATGGTAGACATTACGAACTTTGTGGAATGCAACCCCAAAGAGCTTGGCATCACTGAATTGGTATATTATCCGGTGCTTAAGCAGATTATTGAAGAATATAGCGAAGATCCGGAGATACTTGCTGAAGCCATTCAGAAAAATGTCCACGAACTGATTCCGAAGCATATTACTAAGGAAGATATAATAGCTTCCATTAATTATAATATTCATTTGGAGTATGGCATCGGAAATGACGATGATATCGACCATTTGGGCAACAGGCGTATACGTGCGGTAGGAGAGCTTCTTCAGAACCAGTATCGTATCGGTCTGGCAAGGCTTGAGAGGGTTGTCCGTGAAAGAATGACGACTCACGACGCGGAGGAAATTTCTCCTCAGGTATTGATTAACATTAAGCCTGTACAGGCTGCGGTAAAGGAGTTCTTTGGCTCTTCACAGTTGTCACAGTTTATGGACCAGAACAATCCGCTTGGAGAACTGACACACAAGAGGCGTCTTTCAGCATTGGGTCCCGGCGGACTTTCAAGAGACAGGGCGGGATTCGAGGTTCGAGACGTTCACTATACGCACTATGGAAGAATGTGTCCTATTGAGACTCCCGAGGGTCCTAACATTGGTCTGATTAACTCGCTTGCATCTTATGCGAGGATTAATGAATACGGATTTATAGAGTCTCCTTACCGTAAAATTGACAAGAGCGACCCGAATAATCCGCGTGTAACCGAAGAAGTTGTTTATATGACCGCGGACGAAGAGGATAACTATCATGTGGCTCAGGCTTCTGCGCCGCTTGATGCAGAAGGGCATTTTGCACGTAACAGTATTTCCGGGCGTTATAAAGATGAGACACAGGAATATCCTAAGACGATGTTTGATTATATGGACGTATCGCCTAAGATGGTATTTTCCGTGGCGACGGCGCTGATTCCGTTCTTACAGAACGACGATGCCAACCGTGCGCTGATGGGTTCCAACATGCAGCGTCAGGCAGTCCCGCTTCTTTTTACGGAAGCTCCTGTTGTAGGTACGGGAATGGAGCCTAAGGCGGCTGTCGATTCAGGCGTGTGCGTTGTGGCTAAGAAAGCGGGAACGATTGATTATGTTTCATCTAACCTTATAAAGATAACCTATGACGATGGGGAAAAGGACGAATATCATTTATCCAAATTCTCCAGAAGCAACCAGTCCAACTGCTATAATCAGAAACCTATCGTATTAAAAGGCAGCCATGTAGAGCAGGGTGAAGTAATTGCCGATGGTCCGTCTACCGACGGCGGCGAGCTTGCGCTTGGCAAGAACCCGCTTATCGGGTTCATGACATGGGAAGGCTATAACTACGAGGACGCGGTTTTGTTAAGCGAAAGACTTGTTCAGGAAGATGTTTATACATCTGTGCATATAGAAGAATACGAGGCTGAAGCCCGTGACACCAAGTTAGGACCGGAGGAAATAACCAGAGACGTTCCGGGCGTCGGCGATGATGCGCTGAAAGATTTGGACGAAAGGGGCATCATTAGAATCGGTGCGGAAGTGCGTGCCGGAGATATTCTCGTAGGTAAAGTAACACCCAAGGGTGAAACTGAGCTTACGGCGGAAGAGAGGCTGCTTCGCGCTATTTTCGGCGAGAAGGCAAGAGAAGTGCGTGATACTTCCCTCAAAGTGCCTCATGGCGAATACGGTATTGTTGTAAACGCTAAAGTATTTACAAGGGAAAATGGAGACGAGTTATCTCCCGGCGTCAATCAGGCGGTTCGTATTTATATTGCTCAGAAGAGGAAAATTTCCGTAGGCGATAAGATGGCAGGCCGCCACGGTAACAAGGGTGTTGTTTCCCGCGTGCTTCCCGTAGAAGACATGCCATACCTGCCAAACGGACGCCCGCTTGACATCGTATTGAATCCGCTGGGCGTGCCTTCCCGTATGAATATCGGACAGGTGCTTGAAATCCACCTTTCGTTGGCGGCAAAAGCGTTAGGATTTAACGTGGCGACGCCGGTATTTGACGGGGCTAAGGAAGGCGATATCATGGATACGCTCGACCTTGCGAATGATTATGTAAACTTAGAGTGGGAAGAATTTGAGAAAAAGCATAAAGAAGAACTTCTGCCCGAAGTTATGGAGTATTTATCCAAGAACAGAGACCATCGTGAAGTCTGGAAGGGCGTTCCGATTTCAAGGGATGGTAAGGTAAGGCTCCGTGACGGAAGGACAGGCGAGTATTTTGACGCACCGGTAACAATCGGACACATGCACTACTTAAAGCTCCATCACCTTGTAGACGATAAGATTCATGCGCGTTCTACAGGTCCATACGCTCTGGTAACGCAGCAGCCGTTAGGCGGTAAAGCGCAGTTCGGAGGACAGCGTTTCGGAGAAATGGAAGTTTGGGCATTGGAAGCATATGGAGCCGCTTATACGCTGCAGGAAATCCTGACGGTTAAGTCGGATGACGTTGTTGGCCGTGTTAAGACCTATGAAGCGATTATCAAAGGAGACAATATACCTGAACCCGGCATTCCGGAATCTTTCAAGGTATTGCTCAAGGAACTTCAATCTTTAGGCTTGGATGTCAGAGTGCTGCGTGAAGACCATACAGAAGTAGAAATAATGGAATCCGTGGATTACGGAGAGAGCGAATACCGATATGAAATCGAAGGTGAACCTGGAAATTACGAACAGGATAAAGGATCACTGGGGGCTCTTGGCTATCAGGAGCAGGAGTTTGACGAAGAAAGCGGAGAACTTGTAAACAGTGAGGACGACTTCATGGAAGAATATCAGGAAGACGATATGGAGTTAGATGTTGATTTTGAGGAATCCTACGACAAATAGGCGGCGAGAAAGGTGTGGTATGAAATATGACAGAAAATAAACAGGAAGTATATCAACCTATGACATTTGATGCAATCAGAATCGGTCTGGCATCACCTGAAAGAATCAGGGAATGGTCGAGGGGGGAAGTTTTAAAGCCGGAGACCATCAATTATAGGACATTAAAGCCGGAGAAAGATGGACTTTATTGCGAGAAGATTTTCGGACCCAGTAAAGACTGGGAATGTCATTGCGGTAAATACAAGAAAATCAGGTATAAAGGCGTTGTCTGCGACAGATGCGGCGTAGAGGTTACCAAAGCAAGCGTCCGCAGAGAGCGTATGGGGCATATCGCGCTTGCAGCGCCGGTATCCCATATCTGGTATTTTAAAGGTATTCCCAGCCGTATGGGGCTTATTCTGGATTTATCACCCAGAGTATTAGAAAAAGTGTTATATTTCGCAGCCTATATTGTATTAGATTCAGGAGAGAGCGATTTGGAATATAAGCAGGTTCTTTCCGAAAAAGAATATCAGGATGCAAGGGAGACATGGGGCTCCAAATTCCGTGTCGGAATGGGCGCAGAAGCAATCAAAGAACTGCTTCAGGCGATTGATTTGGATACGGAGGCAGAGGAACTGCGTGAAGAGCTGCAGGGTTCAAGCGGTCAAAAGAGCGCCCGTATTATCAAGAGGCTTGAAGTTATAGAGGCATTCAGGGAGTCCGGCAATCAGCCTGAATGGATGATTATGGACGCTATACCGGTTATTCCGCCCGATTTGCGTCCTATGGTCCAGCTCGACGGCGGACGTTTTGCAACATCCGACTTGAATGATTTATATAGAAGAATTATCAATAGAAATAACCGTTTGAAGAGGCTTCTGGAACTTGGTGCACCCGATATCATCGTCCGCAACGAGAAGAGGATGCTTCAGGAAGCGGTAGATGCTTTGATTGACAATGGCAGAAGAGGCCGCCCGGTTACGGGCCCCGGCAACAGGGCATTAAAATCACTTTCCGATATGTTAAAAGGAAAGTCGGGACGTTTCCGCCAGAACCTGCTCGGAAAGCGTGTTGACTATTCAGGACGTTCCGTTATCGTAGTAGGACCGGAGTTGAAGATTTATCAGTGCGGTCTGCCAAAGGAAATGGCAATCGAGCTGTTTAAGCCTTTTGTTATGAAAGAACTTGTAGCGAAGGGCATTTCACAGAACATTAAAAATGCTAAGAAGCTGGTTGAAAGACTGGATACGCAGGTTTGGGACGTTCTCGAAGAGGTAATCAGGGAACACCCGGTTATGCTTAACCGTGCGCCTACCCTGCACAGACTGGGAATTCAGGCGTTTGAGCCTATTCTGGTTGAAGGTAAGGCAATCAAACTTCATCCGCTTGTATGTACGGCGTTTAATGCGGACTTTGACGGAGACCAGATGGCAGTGCATCTTCCCCTGTCAGTAGAGGCACAGGCGGAATGCAGGTTCTTGCTGCTGTCGCCCAATAACCTTTTGAAACCTTCGGATGGTGGCCCGGTTGCCGTTCCTTCACAGGATATGGTGCTTGGAATCTACTATATGACGCAGGAAAGAAAAGGCGTTATCGGCGAGGGCAAATACTTTAAGAATATTAACGAAGCGATTTTAGCTTATGAAAACGGCGAATGTACGCTGCATAGCATGATTCATGTAAGAGTGCAGAAGACTAATGCCAACGGAGAACTTATATCAGGGGTGGAAGATTCTACACTTGGGCGGTTCCTGTTTAATGAAATACTTCCTCAGGATTTAGGCTTCGTAGACAGAAGCAAGCCTGAGAACTTGCTTAAACTGGAAGTAGACTTCCATGTAGGCAAGAAACAGCTTAAGCAGATTTTGGAAAAAGTCATCAACATCCACGGTTCGGTAAAGACCGCGGAAGTGCTTGACCTTATTAAGTCAACAGGATATAAATACTCAACAAGGGCGGCAATGACGGTATCCATTTCCGACATGACCGTGCCTGCCGAGAAACAGAAGATGCTTGATAAAGCTCAGGAAACCGTAGATAAAATATCCCTTAACTTCAGACGTGGGCTTATTACGGAAGAAGAGAGGTATCGTGCGGTCGTTGAGACATGGAATGAGACGGATAAAGAACTGACAGAAGTGCTGCTTAATGGCCTGGACCATTACAGTAATATTTACATGATGGCAGATTCCGGCGCCCGTGGTTCTAATCAGCAGATTAAGCAGCTTGCCGGTATGCGTGGACTGATGGCGGATACTACAGGAAGGACTATCGAGTTGCCGATTAAGTCGAATTTCCGTGAAGGGCTTGACGTTCTGGAATACTTTATGTCAGCGCATGGCGCGCGTAAAGGACTGTCGGATACCGCGCTCCGTACAGCCGACTCCGGTTATTTGACAAGGCGTATGGTCGATGTATCCCAAGAACTCATTATCCGTGAGACGGATTGCAGCGAAGGCCGCGAAGAGATTCCGGGAATGTATGTAAAGGCATTTATGGATGGCAAAGAGACCATCGAAGGATTAAAGGACAGAATCACAGGCAGGTTTGCCTGCGAGGAAATTAAGGATAAAGATGGAAAAGTAATTGTAAAGCGCAACCATATGATTACGCCAAGCCGTGCAGAAAAGATATTGAGCATCGGAGTGGATGAGAAAGGCAATTCGGTTGAGGGCGTGAAGATTCGTACAATCCTCACATGCCGCTCCCAGAATGGCATCTGCGCTAAGTGCTATGGTGCGAACATGGCTACAGGAGAAGCCGTTCAGGTCGGTGAAGCGGTAGGCATTATTGCGGCACAGTCGATTGGCGAGCCCGGTACACAGCTCACCATGCGTAATTTCCATAACGGCGGCGTTGCCGGTGATGATATTACCCAAGGTCTTCCCCGTGTCGAGGAGCTTTTTGAAGCACGTAAGCCTAAGGGACTTGCAATTATTGCCGAGTTTGGCGGAACTGCCACAATCAAAGATACTAAGAAGAAACGTGAGATTGTTATTACCAATGATGAAACAGGCGAGTCCAAGACGTATCTGGTTCCTTATGGTTCAAGAATTAAGATTATGGACGGAGAAACATTGGAAGCCGGCGATGAGCTTACCGAAGGAAGCGTCAATCCGCATGACCTTTTGAAAATTAAAGGAATACGTGCAGTACAGGATTACATGCTTCGCGAGGTACAAAGGGTATACCGTCTGCAAGGCGTTGATATTGCTGATAAACACATTGAAGTCATTGTGCGCCAGATGTTAAAGAAGGTTAGAATCGAGGCAAGCGGTGATACGGAATACCTGCCCGGAACGCTTGTAGACGTACTTGAATATGAAGATGTTAATGAAACATTGATAAAAGAAGGAAAAGAGCCTGCAGATGGCAGACAGATTATGCTTGGAATCACCAAAGCGGCGCTTGCAACCAATTCCTTCCTGTCAGCGGCATCCTTCCAAGAGACGACTAAGGTGTTGACGGAAGCTGCGATTAAGGGCAAGATTGATCCGCTTATCGGCCTTAAGGAAAATGTTATCATTGGTAAGCTGATTCCGGCAGGCACCGGTATGAAGCGATACAGCAATACAAAATTGAATACAGACGAGAATCTGCTTGCACGCCTTGCAGCAGGAGACGAGCTGAACATTGACGACGGTTCGGAAGAGGACGCACCTGTGGAAACCGAAGAATTGATTGAAGTTACGGAAGAAATTTCCGTTGACGAAAATACTGATGGTGTCGCAGAAGAAGCAGGACTCGTTGCAGAAGAGCCTGTGGTTGAGACTACGGTTTAAGCATTTGGTATATTTCATTACAATACAATAAAATACAAACGACAGGGGTTTATATGGAATATAGAGAAGAGCTGTTTAAAAGAAGTGCTAATCGCAAAACAATGATTATATGGCTTGTTTTAAGTATTCTTTTATCACTATCCTATGCTGCGGCAATCAGAGGCGGAGAACATGCGGCTGCATACTATGCGGTCTTTATGGTCTTCTGCTGGGTGCCGTTTGGCATAGGCCTGCTGGTTTTAAAAATTATGGGGGCTGACACCGACGCATATAAACATGTGGTAGCTGTTGGGTACGGCATATTTTATATTTTTATAATGATGACGACCAATAACAAGCTTACATTTGTGTATATGCTGCCGGTGTCAGCCATGTTAGTATTATACAAAAATCGAAATTATATTATCAGGTGCGGAGTCTGCAACGGCATTGTGCTTTTGGCATATATTATCAAAAACATCATGTCCGGCATGAATGCGTCTTCCGATATTGCGTGTTATGCGATACAGGCAGCGTGTATTATTATGTGCTATACAGGATACGCAATGGCAATCAGCCACCTGAATGATTCTGATGGAGCGTTGATGGGCTCTGTCGAAGGCAACCTTAAGAGAGTCGTGACTACGGTTGACCAGGTTAAAGCGGCGAGTAACGCTGTGGTAGACGGAGTCAGCGTTGTAAGGGATTTAGCTGATGAAAATATACATGGAGCCAATATTGTAGTCAACAATATGAAAGAATTGACGGGCAACAATAATACCCTGTATGAAAAAACCATGTCTTCGATGGAAATGACGACTGAAATCAATACCCAGGTGCAGAATGTTGCGGGGCTTATTGAAAACATAGACCGGTTAGTAGGAGCGTCAATCGAACATGCGGGGACGAGTTCCCGGGAATTGTCAGGGGTAGTGGAAACTACCAACGCTATGGCGGCATTATCATCGGAAGTCGAAAAAGTCCTGTCAGAATTTAAAAACGAATTTATAATGGTGAAAGAGGAGACCGGCACAATTTCCGGAATTACTTCACAGACTAATCTGCTTGCGCTGAACGCTTCCATAGAAGCGGCAAGGGCGGGAGAGGCAGGAAGAGGTTTCGCAGTGGTAGCGGACGAAATACGGAATTTGAGTATGGAGACGCAGAACTCTTCAAACCGCATTATGTCAGCGCTTAAGCATTTGGAAGAAACCGCTGACAAAATGACGCAGTCCATGACAGAAACTCTTGACCTGATTAATGAAACAAGGGAAAAGATTGAACAGGTAAACCAAAGCGTTGCGGATATTGCAGACGATTCTACCAAACTTGGCGATAACATACAGATTGTTGATTCTGCCGTAAAGGATGTGGAGACGTCTAATCAGAATATGGTTGATAATATGAAGCAGATATGCGACGTTATGGAAATAATGACGCGGAGCATAGAAGATGCGGATGCCACAGCCAAATCGATGCTGGGCAAGTATGAAGAAACATCAAGCAACGTAGAAAACATCGGAAAAGTTGTTGAAGACCTTCTGGAAAAACTCGGTGAAGGCGGTTTCATGGGAATCAAAGACGTAAGACCCGGAATGAAGCTGGCTGTTATAGCCAAAAGTTACGATAATGCCGAGAAAGAGTACAAAGGCGAAGTGCTGGAACAGAAAGATAATAGCATAATAATGTCGCTTACATCAGGAGCAGAGAAAGGAATAGACATAAGCAATAAATCCGGAAATTATGCCCTGCGCATTATAGCGGATAATATGCTGTACTGTTGGAAGAATGTTAAAATAGCACAGACCGACAGAAATGATACCAACCGCTATACAATTACAGTAGATACCGATCCTGCCGTAGAAAACAGAAGAAAGTACGACAGAATACAGATAAATAATTTCTGCACCGTAACTGTAAAGGATTCTAAAGCTAAGTATAATGCAAGGATGGTGGATGTCGGAGCCGGCGGATTTGCCTGCAATATCCTTTCGGGAGACGTTGAGGACATAAAAGGAAAGCGAATAGAAGTATCAATCTCCGATTTTGAGATTCCTGAGGAGAGTACATTGGAAGGAGTAGTTATCCGTACCGGAGTCAATGAAAACGGCACTCATAAGATTGGCTGCAGACTGTTGGAGGATAACGTAGCCATTAGGAACTACATAAAGAATAAAATGGCTAAAACAGCAGATAAATAACAAAATAATTTAACAAATTTAGCAAAAAATGTATTGACAACGCATTTGTGGGCAAGTATACTATTTTAGTGTGTACGCAAATGCGTTTTTTTAGTGCGCCAAAAATGCGGCACGTATAAAATTAAACTCATAGGAGGTGAAAAAGAATGCCAACATTTAACCAGTTAGTTAGAAAAGGACGTCAGACATCTACTAAGAAGTCCACAGCGCCTGCTTTGCAGAAAGGATGGAACTCTCTCCACAAAACGGCGATTAATACGGCTTCCCCTCAAAAGAGAGGTGTTTGCACGGCTGTTAAGACAGCAACTCCTAAAAAGCCTAACTCAGCGCTTAGAAAGATTGCCAGAGTTCGTCTTTCAAACGGAATCGAGGTAACAAGCTACATTCCGGGTGAAGGCCACAACCTTCAGGAGCATAGCGTTGTCTTAATCAGAGGCGGCAGGGTAAAGGACTTACCCGGTACAAGATACCATATCATCAGGGGTACGCTTGATACCGCAGGCGTTGCCAACAGAAGACAGGCTCGTTCCAAATACGGCGCTAAGAAGCCAAAAGCTTCAAAATAGGGGATAGGAGAATAGGACCACAAACAGAACTAATTTAGTGTTGGGATTCTTATCAGATAGAAAACCGCACGAACACATTGAATTAGAGGACACATGTGAGTACCGATGATTTATTGAAGCAGCGGTGAAATATGCTGCTGCAAACATTAATAAGGAGGGAAGAACCGTGCCACGTAAAGGACATGTAACAAAAAGAGACGTATTAGCAGATCCTTTATACAATGATAAGGTTGTTACCAAGCTTATCAATAACGTAATGCTGGACGGCAAGAAAGGCGTTGCACAGAAAATTGTATATGGGGCGTTTGCAAGAGTAGAAGAAAAGTCAGGTAAACCGGCGCTTGAAGTATTTCAGGAGGCAATGAACAACATCATGCCCGTCCTCGAAGTAAAAGCAAGGCGTATCGGCGGCGCTACTTATCAGGTGCCGATTGAAGTCCGTCCGGACAGACGTCAGGCTTTAGGGCTTCGCTGGCTGACAATGTTTTCACGCAAAAGAGGCGAGAAAACAATGGAAGAAAAACTTGCTAACGAGATTCTTGACGCTGCCAACAATACAGGCGCAGCCGTGAAGAGAAAAGAAGATATGCACAAGATGGCAGAGGCAAACAAGGCGTTTGCACACTACCGTTTCTAAGACAGGAGGAAAAAACCTTGGCTGGAAGAGAATATCCATTGGAGAGAACCAGAAATATTGGCATTATGGCTCATATCGATGCGGGTAAGACCACATTGACAGAGCGTATCCTTTATTATACTGGTGTAAACTATAAGATTGGTGATACTCATGAAGGTACTGCGACAATGGACTGGATGGAGCAGGAGCAGGAAAGAGGTATAACCATCACATCAGCCGCTACGACTTGCCACTGGACTTTGGAAGAAAACTGCAAGCCTAAACCGGGCGCTTTAGAGCATCGTATCAATATTATTGATACCCCCGGACACGTTGACTTTACTGTTGAAGTTGAGCGTTCTCTTCGCGTACTTGATGGCGCTGTCGGCGTATTTTGTGCAAAAGGCGGCGTTGAACCGCAGTCTGAAAATGTATGGCGTCAGGCTGACACCTATAACGTACCGAGGATGGCATTCATCAATAAGATGGATATCCTTGGCGCAGATTTTTACGGTGCAGTAGACCAGATTAGAACCAGATTGGGTAAAAATGCAATCATTCTCCAGATTCCGATTGGTAAGGAGGACGATTTTAAGGGAATTATTGATTTATTTGAAATGAAAGCCTATATCTACAATGACGATAAAGGCGAAGACATTGATGTTATTGATATTCCCGATGATATGAAGGATCAGGCTGAATTATATCATGATGAATTGATAGAAAAAGTCTGTGAATTAGACGACGATTTAACAATGATGTATCTGGAAGGAGAAGTTCCTTCCGTTGAAGACATGAAGAAAGCATTACGGCTTGCTACCTGCGAATGCAGGGCAATTCCCGTGTGCTGTGGTTCTGCATATAGAAACAAGGGCGTTCAGAAACTTCTTGACGCTATCCTTGAGTATATGCCGGCACCGACAGACATTCCTGCCATCAAAGGAACCGACTTGGAAGGCAATGAAATTGAAAGACATTCATCTGATGATGAGCCTTTTGCAGCGCTTGCATTCAAGATTATGGCGGATCCGTTCGTAGGAAAACTTGCATTCTTCAGAGTTTATTCAGGTACGATGAATTCAGGCTCTTATGTCCTGAATGCAACCAAAGATAAGAAAGAACGTGTAGGACGTATCTTGCAGATGCACGCTAATAAGAGGGCGGAGCTGGATAAAGTATATTCCGGTGATATTGCGGCAGCGGTTGGTTTTAAACTGACTACTACGGGCGATACTATCTGTGATGAACAGCATCCCGTTATCTTGGAATCTATGGAGTTCCCTGAGCCGGTTATCGAACTTGCCATCGAACCCAAGACCAAAGCAGGACAAGGCAAGATGGGTGAAGCTCTTGCAAAACTTGCAGAAGAAGACCCGACTTTCCGCGCCCATACGGATCAGGAAACAGGTCAGACAATTATTGCGGGTATGGGTGAGCTGCATCTGGAGATTATCGTTGACCGTCTGCTTCGTGAATTTAAGGTAGAGGCAAACGTAGGAGCTCCTCAGGTTGCTTACAAGGAAACATTTACCAAACCTGTAGATCAGGAATACAAATATGCAAAGCAGTCTGGTGGACGTGGACAGTACGGACACTGTAAAGTTAAATTCGAGCCTATGGATCCGAATGGTGAAGAGACATTTAAGTACGAATCAACCGTAGTCGGCGGCGCTATTCCGAAGGAATATATCCCGGCGGTAGGCGAAGGTATCGAAGAAGCTGCCAAAGCAGGTATTCTTGGCGGATATCCCGTGCTTGGAGTTCATGCTAACGTATATGACGGAACCTACCATGAAGTCGATTCTTCTGAAATGGCATTCCACATTGCAGGCTCCATGTGTTTCAAGGAAGCTATGAAGAAAGCGAACCCCGTATTGCTTGAGCCTATTATGAAGGTAGAAGTAACTATGCCGGAAGAATATATGGGCGACGTAATCGGAGATATCAACTCCAGACGTGGACGTATCGAAGGTATGGAAGACATCGGCGGTGGCAAGATGGTAAAAGGCTATGTGCCGCTTGCTGAAATGTTCGGATATTCAACCGACTTACGTTCCAAGACACAGGGACGCGGCAACTACTCCATGTTCTTTGAGAAATATGAGCAAGTACCGAAGAATGTGCAGGAGAAGGTATTGGCGGCAAAAACTAAGTAGAGCGGCTAACTATTTGCGGCTTATAACTATTTAGAACAGGCTCAGAAATGCAAAGCATTTCTTCGCTGTATTGGATTTATCCAATAGAAATATTCAAAAATAGTCTTATATCCGCAAGCGGCTAACGACTATTTTTAAATATTTCTGCTGTTCTAAATAGTTGTTGCAAATAATGCTTGAAAATATTGGCAATCTTTAATATAATCAAAGATAGTTAATTAAAAAAGAAACTTATCAATTTTTAATGAAAGAAAATCAATTAAGGAGGACTTTAGAAATGGCTAAAGCTAAATTTGAAAGAACAAAACCCCATTGTAATATTGGTACCATTGGTCACGTAGACCATGGTAAAACAACTTTGACAGCTGCTATTACAAAGGTGCTTGCAGAAAGAGTTGCAGGTAACGTAGCTACAGATTTCGATAATATCGATAAGGCTCCGGAAGAAAGAGAAAGAGGTATTACAATTTCTACAGCTCACGTTGAGTATGAGACAGAGAAGAGACATTATGCACACGTTGACTGCCCGGGACATGCTGACTACGTTAAGAACATGATTACCGGAGCTGCTCAGATGGACGGCGCTATCCTCGTTGTTGCTGCAACTGATGGTGTTATGGCTCAGACCAAAGAGCACATCCTGCTGTCACGTCAGGTAGGCGTACCTTATATCGTAGTATTCATGAACAAATGCGATATGGTAGACGATCCTGAACTTCTTGAATTAGTAGAAATGGAAATCACAGAGCAGCTTGAAGAATATGAGTTCACAGACTGCCCGATTATCAAAGGTTCTGCTCTTAAAGCTCTTGAAGAGCCCAGTGGCGAGTGGGGCGACAAGATTATGGAACTTATGGATACTGTTGATTCATATATTCCTGATCCTCAGCGTGATACAGACAAGCCTTTCCTTATGCCTGTCGAAGACGTATTCACCATCACAGGACGTGGTACTGTTGCTACAGGTAGAGTAGAGCGTGGTACTCTTCATATGTCTGATGAAGTTGAAATCGTCGGCGTTAAGGAAGAAACTCAGAAGTCAGTTGTAACAGGTATCGAAATGTTCCGTAAGCTGCTTGATGAAGCACAGGCTGGTGATAACATCGGCGTACTTCTTCGTGGTATCCAGAGAACAGACATCGAAAGAGGTCAGGTACTTGCTAAACCGGGTACTGTAACATGCCACAGAAAATTTACAGCTCAGGTTTACGTACTGACAAAAGATGAAGGTGGACGTCATACTCCTTTCTTCAACAACTACAGGCCTCAGTTCTATTTCAGAACAACCGACGTAACAGGTGTATGTAACTTACCTGACGGCACAGAAATGTGCATGCCTGGTGATAACGTAGAGATGACCATCGAACTCATCCACCCTATCGCTATGGAGCAGGGACTTACATTCGCTATCCGTGAGGGTGGTCGTACAGTAGGTTCTGGTAGGGTTGCGTCTATCATTGAGTAATATTGATTTTATCAGTAAAAACTACTATCTCCCGTCGAAAAATCGGCGGGAGATTTTTTGAGTTTATTAACCGGAGAAAATATAATTTTTCATATTTGTTGTTAAATACTAAATCAATATAGTATAATGTTAAAAAAGCATCAAACATAATCAGCAAATTATAATACAGGTTTTTACATAGACAAAGAATACCAATAACTTTACAAGATAAAAGGATAATTCATATGCAGCTTCCATATTCTGATACTTTAGAAATCCAATATTTAAGCAGAATATTCGACAATACAAGCGAATGTTATAAATTTTTTTGGTTTCAGGCGGTTGTGACAAAGACGTTGACTGGTAAAAACTGTATAACGTATGAAGAATTGGTTGATGAAATGATTGCAGATGCGTGGTATATGGTAATTGAATACCATCTGAATCTGGGACCCAGGGATACTTTGGAAGGTTTAGTACTTTATCTGCAGCAGATATCGCAACTGAAATCTTCAGAAAAGAAAGAAAATATCATCAATTATTTGAGGAATTGTACGGATAAAGAAGTCGCAAGGCGAAAAAGAATTTTGACAAAAAATGTTCCATACCGTATTCAAGCTCCATTTATGGATAAGGTTAAAGGTAAGGAATGGGATGTACCAGAAGGAGAACTGATTGCTAAAATTAATCGGGAACGGAGATTAATGTATTATTTTGAAACTTTAAACGTTATGCAGACGGTTATACGTTTGAATCCGGAATGGATTACATATATACATCAAAATCAAGAGATTATAAAAGGCTGGCTACAATATAATATTATTATATATTTGCAAAAACGCAATCCAAGCGTTCCGGGAATTGCAGATAAATTATATCCACCCCAGGAGCGTAAGTTAGAGAAAGTTAAAAAATATTGGAAACTGTTATTGGAAATTCAGCCAATTCATGAAATATACGGACATATGCAGTTATCAGAGAAAGATATTTCAATAGACCATTTTGTACCATGGTCGTATGTGGCCCATGATGAATTCTGGAATTTGCATCCTACAACGCGAAGTATTAATAGCAGCAAGAACAATAATTTACCGGATTGGAATATTTATTTCCCACAACTTGCAAAGCTGGAATTTATTTCTTATGAGATGATGTGGAAATATGATGCTTTGCATGATGAATTTGAAAAATGTGCAAAAGAGCATTTAAATGATAATGCAGTGAAAAAGAAAATTTATCGAAAAGGGCAGGATTTTATGAAGTTTTCGCACTCATTGGAAGAGATTTTGCAGCCGGTATATCAATCTGCAAGGAATTGCGGATTTAAAGATTGGATTTACAAGGATGTGAAAGACAGTAATGAATCAAACAATATCTTATTATGATAACAATGCAGAAGAGTTTTGCCGTGCAACAAAAGACTCTGACATGGCTTTTTGTAGGGATAAATTTTTACGTCTTTTGAATCAGAAGGAACATATTAATATAAACGAAAGTGAGAGAACCAAAATTCATATCTTAGACGCTGGATGCGGAAGCGGACGGGATGCAAGAGTATTTTTAGATGCAGGTTATCAGGTAACAGCACTGGATGCTTCAAGAAGAATATGTGAAGAGGCTGAGAAACTGATAAAGAAAAAAGTTCTTTGTATAAGATTTGAGGAAATGCAGTTTCAGCAGGAGTTTGATGGAATATGGGCATGTGCATCTCTCTTGCATGTTTCGTATACAGAAATAAGTGGGGTGTTAAAGCGGTTTTGGGATGCTTTAAAAGACGAAGGGATATTATATGCTTCTTTTAAATATGGAAAAGGCATGAGGATGGATAATGGTAGATTATTTTGTGATTATGAAGAAATTGGATTAAAAAATCTTATGATAAGTAATGGTTTTTTGGTAGAGGATATTTTTATAACAGGAGATGTTCGTAAAGGCAGGGAAAACGAACAATGGATTAATATATTGGCGAGAAAGAAATAAAATAAGTATTCATGAATCATATTATACATACAGATTAGGATTTGTCCATCGGTAAGTATTGATTAAAATTACGAACAGATGTATACTAAATAATAAGAGGAACGTGAGCGAATGTATCAACCAATAGATCAAATTAAAACAGGCATAAAATTAAAAATGATATTAAAGGCTGCAGGGTATAATGTAAAAGATATTCAAGAATATCTTCATCTGTCATGTCCACAATCAATATACAGATGGTTTAAGGGGAAAATCTTGCCGTCGGTAGAACATTTATGTGCATTGAGTAGATTATTGAATGTTCATATGGAGGATTTGCTCGTTTTGCAGGGACAGTCTGTAGAAGATTATATTGTTGAAGGGATGGGCGATGCAAGAAGAAGAAGATTATTATTATATATAAAATACTTGCAGGAAGTAGCTTAAAAAGATTGGACTATCCGTCCAATGACAAAGTAAATATCTTGGATTATCCTCTTATCATAAGCAGGTGGCTTTGTGATTACCTGTTGACGATGGGAGAATTTTTTGTGCAGGAAGATATAGGTGATAAGATTAATTCAATAGTGTCAAATATAAAGAATTTAAATAACCATGCACTTTTAGCATATAAGCCCATTGTGGATGATATTTGTTCTGGAAGAAGTGTGAAAGAAAAAGAACTTGAAAATGTATTAGATGGATTGGTGTCCTTGTGTATGAGTGATGAAATGCTACATTTATTTAAACGGGTTTGCAGAAAATTTTATAACCAATATCCTGAAATTATAGCAGATTATGTTATGTTATATAAAGAGATGTATGAAGAAGATGGGGATTAGAGAGTTATAAAAGCAGAACTTATGACGAAAAAGAGGTCAAAATATGCTGTTTCTAGTCGATTATGAGAATGTCGGAAGTATGGGAATGAAAGGCTGCTCATATTTGAATGCCTCAGATTATATAATTATTTTTTACAGTGATGCAAAAAAGAATATGGAGCGTAGATTTTTAGAGAATATTGTAAATTCCGGATGTGTTTTTGAAATATGTAAGTTGTGTAAGAACGGAAAGAATGCACTGGATTTTTATATAGCTTCCAAGCTTGGTGAATTATTTGGCAACGGATTTGAAGGAATAACAGTGATTGTCAGCAATGATAATGGATTTAAGTCAGTGAGGGATTACTGGGAGAAAAGGGCATTGCGTAAGCGGAAAATTTTGCTGTCTGCCAATGTGGAAGACGGAATTATAAGCAGTAATGAAAGCAGTGAACGAGTGAGAGAACTGAAAAAATTGCGTGAAAGTCTAACGATTGGGGGATTTTATGCTGATTATACAGAGAAGCTCCGTATAAAAGCAGTTATAAAAAGGTTGTTTGAAGGAACAGAGTATGAGAAAATGACAGAACAAATTCAAGAGTTACTGGAGAAAAAGCAAACACCTAAGACTATATATTTGAATTGCCTGCATTCTTTTGGCAGGAAAAGGGGATTATCGATTTATAACAGAATGAAGGCGTGTAAAGAACTGTATTCCCACACAATCTATTCCCAAAAATCTGCAATTAATACCAAAACACTTAAAATCCAACAAAATATATGATATAATGTACGCGATAACAATGAGCAGTGCGCAGACAGAGAATAAATGGAGAGGGGAGCTTGCTTACCGAAACGTTTATTTGAATGGTTGCATAGGGCGAAACCCACGAATGAGGAAAACCAAAGGTTTTCCGAATGGCACTGTGATAAAATATAGTTAGCGTACAAAGAAAACGGGTACAGGGGGAGGACTTTCCAATGGAGATTGAAAAAAGAGAAAACGGAAAAGAAATTACGATTTTGCCGATAGGACGTCTTGATTCTAACACAGTATCGCAGCTTGAGGCAGAAATAAACGCGTATATTGACGATGCCGACAAACTGATACTGGACTTTGAAAGGCTGGAATATCTCTCGTCGGCAGGTCTGCGTGTGCTTTTGTCTGCTCATAAGACATTTATGAAAAAGGGCAGCGGAGAACTGTTAATATGCCATGTTAATGAGATTATTCATGAAGTCTTTGAAGTTACGGGATTTTTGGACATTCTCAATATTGTAGAATAAATACGGAGGCGGTATATGAAAGAATTAACAGTTGATGCAACATTGGAGAGTATTCCTGTCATCACTGCATTTGTAGACGAACAGTTAGAGGCATATGACTGTCCTATGAAGGCGCAGGCGCAGATTGATATTGCCATTGATGAGCTGTTCAGCAATATTGTCCACTATGCCTATCACCCCGGAGTAGGACCGGCAACGGTGCGTGTGGAAGTATTGGAAGAGCCGTTGTCCGTGACGATTACGTTTATTGACCAGGGCATCCCCTACGATCCGCTTGCAAAAGCAGATCCGGACGTGACGCTTTCGGCTCAGGATAGAGGCATAGGCGGCTTAGGAATATATATTGTTAAGAAAAATATGAATGAAATTACTTACGAATATAAGGACGGTAAAAATATATTACGCATCCGCAAAGACCTATAGAGTTTATATTAGGCGATTGCGAAGATATACCATTTATTGACACGAGTTCAGCCGAAATGAACAAAAATGGAACTCCGAAAGCACGAGGAAAAAATATGTCAAATCAGAATGACCACGGAGATTTATATCGCGAAATAGTCACCAATATGCTAGAAGGCGTCATGGTAATCAGCATGAACGGTAAAATTACCATGCTGAATCAGGCGGCGGAGCATATGCTCGGTCTTACACAGAATGATATCGGCAACTCTTTTGCCAATGTGTTCTTGACAAGAGATGGTACGGATTCATTTACTGAGGTGATTTTGGACACCATTTATGAAAAAGAAAAGGTAAGCAACATGCCCGTGGATTATTTGCTTGAGGGGGAGAACAGAAACCTTTCCCTGACTACCAGCTATATCCATAACGAGGGTGAAAAGTCGGTAGTTGTGGTAATTGATGATGTGACGGAATTAAACGAGCTCCGCGACGCACAGACGGCGCTTGATAAGATTCGCAAGCTGAATATAGAATATGAGAAGGCAAAAGACGAAGCAGTGCGGGCAAACGAGGCAAAAAGCCTGTTCCTTTCCAATATGTCCCACGAAATCAGAACGCCGATTAATGCCGTGCTTGGCATGAATGAGATGATACTCAGGGAGTGCAATGATGAGCAGCTACTTTCTTATGCGGCGAATATTCAAAGCTCCGGCAAGACGCTTTTATTTCTGATTAATGATATACTGGATATGTCTAAGATTGAGTCGGGCAAAATGGAAATCGTCAAAGTGGAGTATGATTTTGCCGATATATTGATAGATTTGTGGAACATTATCTTTTTGCGGGCGCAGGAAAAAGGCCTGACGCTCTCTTTCACCTTAGATGAGACTATGCCGAAGACCTTGTATGGCGATGATGTCCGTATCAAGCAGATTGTGACGAATCTTTTGACAAACGCGGTTAAATATACGCCGCAGGGCGGCATCGAAGTGTGCGCGGCATACGAAAAGACAGGCGATGAGCAGATTAACCTGATTATGTCCGTCAAGGATACTGGAATGGGTATTAAAAAAGAGGATATGAGCAAGCTTTTTGAAAGCTTTCAGCGGCTTGACGAGGAAAAGAACCGCAACATTGAGGGTACAGGTTTGGGAATGAACATTACCATGTCGCTGCTTAAGCTGATGGACGGTGATATGAAGGTTGAGAGCGAATACGGAAAAGGCTCAACTTTTACGGTTACAATCCCGCAGAAAATCGTGTACGGCGAGCCTACGGGAAGTTTTGAGGAGATTAGAGGAAAACGGGAACAGAATTATTTGAAGAAACAGCAGGCTTATGAGGCGCCGGATGCGAGCGTGCTTGTGGTAGACGATAATGAAATGAACCGCAAGGTATTTCAGGCTCTGCTTAAGCGCACTAAGATGAAGATTACCACGGCGGATTCGGGCAGACAGTGTCTTGAACTTGTGAAAAAAGAGCATTTCCACATTATTTTCATGGACCATATGATGCCGGAGATGGACGGAATAGAGACGCTGCATGAGATACGTAAGCTTTCCGACTTTCCTAATGAAAATACACCTGTTATTGTATTGACGGCAAATGCGTTGTCCGGTGCAAAGGAAGGCTATTTGAAGGAAGGATTTGCCGATTTTCTCACCAAGCCAATTGATGGCGAATTATTAGAGCAGACTGTGGCGCGGTATCTCCCTAAGGATTTAATAAAGGAAAAGAAAGCCGATGCGCAGGAAAATGAACAAGACGGCATAAATATAGACGAAGAAAAGTACAAGCCATATGGTATTTCAATTGCACGCGGACTTTCCTTGGCGCAAGATGATGCCCTGATGTATCTGGATTTGGTGAAGATGTTCCTTAAAGAAAAAGAGAAACAGGAAGTTATGAGTCAGTATATTTCAGCGCAGAATATGGCAGACTATGCGATTTTAGTCCACGGCTTAAAAGGAAATGCAAGGACGCTGGGCGCAGATGCCCTTGCCGATGCTGCATACGAGCATGAGATGCGCAGCAAGGCGGATGATAACGATTACGTGGCGGCGCATTGGGACGAATTGACTGCAGTGTGGGATAAGACGCTGGAAGGCTTTCAAATATACTATGACGACAACACAGAAGATAACGATAACGCTGAAGTTGCCGAAAATGAAACAGCAGGCGGTGAAGGAAAAGAGCAGCTGCAGTTATCACAAGACGATTTTGAAAGAGTTGCCGCGCTGTTGGACGATTTCGAGACGCAGAAAGCGATAGGACAGTTAAAGGAGTGGGACGGCTGCCCGCTTGCGCAGGAAGTGCGCAGACGCGTGGAAGATGCGCTTGCCGCGTTGGAAGATGAGTTTGACGAAGAAAAGGCAATCCGCATACTAAGGGAATAATATGTTCAATAGGTTCAAACAGTGGCTTATTATAAGCAGTTTCAAATAACGGGCGTTATGTCAGCGCTGCGGCATATGCCCATATCCTATAAAGACTGTATTACATAAAGGGTGCGGCGCAGAAATGAGGGCAAAATGGTATTTGAAAAGAAGAAAATAGTAGCAGTAGACGACAGCGTTATTGTATTAAAAATGCTGCAGAAGGTATTAGGCGAAAACTATGACGTTCATGCGTTTTCAGATGGAACGCGCGCGCTTAAGTTCCTGAAAGAGAAGGAGAGAACTCCCGATTTAATTATTCTTGACATTGATATGCCGGAAATCAACGGCTACGAGATGCTAAAAATGATTAAAGAAAAAGAACATCTAAAAGACATTCCCGTTATCTTCCTTACCTCGAATAACGATAAGGAGCATGTAGTAAAGGCGGTTTCAGGCGGCGCGAAGGATTATGTAGTCAAGCCTATCGATGCAGATATCCTGCTAGATAAAGTAAAAGCACAGCTAAGTACGGAATCTGACGATGATTCCATTAATTGGGATAACATTTAATCTGCAGACATCGCTTTTACATATTCCACGCAAAGCATGGTGATGTCGTCAAACTGCGGCGCATCGCCTGTAAAGGCATCAATATCCGCTTTTACTGTGGGAAGCAGCATAGCGGGCGGTTTATCAGTATTTTTCACAAGAATATCGGTGAGCCGCTCCATGCCATACAGTTCATGCGCTGCATTAGTGGCTTCCGTCACGCCGTCGGTATATTGGAAAATCTTGTCTCCGGGCGAAAGTTGTATTCGTCCGCTCTGATATTTCATATTCTCCATGCCGGCAAGTACGAATCCGGCACGCAGCTTATGCGCTTCATAGACACCGCCTGATTTTGCGATAAAAGGCATTTCATGCCCTGCGTTGACGAAACAGAATTCTCCGCTCACTAAATCCAGAACTCCTTCAAAAGCCGTGATAAACAATCCTTCGCTGTTGGATTCACACAGCAAATCGTTTACCTCGGAGAATACGTCGCCTAAATCTATCCCCGGTTTGGTATGGTCTTTAATCAGCGTCTTGCCTATTACCATAAAGAGCGCGGCGGGAACGCCTTTTCCCGATACGTCCGCGATTACGATGGCAAGATGGGTTTCATCCACCATAAAGAAATCATAGAAATCGCCGCCGACTTCCTTGGCAGGATTCATAGTGGCATAGATGTCAAACTCCGGGCGTTCCGGAAAGGCAGGGAAGATACGCGGCAGCATATCCGCTTGAATATGTGTCGCCACATCAAGCTCAGTGGATATGCGCTGGTGTTCTTCACTGTCTTTAATCTGCTTTTCCAACAAGCGGCGCGTCCGTCCGGCAATTGAAGTACATATGGAGGAGAGGCCGAGAAGAATGAGGGCGCGCGGCACTACGAAAAATAGTGTGGAATTATACAGCAGTTCTCCGGTAGGGAGATTGGGGGTAAATGTGTTCGGATCAAGAAGCATATTTAAGTCTCCCTCGCCCAAATAAAGCCCTATATAAATAGAGGCGGAAAAAAGCAGCCATGATGCTACAAGGGTAATGTTTGTCAGTTTCTTGGAATAATAATGGCAGCTTAAAAAAAGCGGCAGCGTCCAGGCAAGGACTCCATGCTTGGGCATGGCGCTGGACAGAATAAAAATACCCATTGTAGCGCAGAATATAACAACATATTTCAGCCAGGACGGCTTACCGTCCGTCAGCCTGCAAAGTAAACTCGGAAAAAGAAAGCATACGATTAAAACGGGCATGGCGGTATTCATAATTGCAGCCGGAACGATGAAGATGCCGACCAGATTGAAAATCCATGCCAGTGCGCCTACGCCGGAGCAGACCGACAGGCATTTTGCTGCGTAGATATTGGCTTCCGTTTCGTTTTCGAGAAGAACCCGCAGCTCCAAATCCGTATTTACATTGTCTTTTCTGTTTTTTTTCTTCTGTTTCAATTCTGCATACCTCATTTGTCTGATATCGATTTCTATTATATCAAATCAAACTGCGCTCTTCCAGTATTTTTTCCTGCAAACGATGCCGCAAAAGGTGCAATCTGTGCTATGTGTCGGTTTATCTCTTTTTCTGTCGATTAATATGTGGTATAATTTTTAAGACCTGATTTTTAAGACTCTAAATCCAAAGGAGAAATAGAATATATGTTAGGCGGTTCGGTGTATGTAGCACTTGTTCGGTTTGCAATAAGTCTTGCAGGCGTGGTTCTATTATTTTCCAGAATAAGTGAATCGCGGTTTAACAGAAATAAGACAATTGCCTATTATAGCGTATTTAGCGCTATTTTGATTGCCGGCGCATGTATTTGGTATGTTGTGGACTGGGAGAGCTGCGTGCGAATTGTGGCGTTTGCAATGTACATGTGCTTTATGGTCTTTGCTATATTTATGAGCAGGGATTCTGTGTATCTGTCTATCTATAAACTGGCGCTGACTTTTTATCTGCTTGCCGTATTCCTAATTGGCGGGCTGGAAGTCGCAGTAATCTTCTTTGACAGAAATGTATGGGCAGATATCGTAACGCGCGTTATTCTTATTCTGGTTATGACATTTATTATAGATAGGAAATTGAAAGACAGCATTAGGGATTTCAGTGATTATGTGACGAAAGAAGTAGATAAGTTCAGCGTTGCCATTATGATTATTAGCATTATGCTTGGCATTGGATTTATCTTAAACCCGAACTTAAAAGATGCGACGGGATACCGTCTATATCAGATTATTGTTAATTTTGTGCTGACGGGTACCCTGCAGCTGCTTATGATTCACTTTTATCTGCATCTTGGTAAAGAGAAGGAATATGAGCGGGAAAACCAGTTGATACAGATGAACCATAGATTGTTGGAGCGCCAGCTTGAGATTTTGGAAGATTCTGTAGAGTCGGGCAGGCGGCTCCGCCATGATGTGCGGCATCATAACGCCGTGATAGCGGAATATGCGCGCCGCGGGCAGAAGGAAGAGCTGCTGCAGTATTTACAGGAGTATGATAAGGAGACGGACGAGGGCGCAGTGGAGAAAATATGCGCCAATGCCGCAATTAACAATATTCTTTCAGCGTATACAAGAAAGGCGCGGAATGAGAATATCAAAGTTAAGCTTGATATCGAAATCGGCAGGGATTTGGCGATACCGAATATCGACTTAGTAGCGATACTTGCCAACGCTTATGAGAATGCCATCTATGCCTGCATGGAAGTAAAGAAGCAATCAGGAGCGCGGGAGTGTGCGATTCATCTAATGATTAGAAAGAAGAAAAATAAACTGATTATCTTTTGCAGCAATACCTGCCGTCTGGAGACTGAACTGGAAGACGGACAGCCTAAAACGGAATTTACAGGTGGAATCGGCGTTTCCAGCATAATTAAGACGGCGGAAAAATATGAAGGAGAATACGATTTTAAAAATGATAACGGAGTGTTTATATTCAGGCTGATTATGAACATTCCTGCCGATTTGTAGATGAGATAGGGGGACGCAATATGTATTTGATTGCACTCTGTGATGATGAGCCAATAGAACTTGAAAAGACGGAAAAATTACTGCGTGAATACGAGAAACAACATCCCAATCTGGATTTTACGATTCGCAGATTTGAAAATTCGGACGAGCTGCTGCGAAGGGCAAGAGAAAACTATATACCCGATATGATATTTATGGATATCTATATGCCGGATAAAAAAAGCGGTTCCCTTCCTTTAGGAATCGAAGCGGCGAGAGAACTTCGCAATATCAATTATAAAGGAAAGCTAGTTTTTCTTACCACCTCAAAAGAGCATGCGCTTGAAGCATTTGGCGTTGATGCCCTGCAATATATGGTAAAGCCGATATCGGAAGATAAATTGTTTACTCTGCTTGACAATTTGCTCAAAGATATAGATGAGGAACGCAAGCGGTATATTCTGCTGCGGATTGACGGCAGGCTTGTGCGGGTATCGCTAAACGATATTGTATACTGCGAGGCTCATGGAAAAAATCAATACCTGTATCTTGCGGATGGCAAACAGTGTACCTTGCGCATGACAATGGCGGAACTTTACAAACAGCTTTCGCCGTATCAGGAGTTTGTAAGGGTGGGAGTTGCGTATATCATCAATCTCGGATACGTCAACAGCCTTAATTCAAAGGAAATATGTATGGATAACGGAAATAAAATCCATTTGCCAAGAGGCAATTATAAAGATTTAAAGGAACAGTATTTCAATTATTATTGCAGAGAAGAATAAGTTGAAGGGGGCATTACTATTTATGGAACACGATATTTTTTATGAAAATGACGCCAGGGTTACGAAGACAGCGGTAAAGGCGCTGCGATGGCTGATTCTTGTCTTTCCGCTTTTAATAATTCTTTCAGCCGTAGGGATTTTTCAAATGAAAATCAGCGAAATGATTCCGCTTACGCTTATCGGAATCGTGGTAACGATGGGACCGGGCATAGCATATAAGATGAATATGCCTATCCATATCCTTAAATATTTAACGACATTTGCGCTTGGCGCCTTAGTAGCTATCATGGCTACCAATGCGGCAATCGGCATCTATATGACCTACGCTTTTGCGATGGTGTTCAGTCTGTTTTATTATGATAAAAAGTTTACGATACAGGTTTCGGTTGTTTCTTATATTCTGCTGGTTATATCTTTGTATTTCCGCTCGCTTGGCGTACAGCAGATAGAATATGATACAAATATGATGTGGTTTATTACACGTTCAATAGGCTTTCTTTTGGAAACAGTCGTTATGAGCGTCATCTGTGTGAAAATAGCCGAATTGTCCCATCAGATGCTGCGTAAGTTCGCGGATACAAAGCAGACGGCAGCTTTGATAGAAGAATGTGAAAAAGCTTCCGAGAAATTAAATAACGTGGTAGAGCATCTGGATGTTTATATCCATGATTTTGCCAATACCAACGAGAGCATTACCGATTCCGCCAACTCCACGCTTCAGGAATGTAATGAAAGTTTTCAATTTGTTAATTCTGTCCGCGACTCCATGAACGAATTGAGCGGCAATGCGGACGGCGTAGTCGGCAATATGAAAGAAATACTGGAAATCTCAGCGGATACGACGCGTCAGGTTCAGGGATATATCGACCGTATGCGCATGACTACGAAGAGTATTCAGATTATAGAAAGTTCTGCAAGACAGACCGAGACCTTGATTAGCAATCTGGAAAGCGGAATGAAGGAAGTGTCCGAGTTCACCAATACAATCGCAGGCATCGCAAGCCAGACGAACCTGCTGGCGCTCAATGCGTCCATAGAGGCGGCAAGAGCGGGAGAGATGGGAAAAGGCTTTGCAGTGGTTGCGGAAGAGGTAGGCGTGCTTGCGGCTGATTCCAAGCAGGCGAGCGATGCGATTACGCAGATTATACATAAAATTTTTACGCTTCTTACGGAAGTGCAGAAGTCCAATAAAGAAAATATCGCCAATGTGGTAAATGAGACAGAGAAACTCTATGAAATAGAGAAGGAGGCGGAAGGCATAGGGACACTCCAAGAGAAATCCGAGGAAAAAGTGCGTATTGCCGCAGACTCCAGTACCGATACAGTAGAAAAGAGCGAACAAGTCCTGCACATGATTAGCCAGATGGAGAAACTCGTGGAAAATACAGTAGCGCAGGCGAATAAAATCGTTGAGCAGTCGCAGGAGCAGAAGAATGTTACCGGGGAAGTGGAAGAGTCTTTCAGACAGGTAAATGCAGTCTCTGAGAATTTGCTTATGCTTAGCCGTAAAGGTGAGGAATAAAATATTATAATTTATGTGGCAGTTCAGCCCACGGACGCATGGACGCATATGTTGCCCTTTGTGGTACGCTCTCGCTCCGTGAAAAATCGCAGCGGTACTAAGCTCGAAAATACCTCGCTAAGTACCGGCGTTTTTCAAGGACCACTCAGGGAAACATATGCGTCCATGTGTCCGTGGGCTGAACTGTTCCAAGTATCGGCAAATATGTAATAAAAAGAGATACAGACTCTAAATAATAAAGACTGTATCTCTTTTTATTATGTGGATTTTGATTTATTATGTATTGAAAATAATATTATAAGGAAAATAATAAAAAGAATGCAACATTTGTATGAAAATGTTGCATTGATTACTTACACTACATATATCGGAGCTTATTTTAAATACTTTATAGCAAATTTAAAAAAATTAAAAATTCTTTTTTACAGACATATCTCCATGTACACTTTATCTCTTTCGTCCTGCTCGATGCACAGATAGCGTTTTGTGACGCCATAAGAAGAATGATTATATATATCCATCAGCATAGCGGGCTGAACGCCCTGCTTCCACGCGTAGTAACCAAAAGTCTTGCGCAGAGAGTGACAGCTCACACGTTCCTCAATTCCTGCATACTCCGCTGCTTCCTTTATAATACGGAATGCCTGCGAACGACAAATAGGATTATCAGCCTTGCGGGTACTAGGAAAAAGATATTGCTCTTCGCCCGCGTATTCTAAATCGCTTTGCAATATTTTCAGTGCGTTTGCAACCGCCGCATTGACGGCAACAATCCGTTCTTTTCCCGTCTTTTGTTCAATTACATAGATATGTCTCCGAAAACAGCCTTCTTTCATATTAAATACGTCCTTCCATTTCAGATGTAAAAGGTCCCCGATTCTAAAGGCAGTGTTCAATCCCAGAATAATCAGAGCATAGTTTCGGTAAATCGGTTTCTTTGTCAAAAAATATTCCTTGAATTTTTCCAGTTTTTCTTCGTCTTTAATTGGATAAGTTGTACTCATGAAATTTCTCCTTTTCTTGTTTTGTTGTATCTCATATAAATATACAACGATTTGTTTTCATGCAACATTTTCATACAAATGTTGCATAGCAGGGCGGCACTTTTAAAAAAGAAAAAGCAGGGAGGTTTTAAAATGTTAAGACTTACAGTTAGTGCAGAAGACTACTTGATGATTGGGGAAGACGTAAAGATTGTTTTCTTAGGCGGCAGCAAAAATCATTTGAGGATTATGATTGACGCACCCAAAGAACTTAATGTAGTCCGCAGCAAGGTTATCGAGAACAATACTACCAATCCGGAGGAAAAGGCAAAGCTGCCTCACTACCATGCAGTACCCGATTTGCCGGAGAAGTATCGTAAGAAAAAAATCGTGGTGA